>DXGC01000011.1 GCA_019114135.1 Candidatus Corynebacterium avicola
GAGGAGGGCACCGCCGCCGAGGGCACCTCCGGACGCACCTGGGTCATCGACCCGGTGGACGGCACCTACAACTTCACCACCGGCTCCGACTACTGGTGCTCCGCCCTGGCACTGGTCGAGGGCGACCCGGAGGACCCGGACAAGCTGATCTTCGGCGCGGTGCACCGTCCGGCGATGGGCTACACCTGGTTCGGTGGCGCGGACATCCCCACCACCCTGGACGGCAACCGGGTCGGCACGCTCCCCGACCTCGCCCCGGCTGATTCCAGCCTGAGCGGCTACCTGCACCCCACCGACATCGCCACCCCGGAGCTCAACGAGATCTTCACTGCGGTGGTCGACAACTTCGCCACGGTGCGGTTCAAGGGCTCGGCATCGGTGGACATGGCCTCGGTCGCCTCCGGTAACCGCAGCTGCTGGTTCCAGCACAGCGTCCTGCCGTGGGACCTGCTTCCGGGTCGCGCGCTCGTCGAGGGGGCGGGAGGACGCTGCGAGCGCGTCACCGCCGGCGGGAAGACCTGGTCGGTCGCCGGATCCCCGACCTGTGTCGACGCGGTCACCGAGCAGCTGAAGTCGCTCTAGCGCCGCCGGAACATCCCCTTCGCCCGGCGCGAAGCCGCCTTCGACATGCGCCGGAACCCGGGGATGGAAGCACCGTCGCGGCCTTCGTCGACCAGCGGTTCCAGCAAGGAGTAGAGCTCCAGGACCAGGTCGCGGTCCCTGCAGGTGATGAATGCTGCCGGGTCCGCGCCGGCGTTGACGAGCCCACCGACCATCGACCAGCCGATATCGTCGTAGCGGTACACGCCCGACTCCAGGTAGATGATCGTCGCCATGACCAGCGCGGTCGCGTCATCGGTCTCCATGATGTCGTTCATGAGGTTCCGGACCTCTTCGGCGAGAAACCCACCGCTGTCGAACTCGGTGTCCTGTTCGCCCTCGAGGTCCGGCAGGATCCTGGTCGCCTCGGTGACCGCGGTCCGCGCCGCCGACAGGTTGTGACTGTGGTCGGCCCGCCAACGGTCGGCCTCCCCGGCAAAGCGGTCCGCCGCCCCGGCGAAGGCGCGGGGCAGCGGCTCCGCCGCGTCCAACACCGCCGTCGCGCGGGCGACCAGGGCGTCCCGCCTCTCGACCACTCGCGCACCGGTCTGGGCGGGGTCGGCGGGGATCACCTGGAGCTGTCGGCGGACCTGGTAGTTCAGGACGTGGAGGTTGCCGCCCCGCACCGGCTCCTCGAGCCAGTCCAGGAACACCGACGCGCAGTGCACCATGGCGGCGGCGTCCCCCACCTGCCGCGCGTCATTGATGATCTCGGGGGCGTTGGCGAGGATCAGCCCCCGCCAGTCGGTCTCCTCCCATTCGTCGAGTGGCTCGGCGAAGACCATCTGGTCGAGTGCCCTGACCTTCTCGACCACCCGCTCCGGCCCTGGCGGCATCTCGGCGGCCCGCTGGCGGGTGAGCATCGCACCGTAGCAGGCGGCGTAGTCGGAGTAGTTGTTGTTCAGGGCCGACCCGACGTCGGACAGTGCGCGGGCACGTTCCTGCTCATTGTCCGAGGTCATCGCCAGATCCCAGAGGGCGAGGAACCGTGCCCTGACGCACCGCGGGGTGGACAGGTGCGCGGTCTCGTCGATGACCTTCCGGCACCACCGGTCGCATTCCTGCGTATCGCCACGACGGTGGAAACCACTGATGATCCGGCGGGCGTAGATGACCGACTGCTCGCGGACCACCTCGGTGTCGTCGTGGACGCCACGCTCGTACATCTCGGCGCAGGCGGTCACCGCGGCCTGGAACTCCCGGTCGTCTGAGGATAAGACCCCGTTGAAGGCCCATCCACCGCGCGCATCGGCGAGTGCCTGGGCGCGGACGTTGAAATCGTCGCTGTACAGCCCGGTGGGCACCCCCTGGGGCTTGCCGGGCAGGACCGGTTCCGAGGGGCGGTGGGGACTGTCGGCGAGGTCAGGGGTCCACGGGGTCCGCGCGGCATCGGGTGTGACCTCCGTGTTCTGTCCGTCCTCTGCGTCCCCTGTTTCCCCTGGGTCCTGTATTTCCGCAGTGTCCGCAGTGTCCGCAGTGTCCTCGGTGTCCCCGGCGACCTCGTGGAGCTTCCGGATCACGTCGTCGATGGAGGAGGCGACCGAAAGGTCGAGCATGTCCCGTCGTTGCGCCGCCGCACCCCACTCCTGCAGGGACCGGATGACCCTCTCGGGCGGCAGGCCGACGGAGAGGATCATGTTGCCGCAGTCGGCGATCGTGCTGTTCACCCCGTTCTCGTCGAGTCTGCCGACGAGGTCGAGGACCTTCCGGTCCACGTTGTCGATCCATGGTCCCGCCTCCGGGTCGGTCTGCAGGTCGGGGTTGCGGAAGTACGCCAGGGCCAGCCGGAGGCGTTCTCCGTCGGCCCCCTCGGTGGGCACCGAGGCGAGGTCGAGGAGCATCTCGGCCTGGTCGCTGGTCCGCTCCGCCCGTTCCCAGCGGGGGTCGCTTGCGACGACCATCGAGGCGAAGGCAGCCACGGCCTGGGCCAGGTCGGGAGGGCATCCGCCACCGCCGGCCGTGCACCGGGAGATCAGGTACCCGACCTCCTCCTGCCAGATGTCAGGGCGTCCGGCCGTGACCGTGCGTCGTGCCAGAGCCTCGAAGGACCAGACCAGCCACCGACGCGGGGCCGGACGGTCGGCGCTCATGGCGTCGACCGCCTCCCGGAGCATCTTGCGGGACGCCGTGGACACTGGCTCCAGGGTGTGGGCGGCCTGGGCCGCAGCAGACGCGGCCTCCAGCGCGTGGGAGAGATCGGGGCCAAGGGTGTCGACATGGTCCCGCGCCAGCGAGACGAGGTCGGATGCCTCCGACAGGATCTTGAAGGACGGGCGTGGGAGGGAGCCCTTCTCCAGGCGTTGGTGGTTCTCCGCCTGGTTGGCGTGGTCGAGCAGTTGAACCCGACCGATCAGACGGGCGGCCGCCGACAAGGCGTCCGTGGGATCCGGAAGCTCGGTCCCGGCGACCTCGCTCTGGTCCCGGTCGGGGTCGGCGGTGTCGATGAGCCAGTTCGCGACCGGGTCCATGACAGGAGAACCGTCTGGGCCGCGGCGGAGTCCGGCGAGAGCCTCAGTCAGATCCGCGCGGTCAACGGGCAGGTCAAGCCATGAAATGAGGAAATCTGAAGTAACGGCCACACCGGGCATTCAAACATATACACTCATGGCCGCTCGTGTTTTTCCCTCAATGAAAGCGTGACTCTCCCCATGGCCGCTCCGTCCAACGGGCCCGACTGGTCCAGCACCACGGACAACTCCAGCAATGCCCCTGACCTCGCCTTCGGCCAGGGGCACCAACAGCCCGCCACGGACGACGGGAACCCCGGCTCCAACGCCGAGGAGGGCAAGCGCGGTGGCCGCATCTGCGCCATCGTCGGCGCCGTCCTCACCGTCATCAGCCTCGTCGTGATCTTCATCGCCGGCGCCGATGCGGATGCCGGCTGGCGTGGGCGGGACATGCCCATCTGGATCATCCTCGTCCCCGGGCTCGTCGGGTTGTTCGGCGGTATCTACGGCATGCTCTCGAAGCGCGCCTACGAGGAGGAGAATGCCTACAAGAAGTTCATCCGCGCCGCGATCGTCATGAGCGTCTTCGAGGCATTCATGGTGTACGGCGTCTTCAGCTGACCCCACCCTGTGCGCCCTGCCCGGACCAGCCGGAACAGTTAGTCTGTCCGCATGAGCGCAGCGAAGACTTCGAGTTTGGACCAGTGGTGGCGTGATGCGGTGATCTACCAGGTCTATCCCCGGTCCTTCGCGGACTCGAACGGTGACGGTGTCGGCGATCTGCCGGGTATCACCGCCCACCTGGGCCACCTCGCCGACCTGGGCGTCGACGCGGTGTGGATCTCCCCCTTCTACCCCTCCCCGCAGAACGACGCAGGCTACGACGTCGCAGACTATTACGGGGTGGACGCCCTGTTCGGTGACCTGGACGACGCCGACGCCCTCATCGCCGAGGCCCACCGTCTGGGCCTGCGGGTGGTCGTGGACCTGGTCCCCAACCACACCAGTGACGAGCACCCGTGGTTCCAGCGTGCCCTGGCCGCCGACCCCGGCTCCCCGGAGCGGGACTGGTACATGTTCCGGGACCTGGATCCCTCAGAGGACACAGACGACCAGAAGAACCCGATCGTGCGTCCGAACAACTGGGAGTCGAACTTCGGCGGCCCGGCCTGGTCGTCCGTCACCACCAGAACCTCCGACGGATCCGAGGCCACCCAGTGGTACCTGCATCTCTTCGACTCCAGCCAGCCCGACCTGAACTGGCAGAATCCCGAGGTCCGGGCGGCCTTCCTCGACGTGCTGCGCTTCTGGCTGGACCGTGGGGTCGACGGCTTCCGGGTGGACGTCGCCCACGGCTTGATCAAGGCCGAGGGGCTGCCGGACGTCGCCGAAGGCTCCCACCAGTCCGATGCCATGGCAGATGAAGTCACCCCCTACTGGGACCAGGAAGGTGTGCACGAGATCTACCGCACCTGGCGTGAGGTGCTGGACAGCTACCCGGGTGACCGCATCATGGTCGCCGAGGCGTGGGTGCAGCCGGTGGACCGGATCGCCCGGTACGTCCGACCCGGCGAATACCACCAGGCGTTCAACTTCTCCTTCCTGGACACCCCGTGGGACGCGGCGAAACTGCGGGCGACGATCGAGGAGTCCTACGGGGTGACATCGCAGGTCGGCGCGCCGACGACATGGGTGCTGTCCAACCACGACGTGATCCGTCACGCCACCCGCCTGGCATTGGCCCCCTCGGAGTTCACCACCGAGCTGGCCGGACCGGTGACGGTTCCGGAGCGCAGCCTGGGCCTGCGTCGGGCGCGGGCGGCGACCACTCTGATGCTGGCGCTGCCGGGCAGCGCCTACCTGTACCAGGGCGAGGAGCTGGGGCTCCCGGAGGTCCTCGACCTTCCGGACGAGGCCCGCCAGGACCCGACGTTCGCCCGCACCGACGGAGAGCGCCTGGGACGCGACGGCTGCCGCGTGCCGATCCCCTGGCACCGTTCCGACGTCGCCGATGCCGGTGCCGGTTCGGACACAGCGTCCGCACCGTGGCTGCCACAGCCAGAGGAGTTCGCCGACCTCGCCGTCGACGTGCAGCAGGTCGACCCGGACTCCACCCTGTCGTTCTACCGGCGGCTGCTGGCCCTGCGCCGCGAGCTCGGCCTGGGCGCCGGAACGCTCAGCGTGCCGTCCCCCGTAGAGGATCCCGACGCCGACCTGCTGGTCGTCGACATTACCTCCGAGGACGACCCGGAGGCGGCGTCCGGCGGGGCGACACAGACCCGCGCGGTAGTGAACTTCGGCGCCGAGGCCTGGCCCATTCCCGCTGGATACAAAGTTGTCACCACCAGTGAGCCGGGCATCACCGACACGCTGCCCGGCGACTGCGCGGTGTGGTTGACCCGCTCGGGATGACGGTATCGCCGGGAGCACCTCCGAGGAACCCCCCTACGTACCTCCGAGGAACCCCCCTACGTACTGCACCCGGTATCCCCGGGGCCTATCCTTGGGCACCATGAGCACGCCTGCACCGGACGCCGCTTCCGGAACCGCCGCCAGCTACTCCGACGACCTGAACCTCGCCCTCAACCTGGCCAACGCCGCCGACGACCTCACCATGGGCCGGTTCGAGGCCGGCGACCTCCACATCGAGACCAAGCCGGACCTCACCCCCGTCTCGGACGCCGACACCGCCACCGAGACCCGCCTGCGTGAGCTGCTGTCCACCCACCGACCCGAAGACGCCGTCCTCGGGGAGGAATTCGGCGGCGACGTCGAGCTCACCGGACGTCAGTGGGTCATCGACCCGATCGACGGCACCAAGAACTTCGTCCGCGGTGTGCCGGTCTGGGCAACGCTGATCTCCCTGCTGGTCGACGGTGAGCCCGTCGTCGGTGTGGTCTCCGCCCCGGGGCTGGCCCGACGCTGGTGGGCAGCAGAAGGCATGGGCGCCTGGCGCACCTTCGGCACCCACCAGGCCCGGCGCATGAACGTCTCCAAGGTCTCCGACATCGCCGACTCCTCGATCTCGCTGTCCTCCCTCGACGGTTGGAAGGTCGTCGGACGCCGCGAGGAAATCATCGCACTCACCGACTCCGCCTGGCGGCTGCGTGGCTTCGGCGACTTCTGGTCCTACTGCATGGTCGCCGAGGGCACCGTGGACATCGCCGCCGAGCCCGAGGTCAGCCTCTGGGACCTCGCCGCACTCGACGTCATCGTCCGCGAGGCAGGCGGCACCTTCACCTCCCTCGACGGGACGCCGGGGCCGCACGAGGGGTCCGCCGTGGCGTCCAACGGCCTGCTTCAGGACGCCGTGCTGTCCGCGCTGGAGCCCGGGGACTCATCCGGAAATTAACTGGGTTCGTGTTCTCCCGTAGACGCGTAGCCTTGTGTTATGAGCGCAGAGAACACCACATCACAGGAAAATCTCACGGAGAAGGCCCAACTCCTTCTTGACCTCCACCACGGCGGCTCCCCGGTCGTCCTGCCCACCGTGTGGGACGCCTGGAGCGCCCACACCGCCGTCGACGCCGGGTTCACCGCTCTGACCGTCGGCTCCCACCCGGTCGCCGACTCCCTCGGCTTCCCCGACGGCGAGAACACTCCCCTGGACCTCTACTTCGCCGCGGTCGCCCGCATCACCGGGGCCGTGGACGTGCCAGTGTCCGTGGACGTCGAGTCCGGCTACGGCCTCGACGCCGCCGACCTGGTCGACCGCGTCCTGGATGCCGGTGCCGTCGGCGTCAACGTCGAGGACACCGTCCACTCCGACGACTCCTACCGCCCCGCCGAGGAGCACGGCGCCTACATCGCGGCCATCCGTGCGGCCGCCGAGGAGCGCGGCGTGCACCTGGTCGTCAACGGACGCACCGACGCCTTCACCAAGGACGGCGATGACGAGGCGAAGCTGCAGGACGCCCTGAACCGGCTCGCCATCCTGGAGAAGTCCGGTGCGGACTCCCTGTACCCGGTGGGCATCCCCTCCACCGGGGTGCTCACCACGATCCTCGAGACCGTCTCCACCCCGGTGAACATCACCGCCCACCCGGTCGACGGCGGGATCCCCGACGGTATCGACCTGGCCACCGCCACGAAGCTCGGCGTGGGCCGGATCTCCTTCGGGCCGCTGTTCCAGGCGTCATTGAAGGACGCCGCCGGCCCGGTGCTGGAACGCTGGACCTGAGCGACCGAACCCCAGCACCAACCCTCAGATTGACACAATCCCTGACCAGGGAAACCCCCGAACAGAAAGGACACCCCTTACCGTGACCTCCATCGACCGCGTCTACACCAGCCCGTCCCGCTACGTCCAGGGCGCCGGGGTCATCGACCGCGCCGCCGGTTACCTCGCCCCGCTGGGCACCTCCCAGCTGATCATCACCGACGACATCGTGTGGGGTATCGCCGGTGAGCAGCTCGAGAACTCGCTGAACTCCGACGAGGACACCGACCAGAACGCCACCCACGAGATCTTCGGCGGAGAAGCCTCCTACAAGGAGATCGAGCGCATCTCCGAGGTGGCGTCCTCCCGTGGATCCGACGTCATCATCGGCCTGGGCGGCGGCAAGATCATCGACACCGCCCGTGCGGTCGCCGACAAGGGCGGACTGCCGGTCGCCATCTTCCCCACCGCCGTCTCCGCGGACGCACCGACCGCGCGCGTCTCGGTGATCTACACCGACGACGGTGTCTTCGACTCCTACCTCTTCTACGACCGCAACCCCGACCTCGTCGCCGTGGACACCACCGTCATCGCCAACGCACCGGTGAACACGCTGCGCTCCGGCATCGGCGATGCACTGGCCACCTCGGTGGAGGCACGCGCGGTCGCCCGGGCGAACTCCCGACGCATGGACGACACCGCCCGTCCCACCCTGGCCGGCATCGCCCTGGCCGAGAAGTGCGAGGAGACCCTGTTCGCCTACGCCCACCAGGCACTGCGCGACAACGAGGCACACATCGCCAGCCGCGCCCTGGAGAACATCGCCGAGGCCAACACCCTGCTGTCCGGCCTCGGATTCGAGAACGGTGGCCTGGCCGCCGTCCACGCCATCCACAACGGGTTCACCGCTCTCTCCGGCGACATCCACCACAAGTCGCACGGCGAGAAGGTCTCCTTCGGCATCGGCGTGCAGCTCGTCCTGGAAGGCGCACCGAAGGAGGAGCTGGACCGCTTCATCGGCTTCCTGCAGTCGGTCGGACTGCCGACCACGCTGGAGGAGATCAACCTGCCCGAGGTCTCCGACGAGGACCTGTTCCGCATCGCCGAACTGGCCGTGTCCCCGGACGAGACGCTGAAGCAGCTGCCCGGCGAGTACACCGCCGCCGATGTCGTCGAGGCCATCAAGGCCGCCGACAACTACGCCCACGGACTGAAGGAACGTAACGCCTGAGTCGGACGTCCTGTCGCCCCTTCGCCGCGGCAGAGCGGTATTTTCCGCTACCGTGGTGACGGAGAACACCATCAGCAGCGAAAGGGCGACACCAGTGACGTTCACCGTCCCGAACACCGCACCCGTGACGAAAACCCCTGAATGGCAGGCGTTGGTCGCCCACGCCACCCGGGCCAAGGGAACCACCATCAAGGACCTGTTCCGGGACGACCCCGGTCGCGCCGGTGACATGACCTTCGAGGCTGGCCCGCTGCACGTCGACCTGTCGAAGAACCTGGCCGACGAGAACACCCTGCGTCTGCTCACGAATGTCGCACGCGCGATGGGCATCGAGAGCTACCGGCAGTCCATGTTCAACGGTGAGCACATCAACACCACCGAGGACCGCGCCGTCCTGCACACCGCCCTGCGCATCCCCATCGAGCAGGACATGACCGTGGACGGGCAGGACGTCGCCGAGGACGTGCACGGCGTCCTCGGTCGGATGCGTGACCTGGCCCGCGCACTGCGCAAGGGCGACTGGCGCGGCGTCACCAACCACACCATCAAGAACGTGGTGAACATCGGCATCGGCGGCTCAGACCTGGGCCCGGCGATGGCGGCGAAGGCGCTGCGCCCCTACTGCACCGCCGGCATCACCCCCTACTTCGTGTCCAACGTCGACCCGGCGGACATCACCTCCACCCTCGACGGACTCGACCCGGAGTCCACCCTCTTCGTGGTCTCCTCGAAGACCTTCACCACCTCCGAGACCCTCGCCAACGCCCACGCGGCGAAACGCTGGCTGCTGCGCGAGCTGGGCCACACCGGTGTGGACGTGAAGGACGAGGCGGTGGTCAAGGACGCCGTCGCCAAGCACTTCGTCGCTGTGTCGACCAACGCCGAGGCCGTCGCCGAATTCGGCATCGACACCCGGAACATGTTCGGCTTCTGGGACTGGGTCGGCGGTCGCTACTCGGTGGACTCCGCGATCGGCCTGTCGCTGATGGCGGCGATCGGCCCGCGTGACTTCATGGAGTTCGTCGGCGGCTTCCACGAGGTGGACAACCACTTCTACTCCGAACCGCTGGAGATGAACGTTCCCGTCCTCATGGGTCTTCTGGGTGTCTGGTACACCTCGGTGCTCGGTTCCCAGTCCCACCTGGTGCTGCCGTACTCGGACGACCTGGCGGACTTCCCGTCCTACCTGCAGCAGCTGATGATGGAGTCCAACGGTAAGTCCCGGCGCCTCAACGGCGAGCTGACCACCGTGGAGACGGGGGAGGTGTACTGGGGCGCTCCGGGCACCAACGGACAGCACGCCTTCATGCAGCTGATCCACCAGGGCACACACCTGATCCCGACGGACTTCATCGGCTTCGTCAACCCGCACAACGACGCCGTCGCCTCGGACGGTGAGACCAGCATGCACGACATGCTGCTGTCGAACTTCCTGGCTCAGTCCCGGGTGATGGCCTTCGGCCGCGGCGAGGACGAGCTCCGTGAGGCCGGTGTCGAGGATGACCTGGTCCCGCACAAGGTGATGCCGGGTAACCGTCCGTCGACGACGATCGTAGCCGACAAGCTGACCCCGCGGACCCTCGGTGCCCTGATCGCCCTGTACGAGCACATCGCCTTCGTGCAGGGTCTGGTCTGGGGCATCAACAGCTTCGACCAGTGGGGTGTGGAGCTCGGCAAGAAGCAGGCCAATGAGCTGTTGCCGAAGCTGGGTGCCGACAACGGTGGCGCGGACGTGTCCACCGGTGACCCGTCCACGGATTCGCTGACGAAGCACATCCTGCGCAACCGCCGGCGGTAGCGGCTCTGACTGGAAGGGTTTCTGCTGATCAGGGGCCCTGTCCTGCTCTGCTCCCGGCCTCGTTGTCAGGTTTGAGGTGTCTGAGGTCGGTTTTCTCAACGTATACCAACCTCAGGCACCTCAAACCTCACGTCCGTCCTGGGGCACCTACGCCAGTATCCGGGCCAGGACCTTACGCACGGATTCCCGCATCCTCTCCGGCTCCTTCAGATTGTGCTTGTTGAAACGCAGCGACTCCCAGCCGATGTCACGAAGTGCATGGAACTGGTTGAAGTCGACATCAGTCTGTCCCGGGTCCCGATGATGTTCCCCGTCGTAGTACAGCGCCAGCTTCAGCTCACGGCAGCCCAGGTCCGGAAGGGTCCGGGGCGTCCAACCATGTGATGATCCAGACTCCAGATCCACGCGGATCTGTGATGTCCAGCGATACGGTGCCGGCAGGACGTCACGGAGTATCAACCGCATCACGGTCTCCATCGGAGACTGGGCACCGTCATCGGTCAACTTCAGAAGTCGTCTCATCGTCCGTTCATTGACCCGGCCTTTGGCTGCCTTCGACATCCCCGCCCTGGTTACCCAGGTGCACTGGGCCATGGCATCCATGAGCTGAACTGCGCGCACTTCTTCTCTGGTGAGCCCCGGGACGTCATGCACCCACCACTCGTGCCCCGAGGTAAGGACCGTGCGCAGGCACTGGACCGCCGCCAACTGTGGGCTGACAACCTGCAGGTGCGGATATCGTCGATCGACGCAACCTACCCACGGATTGTCGGGCAGCGGTCGAATCACCGGTCGAAGTGGAGTTCGAACTGCACTGGCAGTCTTCTCGTTTCCCGAACGCGCTGCCCCGGTGAGCAGGAGCACCGGTGCACTGTCTCCCCAATCCGGACGAAGACCGTACATCCTCGCTGCTCCCCAACCTCCGAGGACTGCGTCCGGTCGGATCAGATTGTGGGCCACCGACCTTGTGAGGATGTCATGCCCAAAGCCTCCGAAGGCTGTCGGATCATGGCCGGACTCTGAGACCGGAACCACCACTCCCGGAGCGGCCTGCACATACTGGTTCCTGAGCTGCCAGTCCGTAACTGTTCCTGACGCTCTCAGCTCTTCGCGCAACCGAGGCCGGATCAGCGGGACCGACCTTCTTGTGTAATCCGGTCCTCTGCCACTGAGCGGCACGTCGGTCATGTCGTCCCCCATTTTCCCTTGTCCCCTTGCCGATACCGTTTCCCCGAGCCTCGAAGCTCACCGCGTTCCCCGGTATCGGTCTGCACTCTCCAACGTTGACCGCCGACCACCAGAGTTCGGGACGTCGATCACCGTGATTCCCAGGACACGCCCCTCGGTCCAGTCCAGCAATCCTCCGGCTGTCTGTCCATCATGAGTAGCTGACTTGCCGAACCGTGTGGATATCTTTGTCCACATTCGCAGGTCAACGGATGTCGTCGCTCTGATGCGGTGTCAGGTTTAAGGCATCTGAGGTTGGAGTTCGTTCCGTAAACCGACCTCAGATGCCTCATACCTTGCATCGCTGTCAAAGAACACTGATCGCAGGAGCTGAAGCGAAACGGGAGTGAAGTCGCTCAGCCCGGCTGGCAGACCGGGCACCACCAGATGACGCGCTCGAGCTCCCCCTCGTCGCCACCGGCATCGACGCCGCCGAGGAAACTCTTGAGGATCGGTGTCCCGCACCGGCGGCAGGCCTTCTCCGCCCGGCCGAAGACGTAGTTGCCCATGCCAGGGCGCCGGTCCCCGGTGAACAGGCGGCGTGGCTCCATCCGGTTCTCCCACATCACCTTGCGCGACAGGTCGAGGAGGTGGGCGGCGGTCTCCTCCGCGCCTGGTCCCTCCCCGGTCGGCCGACGGGGATCGACCCCGGCGAGGAAGCACACCTCCGCCCGGTACTCGTTGCCGATCCCGGCGACGTTGCGCTGGTCCAGCAGGGCGGCACCGAGGGTGCGTTCGGGGCGTGCGAGGATGCGGCGCAGTGCCTCATCGCGGTGGGACTTTCCTGATGTGGTGTCCGCCCAGTCCGGGGCGAGGATGTCCGGGCCGAGGTGCCCGACCACCTGGTCGTACTCCGCCCGGTCGAAGAGTCGGACGAATCCCAGGGAGTGCCCGACGACCTCGATCTCGGGGCCTCCGTGGTGCTGCGGGGCGAAGCGGAGGACGGTCCGGGCGGTGTGACCGGGACGCCGCCACCGGGTGCCGGCGGTGTGAATCGACCAGACGCCCTCCATCTTCAGGTGGGTGTGCAGCACCCGACCGGAGACGTCGATGAACAGGTGCTTCCCGTAGGGCCAGACGGAGGTGACGGTGCGTCCGTCGAGGTTCTCGGTGGCGAAGCGGGGCACGCGGATGTCGGAGCGGGTGACGGTCCTGCCTGCCATCCACTGCATACGCTCGGAGAGCTGCAGGACGGAGTCGCCTTCTGGCATATGTCCCCCTTTCTGCACTCACGGACGCGGACCCGATAGCAATGACCTCTGTGTTGGATCCGACTTCACACTACTCTGCCGCCACAGGACGAAGGGCTGCTGTTCACGACAGTTTCCTGCTCAGCTCAGCGAGTGAATCGACGCTCATTGTGGCGGTCCTCGCCTCCGGCCACCGTGACTGGATGATCCCCCATGGCCCCCGACGAATGTGGCAGGTCAACAGTCCTGCCGCTTCAGCGGGGACGATGTCGTTGTCAACGCGATCCCCCACGTAGAGAACCTGCTCCGGTGCGCAGTCGCACACGTCGACGAGCTTGGTGAAGAACCCCGTTGAGGGCTTCTCAACACCCCATCCGGCCGACGAGGCCACGAGGTCCGCCGGGAGGCCCATGTCCCTGAGAACCGCCTCTGTTCTCTCCGGTTGATTGCCGGTGATCCCGACCGTGATGCCCAGCCGATGGACGTCCGCCAGGAAGTCGGACGCGTCCGGGTACAGGTCTGATGCGGTATGTTCCGGCCAGTGCCGAGGTTCATCGACCCCGAGGTCGCCCCATATCTCCCGGTGATCCCGGCCCCGTGTGATCAGCCCACCGAGGGTGGCCATGAAGGTGAATCGAGGGACCCCGACCCGGTCGGCAAGTTCGGACCAGAGGGCGGTCTCGTCGACCAGTGTCTCCCCGACATCGCACACCACCGCCGAGATCCTCATGCCACCACGGTACCGGGAGGTGTGATGTCCTGAGACCGGCCACGAAACCGATGTCACCGCACGATCAGGCCCTTCGGTGTCAGTCGTGCGCCGGCTTCAGTCCAGGCACGGGTGGCTGCACCCAGGGACATCACGTCGATCCCGTTGACCTTCTCCACGGTCACCGGTGACAGTCGCTTCGCTGCGATGGCGGCCGACAGGGCGGAGACCACGGCCTGGACGTCCCCGGGGTCGACGTCCACCGGTCCGTCGCCCAGGCTCGGACGGCCGAACGCGGTGACTGTCCGGCCTCCGCGGGTGAGGTGTGCCAGTAGTCGACCGTCCTGCACCACGACCAGGGCACCGGCACCACGGGTCGGACGGGCGGAGGCCCGGTCGGTCGATGAATCCGTGTCTTCTGACCCGATGTCCGGCCAGGGCACCGCCGCGCCGAAGGGGTTGGCCGGATCGGAGGCCGCCAACAGCACCGGTGTCGACGACTCCGCCGGTGCCGGTTCCTCCTCCAGGTCACGGAGCCGGTCGATCACCTCGCGGGAGGCGAACTGTGCACCTCCCAGACCGTCGACGATGTATCCGCGCAGTACGGTGCCGTTGTCCTCCCAGGCCGTGAGCATCCGGTAGGCCGCGGCGAACCCTCCTTCGGTGTGCTCGGCGACGATGGATCCACGGGTCACGACGGCGTAGCGGTCCAGCCACGCCTCGCCCCGGGCGATCGCCCGGTCCGTTGCCGCACCTCCGACCGTCGGCACCAGTGACCAGCGTCCGGGCACACCGGCGTGGGCGTTCATCGCCGCCCGGCGCGACCGCACCTCCTCCGAACGCACGGTCTGGGCGAAGGTGGTCCGTCCCATGCGGAGCCGTCGGTTCGAGCCGCGTCCCGCATTGCGTCGCGGGGCCTTGTGCGCACCCCGACTTCCGGATGCTGCGCTTCCGGACCCGCCGGCAGAACCCCGACCGTCACCGCGTCCTGTAGCACCGGGACGATCGGTGAACCCGGTACCGGCGAGTCGGGCACGGATCGGGGCGAAGGAGTCCGGCATGAGCTGACCTGCGTCGAAGAGTTCCCAGATCGCAGAGTCCACTGCGTCGTGGGACGTTGCGGCCGGGGTCTCGGTACCTGCAACGGAGGCGTCAGCGTCTCCCAGGGCCCGTTCGATCTCAGCGGCAAGGAAGGCTCCTCCCCCACTTACCTTGTCCCGGACCACCTGGGCGACGGGGCCGAGCGCAACGTGCCCAGCAATGTCCTCAGCAATGTCCTCGGCTTCCAGATCGTCGACGAGCAATGGGGCCAGGTCCGCGGGCAACAGCATGATCCGCGGGTCGGTGGCACCGCCGGCACCGCTGCCTGCCCCGGCACCGACGACCACGATCTCACCACTGGACATCAGGTCGTCCAGGTCGGAGGACTGGTAGTTGGGGATGCGCGAAGGCAGCACCACCGTCTCCCAGGCGCTGGCTGGCAGGGCGACACCGGCGAGCTGCTCGATCACCGCTGGCAGGTCCTCGCGTTCGCCGAGTCCAAGGGCATGCCATTCCTGCAGGAAGGCGGCGTAGGTCTGCGGGCTCACCGGTTCCAGCGACCCGCGGGCCTTCGCAAGCGTCGCCGCCCGCAGCCGCCTCAGGACACCGGCGTCGACGTAGTAGTCGGTGTCGCCCGCCCGCTCACCTGCGGTGTGCGCCTCCAACCGTCGTGCCGAGACCCACCGTTTCGCCAGAGCATCCGCCGTCGCCACACCGAGGCCGAACTCGGTGGCGATGTCAGATGCCTCGAAGGGCCCGTGGGTCCGTGCCCACCGCAGGACGAGCTGGTCGACCGCATCCGCCACCCGTTCCTGTGATGCCGCGACCCCCGGTGGCACCGGGATACCGAGCCCGTCACGCAGCAGGGCAGCGTCCTCCACGACCGCCCAACGCAGGGTGCCACCGACCTTGACCTCGCAGACCCGTCGCGGGATCACCCCTCGTACCTCGTCGAGGATCGCTTCGGGACCGCTGCCGTGGATGCCGGACGCCGCCGGGTCGATCCGTCGCTCCACCTCTTCAGGCGTCAGCGGTCCGAGGGCGCGCAACATGTCCACGACCTGTTCGGCACTGCGGGCCCGCCGTCCGTCCGCCAGCCACTGCAGACCGGCCACGACCTCCTCGACAACCGCCGGGTCCAGCTCGAGGCCCTCACCCCGCTGCCCCAGCACGGCGGCGAGCAGCGCGGGGTCCACCGACAGGGCGGCGGCCCGCTCGGCGGAGTCGCCCTCGTAGAGGAACGCCCCGGTGTAGCTGAACAGCAGGGATTCGGCGAAGGAGGAGGGTGAGTCGGTGGTGATCTCGGCGACGCGCATGCGGCGGGATCCCACCGCGCCGACGATCTTCTCCAGGGCCGGCAGGTCGTAGACGTCGCGCAGGCATTCGCGCATGGTCTCCACCATCACCGGGAACTCCGGGTGCGGTCGGGCGATGTCCAGCAGTTGGGAGGCACGCTGGCGCTGCTGCCACAGGGGTTGGCGTTTGCCGGGGTTGCGACGTGGCAGCAGGAGGGACCGGGCCGCACACTCGCGGAAGCGTCCGGCGAACAGTGCGGAGGAGCCCACGGCGTCGGTGACCTCGTTGACCACCGGGGCGGAGCTGGAAGGGTCTGCCGTCTCCTCGGCACCTCCAGTGAGCAGCTCGACTCCCGGCGGGTCCTCGGTGTAGGGCAGGCGCAGGACGATCCCGTCGTCCCCGGCCACGGCCATTGCGTCGATTCCGGAGCGTCGGGACAGGGTCGTACCGATCGCCAATGCCCACGGGGCGTTCACCGAGCGTCCCCACGGACTGTGCACCACCACGCGCCAGTCTCCGACCTCGTCGTGGAACCGCTCGATGAGGATGGTGCGCTCATCGGGGACGACCTGGGTGACCTCGCGTTGTTCGGCGTAGAAGGAGTCGAGGTTGGCACGCGTGTTGTCGTCCAGGAAGGACGACGCCCGGACGTCGTCCTCACCGCCCTTGCCCCAACCACGACGGGCGGTGCCGAGGACCGGGGCGAGCTCGGCGGGGCGTCCTTCTGCGTCGCCCACCCAGAAGGGCAGGCGCCCGGTGTGACCGGCCGCCGGGGTGACGATCACCTGGTCGCGGGTGATCTCCGTGATCCGCCAGGAGGATGCCCCGAGGGTGAAGACGTCGCCGACGCGGGACTCGTAGACCATCTCCTCGTCGAGTTCACCGACCCGTCTGCCGCCGACGTTCTCCCCGTCGGTGGGCAGGAACACCCCGAAAAGTCCCCGGTCAGGGATCGTCCCACCACTGGTCACCGCGGTACGCTGGGCACCTGGTCGGGCCTCGAGTGTCCCGGCGACGGGGTCGTAGACCACCTTGGGACGCAGGTCGGAGAAGTCGGTGGAGGGGTAGCGTCCGCTCACCAGCTCGATGACGCCGTCGAAAGCCTCCCGCGGCAGGGCGGCGTAGGGGTGCGCCCGACGGACGGTGCGGAACCACTCCTCCACCGCGACGACACCACTTGAGGCCTCGATTCCGGCGTCCCCGGTACTACTGTCGGCCGTTCCGACCCGGTGGGTGGACTGTGCCGTCATCGCCACGGTCTGCTGCGCCAGGATGTCCAGCGCATTGGTGACGACCTGCAGTGGCTCCAGGTCTCCGGCGAGCATCCGGTCGACGATCACCGTCGCCACCTCGGCATCCGCCCGGTGCAGCGGGTACACCGTGCCCCGGGAGACCGCGCCGACGGTGTGCCCGGCGCGTCCGAAACGCTGCACGGCCGAGGACACACTCGGCGGAGCACCAACCTGGATCACGTGGTCGACCAGGCCCATGTCGATGCCGAGTTCCAGCGAGGACGTGGCGACTACACTCCGCAACGAGCCGTCCTTCAACGAGGTCTCGATCTCCGCCCGGTGATCCTTGGACACCGAACCGTGGTGGGCGCGTGCAATGACCTGTGGTGCGGCGGCGACTGCCCCCGACTGCGCCATGACCTGAGCGGGATCCCTGCGGGTCGGGGCAGCCAGGGACTCCGGGTCGTGCTCTTCGGCCCACATCTCGTTGAGTGCCCCGGTGAGGCGCTCGGCGGTGCGGCGCGAATTGACGAACACCAGGGTGGAGCGGTTGTCCATGATCTGTTCGTAGATCGCGCGCTGCACGTGCGGCCACACCGACTTCTGCTGTGGCAGGGCTGACTCCTTGTCCACCCCGGAGGCCACGCGGAGACCGGAGCCGACGTCGGTGACGCCGCCGACACCCTCGCCGATGAGACTGGGGCCGAGCAGGGCATCGTCGAGGGGGATGGCGTCCTCGGTGCTCTCTGCGCCGTCGACGTCGTCCCCGCTGTCCGGTGCCACGTCCTCCAGCACCGGCGGGTCGCGGAAGTCCTCGACCACGCTTCGGATCTTCACGTCCCAGAGTTTCTGCGTCGGCGGGTTGACGACGGTGACCGGTCGGTCGCCCCCGAGGAAAGACGCGACGGTGTCCACCGGGTTCACGGTCGCCGACAGACCGATACGCTGCACGTTCTGTTCTGTGAGCTGCTCCAGCCTTTCAAGGCTGAGCGCCAGGTGGGTGCCGCGCTTCGTGCCGGCGACGGCGTGGACCTCGTCGACGATGACAGTGTCCACGTTTCGTAACGTCCCACACGCCTTCGAGGTCAGCATGAGGTACAACGATTCCGGGGTGGTGATGAGGATGTCCGGCGGGGTGCGGAGCAGCTTCGCCCGCTCGGCCTGCGGAGTGTCACCCGAGCGCACCCCGATGCTCACCGGGGCGATGTCGGCGTGGGACGGATCGTCCGACGCCGCGGCGGTACGCGCGATACCGGCCAACGGGACCTGCAGGTTGCGTTCGACGTCGACACCGAGGGCCTTCAGCGGCGAGATGTAGAGAACCCGGGTGCCGGAGCTGCGGTTGGCGTCCTGACCACTCCCCTGCTCCGTCCCCCGCATCAGCCCCTGCGAGGTCAACCGGGACAGCGCCCAGAGGAAGGCGGCGAGCGTCTTACCCGAGCCGGTCGGAGCGACCACCAGGGCGTGGTCGCCGCGACTGATGGCGTCCCATGCCTGCGACTGCACCACCGTGGGCTCGACGAAGACATCACGGAACCAACTCGCCACCGGCGCGAAAAAGCGGCCCAGCGGGTCGGTGTTGTCCGGGAGGTCCGGGGAACGGGTCATGCTCCCCAGTCAACCACGCGCCCCGGACACGAACTGTCACACCAGTCTGCGGGAGGAGCCCGATGCACGCCGCGATGCCGTTTTTCACCGGGAGTCTTCATCATGAACACGTGATCGGCCCGTCCGGTGAGCCGAAGTGTGGTCCAGGCGACTAGACTTGGCTGCCATGACGTCCTACATCGACGACGAGACCCTCGCACGCCGCCTCGCCCAGGGGACCGGCGAGATCCTGAAGGGGGTCCGCAACGTGGGCCTGCTGAGCGGCGGGGAACTCGGTGCGGCCGGCGACGCCATCGCCCAGGACTGGATCTCCCGCGCCCTGATCAGACACCGGCCGGACGATGCCGTACTCTCCGAGGAAGCCACCGACGACCTGGTCCGGCTCGACTGCGAACGCGTCTGGGTCATCGACCCGCTGGACGGTACCCGTGAGTACGCCGGGGTACGGCAGGACTGGGCGGTGCACATCGCCCTGGTGATCAACGGGAAGGTCGACACCGCCGCCGTCGGCATGCCCGACCTCGGACAGGTCTTCACCTCCAAGGAGTCCCGCGCCGTGCCGGGGCGTCCGACGAACCGTCTGGTGATCTCCCGCAACTCCACCCCGGCCGTCGCCACCCACGTGGCGGAAGAGACCGGGATGGAGCTCACCACCATGGGATCCTGCGGCGCCAAGGGGATCAGCGTGCTGCTCGGCGACAACGACGCCTACGTGCACGCCGGCGGCCAGTACGAGTGGGACAATGCCGCGCCGGTGGGCGTGTGCCTGGCCGCGGGCCTGCACTGCAGCCGTCTGGACGGCTCCCCGCTGGTCTACAACAACGAGAACACCTACCTTCCGGACCTGCTGATCTGCCGTCCCGAGGTCGCCGAGCCGATCCTCGCCTCCGCCGCTGCATTCCATGCCGAGCACGGTAGCTACACGCTGCAGGACTGAGTAGACCCCTGCCTTGTCCCTGTCACCTGATCCTGGCCTATCCTGGGTGACATGAGCGAGCTCTCCCCCATCCCCACCCCATACGAGGACCTGCTGCGCGAGATCCTCGAGCACGGCTCGGCGAAGGGCGACCGCACCGGCACCGGCACCCGGAGTCTGTTCGGACGCCAGGTCCGCTTCAACCTGGCCGACGGCTTCCCGCTGCTCACCACCAAGAAGGTGCACCTGCGCTCCATCGTCGGCGAGCTGCTGTGGTTCCTGCGGGGCGACTCCAACATCGGTTGGCTGCACGAGAACAAGGTGACCATCTGGGACGAATGGGCCGACGAGAACGGCGACCTCGGCCCGGTGTACGGCGTCCAGTGGCGCAGCTGGCCGACCCCGGACGGCCGCCACGTGGACCAGATCGCCGCCGCGCTGGAGACCTTGAAGTCCAACCCGGACTCGCGCCGCAACATCGTCTCGGCCTGGAACGTCTCCGAACTGGAGAACATGGCGCTTCCCCCGTGCCACATGCTGTTCCAGCTCTACGTCGCGGACGGCAAGCTGTCCTGCCAGCTGTACCAGCGCAGCGCGGACATGTTCCTCGGCGTCCCCTTCAACATCGCGTCCTACGCGATCCTGACCCACATGTTCGCCCAGCAGGCGGGCCTCGAGGTCGGGGAGTTCATCTGGACCGGCGGTGACTGCCACATCTATGACAACCACATCGACCAGGTGAAGCTGCAGCTCTCCCGCGAGGCACGCCCCTACCCGACCCTCGAACTGAACAAGGCGGCCGACATCTTCAGCTACACCTTCGACGACATCGTCGTCACCGGCTACGACCCGCACCCCGGCATCAAGGCACCGGTGGCGGTCTGATGGGCGACACCGGATTCACCGAACAGCCGACCGTCACACGCGCCGACCTGCCCGGTTTCCCCGAGGGCATCGAGATCGGGATGATCTGGGCACAGACCGTCGACGGCATCATCGGCGATGGCACGGATATGCCCTGGCACCTGCCGGAGGACCTGAAGCACTTCCAGGAGACCACCGTGGGCACCCCGGTGGTCATGGGCCGGGTGTCCTGGGAGGCCCTGCACCCGAAGTACCGGCCCCTGCCGAACCGCGACAACCACGTGATCACCCGCGACAGCTCGTACGACGCCCCGGGCGGGACCGTCCACACCTCGTTGCCGGACGCGATCATCGCCGCAGGACGCTCCGCCGTGGCATCCGGTGCGTCGACGGTGTGGATCCTGGGAGGTGGCCACGTCTACCGCCAGTGCGTGCCGGTCTCCGACCGGGTGGTCATCACCGAGATCGACTGCGGCGCCCCGGAGCGCTTCACCGTGAAGGCCCCGGACATTCGCTCCAACCCGGAGTTCACCGCAGCGGACGGCCCCTGGTTGGAGTCCGCCCGCGGAACCGCGCTCACCGGCGAGGACCCGCTTCGCTACCGGATCTGCGAGTTCCACCGGAATTCCGCCCCGCACTGACGCGTTCCACTACACAGTCACCCCAATTCACAAGGAGAGAAGAATTGTCCGCTGAAGCTGCCGTCACCCTCTACACCACCACCTGGTGCCCCTTCTGCCAGCGTCTGACCGCCGACCTGGATGCCAGCTCCACCCCCTACGAGCGCATCGACGTCGAGGAGCACCCCGAGGCCGGGGAATGGGTGAAGTCCGTGAACGACGGCAACCGGGTCGTCCCCACCGTGAAGTACTCGGACGGAAGCCACGCCACGAACCCGCCGGCCGACGACGTGCGCGCCAAGCTCGCCGAACTGCAGGGCTGAGCAACGACTGAGGGCTGAACAGCCGTCGAACAGCGCTGAACAGCAGTTACCCCGGCACGTGCCGGGGTTTTTCGTTGTTCAGGGGGAGTTTTCGGGGGTAATTTCCAGGGAGGGCGAACCGGGGATTTCTGGGATTCTCGGCCCGGGGAGCCCCTGACGGGGGCATTGTGATGGGGGCTGCGCAGGTACTACCCAGCGTGCTGCCATCAGATAGACATGTTTTCGCACACACTTTCCGCGGTGACTCAATTTCACCTTCGATGGAAGAACCCTCCCCTACCCCCACGCCGTTTCACTGTAGTCGCATGTCAGCGGGGAAAATGGGGGTAAGGGACATATTGTTTGTGCTGGTGAGCATCTTACGTCTTGAAATGGTTTCTACGCGGTCTGTAATTTAGCCCCATCCACAGTTCTGCTGTGACCATGATCACTGACTAGAAAGGGAGCCGATGTCGACACCCGACGCCAGGCACACACCCACGCCGGAGGAATTCCTCGCGGCACAGGCAAGCCCCGAGTTCCAGGAGCTCAAGAAGAAGCAGCGCGGCTTCGCCTTCCCCGTCACCATCGCATCACTGCTGTGGTTCGCCGCCTACGTGATCCTCGCACTCTTCGCACCGGACCTGTTCTCCGGTCAGGTCTGGGGCAACATCAACGTCGGAATCATCCTCGGACTGCTGCAGTTCGTCACGACCTTCCTGATCACCTACCTCTACGTGAAGTTCGCCGACAAGGAACTGGAGCCCCGCACCGCCGCCCTGCGCGACAAGCTGGAGCGCACGGGAACCTTCGCAGACAACAACACGGCAACCGCCTAATCCGTCCCAGAGCTTGAGAGAGATTCATGCAGACTCATATTCTTGCCGCTGCCGATAAGGGCAACCCCCTCCTCAACATCTTCATCTTCATCGCGTTCATCGTGGTGACGATGTGGATCGTGACCCGCGCCAGCAAGTCCCAGCAGAAGGACTCTGCGAAGGACTTCTACACCGGTGGTGCCAGCTTCTCCGGTACCCAGAACGGCCTGGCCATCGCCGGAGACTACCTGTCCGCGGCGTCGTTCCTCGGAATCGTCGGCGCGATCGCCATGAGCGGTTACGACGGCTTCCTCTACTCCATCGGCTTCTTCGTCGCCTGGGTCGTCGCCATGCTGCTCGTCGCCGAGCCGCTGCGTAACACCGGTAAGTTCACCATGGCCGACGTGCTGTCCTTCCGTCTGAAGCAGCGCCCGGTCCGGCTGGCCGCCTCCATCGCGACCCTGTTCGTGTCGCTGTTCTACCTCATCGCCCAGATGGCCGGTGCCGGCTCCCTGGTCTCCGTACTCCTCGACATCCACGAGGAGTGGCAGCAGTACCTCGTCATCGCCATCGTCGGTGCCGTCATGATCGCCTACGTCCTGATCGGCGGCATGAAGGGCACGACCTACGTCCAGATGATCAAGGCCGTGCTGCTGTGCACCGGTGTGGTCATCATGGCCGTCATCATCCTGGTCATGGTCAAGGGCAACTTCTCCGAACTGCTGCAGATGGCTGTCGACGAACACGAGAGCTTCGGTACCGAGAATCCTGAGGGCGTCCTGGAGCCGGGTATGAAGTACGGCGGATCCTTCATGGGCCAGCTCGACTTCATTTCCCTGGCCATGGCCCTGTGCCTCGGTGTCGCGGGTCTGCCGCACGTGCTGATGCGCTTCTACACGGTTCCGACCGCCAAGGACGCCCGTAAGTCCGTCACCTGGGCTATCGTCCTGATCGGTGGCTTCTACCTGCTGACCCTGATCCTGGGCTTCGCCGCCGCCGCGTACGTCTCCCCGGAGACAATCAGCGATGCGCCGGGTGGAGAGAACGCCGCCGCACCGCTGCTGGCGCTCGAGCTTGGTGGATCCATCTTCATGGCGCTGATATCGGCGGTCGCCTTCGCCACCGTGCTCGCCGTGGTCGCCGGCCTGGCCATCACAGCCTCGGCCTCCTTCGCCCACGACTTCTACGACGCAGTCATCCGAGGCGGCAAGTCCTCCGAGGCCGAGCAGGTCCGGGTCTCCAAGATCACCGTGGTCGTCATCGGTGTCGCCTCGATCATCCTGGGTATCCTCGCGATGAACCAGAACGTGGCCTTCCTGGTCTCCCTGGCCTTCTGCATCGCGGCATCCGCCAACCTGCCGACCATCCTGTACTCCCTGTACTGGAAGAAGTTCAACACCGCCGGCGCCGTCGCCTCGATCTACGTCGGACTCGGCTCCTCCCTGGTCGTCCTGTTCTTCTCCAACGCCGTCTCCGGTACCGAAACCGCCATGTTCGCCAACTCCGACTGGTCCATCATCGACCTGACCAACCCGGCGATCATCTCCATCCCGCTGGGCTTCCTGGCCGGCATCGTCGGTACCTACATGGGCAAGCCGGACAACAAGGACGCCCTGCAGGCCGAGATGGAGGTCCGCTCCCTCACCGGTGTCGGCGTCGAGGCTCCGGTCGACCACTAGTCACCACCGCCACACACCACACCACCGCACCACCTCTGGTGATCCACCACCCACCACGGGCCACACCACGAACCCCCTCCCCCGCACCAGGGCAGGGGGTTCGCCCGTGTCCGGGCCTGGTCCCGGTCCTTGCTCCGGAACCTCGTTCACCGATACGAACAATGCGCCCCACCTGCACTACGCTGAGCCCATGACCGACGTACTCGTCTCCTTCGCCTGGATCGCCGCCGCCAGCCTCCTGGCCCCCATCCTGGCGTTCCTCACGGGCAAGCGTGTGCCTGCCGTGGTCTTCCTGATCTTCCTCGGGGTCCTCATCGGCCCCTACGGACTGGAACTGGCGCAGGATGGCGACGCCATCGAACTGCTGCGTGAGCTCGGCCTCGGCATGCTTTTCCTCCTGGCCGGCCTGGAGATCAGCCCATCCCTGCTGAAGAGCAAGGAGGGTGGTCACGCACTGGCGACATGGATGCTGTGCGCCCTCCTGAGCTTCGGCGGGGCAGTCGCCCTGACCGGCGGCGACGTCGGAGTGGCGATCGTCCTCGCCATCGCGCTGACCTCCACCGCGCTCGGCACCCTGTTGCCGATCCTGAAGCAGTCCGGGTTGACCGATACCTCTGTGGGAAACAGTGTGCTGATCCACGGTGCGATCGGAGAGCTCGGTCCGGTGCTGGCGATGGCGGTCCTGCTGTCGACCCGTTCCACCTGGACCACCGCCGTCCTGCTTCTCGCCTTCTTCGCCATCGCCCTGCTCATCGCGCTTCTTCCGCGAACCGTTCGGGCCGTGGTGCCTGTCGTGGGCTGGGCGATCCGCGACGGCGCCGGGTCCACCAACCAGACGATCATCCGCAGTATCGTCCTTGCCCTCGCGGTCCTGATGGCCGTCGCCGCAGTCTTCGAGTTGGACGTCGTCCTCGGTGCATTCGCCGCCGGCATCATCCTGCGCGAGATCGTCCCCGCCGAAAACCGCCACGGACTGGAGTCCCAACTGGAGGTCATGGGTTACGGCCTGCTCATCCCGACGTTCTTCGTGGTCTCCGGCATGGACATCGACACCTCCGTGGTGATCGAGCAGCCGTGGTTCCTGCTCGCCATCCCGGTGCTTATCCTGGTGACCCGTGGGCTGCCAGTGTTCCTCCGCGAGATGTGGACGCCCACCGGCTCCGACCTGTCCGGTTGGCGCGAGAAGTTGCAGGTCTCGCTGTACTCCGCCACCGGCCTGCCGATCATCGTGGCCGTGACCGGGATCGCGGTGAACTCGGAGCTCATCGGCGACGAGGAAGCCTCGCTTCTCGTGGCAGGCGGTGCACTGACGGTCCTGGTGTTTCCCCTGCTCGCCTCTGCGGTGGGACCGTCGCGGAAGGAGGCCGACGCCTCCAGCACGGCCGACGCGGAGGCGGAGGACGACATCTCGTTGGCGAATGAGGACGCCACCCGGTAACCGGGAGGCCATGTCACATTCCGGGCCCCTGACACGCTAGACTGTCCGCGTGCGCCCCAGTAGCTCAGGGGATAGAGCACCGCTCTCCTAAAGCGGGTGTCGCAGGTTCGAATCCTGCCTGGGGCACGATCCTGACACTCCCACTCCCTGTCGGTCTTGAGTCCCCCTCAGACCGACAGAGGGTGGGATTTTTCTCTGCGACGTTCGCAGTGACGACAGCGGCTGAGCCCGGTGGCCGCGACCCGTGATGCGTTCTAAGGTGCGGGCATGAGTCCGGCACAGCGCGCCCTCGTCGACCGTGTCCACGGCTTCCTCAGCGACACCGGCATATCCTCCGCTCCCCCGGTTCGCGAGGTGTCCATGTTCGGCGGCGTGTCGATCATAGTCAACGACAAGATGATCGTCGCCGCACAGAAGGACGGTGACCTGCTGGTCCGTGTCCCTGCCGAGGAGCACGACAAGCTGCTCACAGAAGCTGACGCCGCCCAGGCGGAGATGGGCACCGGCCGGGACATGGGGCCGGGGTGGATCACCGTCGCTGCTGACAGCTCCAGTGACGGTGCCACCGTCCCGGACAACCGCCTGACCTTCTGGCTCACCATCGCTCTCACCTACAACAAGACCGTCACCAGGCCGTCCTGAGATGTCGTCCCGGGCGGGGGCAGCCGTTACGGATTCCCCGGTACGCTGCCAAGAAGCGGTGCATCCGAAACGCTTACCTCCCCAGGGAGGTCAGTCGTTCCTGAGCCGACGCCCGCCGTCCTGCCTTGCCCGGGTCAGTTGCCGGTGTGACCGGCGAGGAGTGAGGCGAAGCCTCCGTCCGGGACACGGAAGTCATCGCTGGTGTCGGCAGTGTCAGTGGCGTGGTTGCGGTCAGCTGTGCCCGCCAGCCCCGACACCCCGTCAACACGGGTGAGCTGCTCCGACAGTTCCCCGGCCGCCCGCTCGATGCGCTGGTCGAGACCGGTGTCGGCACCGAACTCGCCGGTCGCGGCGAAGACTCCTGTCGGCAGGACCACGGCGTGCAGGAAGCCGAGCAGCGGACGCACCGCGTAGTCCAGCACCATGGAGTGCCGCTCGGTGCCGGCGGTGGCGACCATCGTCGTCGGGATGCCCTCGAGGCTGCGCTTCTCCAGGGTGTCGAAGAACATCTTGAACAACCCGGAGTAGCTGCCCTGGAACACCGGGGTGGCGACGATCAGCGCATCCGCCCCGGTCACGGTGCGCTGGGACTCCACCAGTGCATCGGAAGGCATGAAGGTGGTCATGAAGGATGCCAGGTCCGACGCCAGCCCGCGCAGATCCACGGTGTGCACCTCGAGCCCCTCCCCTGCGGCGGTGACCTGACGGGTCGTCGCCGTGGCGATCTCCTCGGCAATCTGCCTGGTGGTCGACGGGTTCGACAGGCCCGCGTTGACGATGACGAGAGTGCGCATCAGTTCTCCTCCTGCTCACTGTTCTTCGCCGGCTCGACCTCGGGCAGCCCTGCCCGCGGTGGGTCGGACGGCACGTGTGCCGGACGTCGCGCCTCGAACTCGCGGCGCAGCACCGGCACGACCTGGGTACCCAGGATCTCGATCTGCTCCAGGACGACGTCCTTCGGCAGTCCGGCGTGGTCGACGAGGAACATCTGGCGCTGGTAGTCACCGACAGCGTCGGCGTAGCCGAGGTAGCGCTCGATGACCTGGTCGACTGTGCCGACGGTCAGCGGTGTCATCCGGGTGAAGTCCTCCATGGACGGCCCGCCGCCGTACACCGGCGCATTGTCGAAGTAGGGGCGGAAGAACTTCTTGGCCTCCGCCTCGGTGTCTCCGATGAACACCTGGCCGCCGAGCCCGACGATCGCCTGGTCCGCGGCACCGTGGCCGTAGTGCTCGAAGCGCTGACGGTAGAGCTGCACCATCTGCTGGGTGTGCTCGATGTTCCAGAAGATGTGGTTGTGGAAGAAGCCGTCGCCGTAGTACGCGGCCTGCTCGGCAATCTCCGGGGAACGGATCGAGCCGTGCCAGACGAACGGCGGGGCACCGTCGAGCGGGCGCGGGGTGGCGGTGAAGCCCTGCAGCGGGGTGCGGAACTTCCCCTTCCAGGTGATGTTCTCCTCGCGCCACAGCCGGCGCAGCAGGTGGTAGTTCTCCACTGCCAGCGGGATGC
The DNA here is from genome assembly GCA_019114135.1 of Candidatus Corynebacterium avicola. Lineage (GTDB taxonomy): Bacteria > Actinomycetota > Actinomycetes > Mycobacteriales > Mycobacteriaceae > Corynebacterium > Corynebacterium avicola. Next base: position 27,327 of record DXGC01000011.1, read on the forward strand.
CCTGGCGGATGTCCTGTCCGAACCAGGGGTAAACCGGCCCGGTGTTGCCGCGGCCCATCATCAGGTCGATGCGTCCCTCGGTGAGGTGCTGGGCGTAGGCGTAGTCCTCGGCCAGCCGCACCGGGTCGTTGGTGGTGATCAGGGTGGTGGCGGTGGAGAACCGGAGCTTTTCGGTCTGCGCGGCGAGGTTCGCCAGAAGGATCGGCGGGTTCGCCGGGGCGACGAAGGGCGGGTTGTGGTGCTCACCGGTGGCGAAGACGTCGAACCCGACCTCCTCGGCCTTCTTCGCGTAGTCGACGGTGGCGGTGATCCGCTCATGCTCGGACGGCGTGCGACCGGAGACAGGGTCGGTGGTGACGTCGCCGATGGTGAAGATTCCGAATTCCATACCCCCATCATGCACCCGTATAGGTGACGTGTCAACTACATGGTGGGGACACTCACAGCCGCAGGTAGATCCGGGAAAGCGGCGGCCACACCGTCAACGAGGATCCGACCGTCCCGCGTGTTCACACCCCGGGCGAGGGCCGGGTCGTTCTCCAGAGCAGCCTCCACCCCACCGGCGAGCCGTAGGACGTACGGCAGCGTCGCATTGGTCAGCGCCCTTGTCGATGTCCGGGGGACGCCACCCGGCATGTTTGCCACACAGTAGTGACGGATGCCGTCCACCTCGAACGTCGGCTCGGCGTAGGTGGTCGGACGGGACGACTCGAAAGCCCCACCCTGGTCGATGGCCACGTCGATGAGCAGCGTCGTGGGCTTGAGCAGGGAGAGCTGGTCCCGGGTGACGACCTTCGGTGCCGCCCGTCCGGGGACCAGCACGGCCCCGACGACGACATCGGCGGACGACAGCTCGGACCCGACAGTGGCCCGGTCCGACATCAGGACGCGGACGCTCCCGCCGAAGAGGTCGTCGAGCTGGCGGATGCGCGTCGGGGAGGTGTCCAGGATGGTCACCTCGGCCTGCATCCCCAGGGCGATCTTCGCCGCCTGGGTGCCGACGACACCGCCACCGATCACCAGCACGCGGCACGGTGCGACACCGGGGACTCCGCCCAGGAGCAGGCCGGGGCCACCCTCGTGGACGGTGAGCTGGGAAGCTGCAGCGTGGGCGGCCAACCGGCCGGCGACCTCGCTCATCGGCGTCAGCAACGGGAGCCCCGTCTGGTCCTGCACCGTCTCATAGGCGATGCCCAGGGTGCCAGCCTCCAGCAGTGCCTCGGTGAGAGCACGGTCGGCGGCCAGGTGCAGGTAGGTGAAGAGTGTCAGGTCGTCCCGCAGGAACCGGTACTCCTCGGCGATGGGTTCCTTCACCTTCACCAGCAGTTCCGCGGACTCCCAGGCCTCGGCCTGGCTGACCAGTCGGGCACCGGAGTCCAGGTACTCGCCGTCGTCGTAGCCGGCACCGGCTCCTGCCCCCGCCTCGACGGCGACCGTGTGTCCTCGTCGGGTGAGCTCCAGCACCCCGGCAGGGGTCAGGCCGACCCGGGCCTCCTGAGGCTTGATTTCTCGGACGACCGAAATTCTCATGGCTGTGGTCCTTCCCTATCGGCGTGCAGCGTCTATCGACGTGCAATGTCTATCGACGTGCAATGTTGTAGAAGCGGATGTTCTGGTACTCCTCCAGGCCCTCGGCGCTGCCTTCGCGGCCCACGCCGGACTGCTTGACGCCCCCGAAGGGTGCGGCAGCATTCGAGGGGACGCCCTGGTTGATCCCGGTGATCCCGGACTCCAACCGGTCGGCGACATCGAGGGCCCGGTCCAGGCTCTCGGTGAAGACGTAGCTGGCCAGGCCGAACTCGGTGGCGTTGGCCGCGGCGACGGCCTCGTCCTCGGTCGAGAACCGCTGGACGGCAGCGACCGGGCCGAAGATCTCGGTGGTGGCGACCTCGGCGTCCGCGGGAACCCGGTCGAGCAGGGTCGGTGCGAAGAAGTTCCCCGGCCCCTCGAGAGCCTGCCCACCGGTGAGGAGCTCCGCGCCGCGGGCCACGGCGTCCTCGGTAAAGGACGCCATGTCGGCCACCGCCTGTGCGTTGATCAGCGGGCCGACGACCGTCCCGGCGTCGAAGCCGTTGCCGACCGCGGAGCCACGCAGCCGTTCCGCGAACGCGGCGGTGAAGTCGTCGGCGATGCCGTCCTGCACGTAGATGCGGTTGGCGGCGATGCAGGACTGCCCGCCGTTCCTCAGTTTCGCGGCGATGGCGCCGTCGACGGCGCGCTCGAGGTCGGCGTCGTCGAAGACGAGGAAGGGCGCGTTCCCCCCGAGCTCCATGGAGGTACGCAGGACGTTCTCCGAGGCCAGCCCCAGCAGCGTCTTCCCCACCGGGGTGGAACCGGTGAAGGACACCTTCCGTACGCGACTGTCCCGCAGGACGGTCTCACTGAAGGCGGAGGAACTGGACGTGGTGACAACCTGGATCAGGTCCTCCGGCACCCCGGCCTCGTAGGCCAGCTGCACTGCGTAGATCGTCGTCAACGGCGTGGCGGTCGCCGGTTTCACCACCACCGGGCATCCCGCGGCCAGGGCCGGGGCGATCTTGCGGGTGGCCATCGCCAGCGGGAAGTTCCAGGGGGTGATCAGTACCGACAGCCCCACCGGGGCACGGCGGACCATGATGTCGGCACCGCCGGCCGGTGCCGGCCGGTAGTCGCCACCGGGACGCACCGCTTCCTCCGCGTACCAGCGGACGAAGTCGGTGCCGTAGACCACCTCGCCGCGGGCTTCGGCCAGAGGCTTGCCCATTTCGCGGGTGATCAGGTGGGCGATTCGCTCGGAGTTGTCGACGAGGAGCTGCCACCAGGCGTGCAGGACGTCCGCCCGCTGTCGCGCCGTGGTGCGCGCCCAGGAGGTTCCGGCGGCGTCCGCGGCAGCCACCTTCTCCAGTGCGGCGTCCACATTCTCATCGGGGATGTGGGCGATGGTCTCGCCGGTGGCGGGATCGTTAACCCCGATCCCCTCGGCGGGCAGGCCGAGGTCCCGGATGACCTCGTCGGCGTGGGCGACCTTGTCCGGGTCTGCCGGGATCACGGAAGTTCCGACTGTGTCCGTGGTGATGTCGGTGGTGGTCATCGCTGCTCCTCGGTCTTGTCCGCTTCCGTGGTGATGGCCTCGTCAATGGCCGCGACGAAGGAGACGAGTTCCTCGTCGCTGATGATGAACGGCGGGCTGAGCTGCAGGGTGTTGCCCCGCAGGGGCCGGGAGACGTAGCCGAGCTCGATGACGGTGTCGGAGATCCGCTCGGCGGACAGATGGTCGGCGACGGTGACTCCGCCGAGCAGCCCGGCCACACGGACGTCCACGACATGCGGGTTGCGCTGCGCCAGTGCCTTCAGTTCCCGCTCCAGGACGACCTCGAGTTCCCCGGCGCGTGGGACGAGCTGCTCGCCCTCGAGGATGTCGAGGTGTGCCAGTGCCACCGCGGCGGCCGTCGCGTGGCCGGCGTAGGTGGCCCCATGACGGAAGATCGGGGTGTCAGACGAATCCACGTAGAAGGGTTCCCAGATCCGGCGCCCCACGAAGACTCCGCCGAGCGGTGCATAACCGGAGGTGACGCCCTTGGCGAAGGTCACCATGTCGGGGTCGATGCCGTAGCGCTGGGCGGCGAACATGTGCCCGGTGCGTCCGAACCCGGTGATGACCTCGTCGAGGATGAAGAGGATGTCGTTGTCCCGGGCCAGCTTCTGGATGCCCTCCAGGTATCCCGGCTCCGGTGGGTTCACACCGCCGGTGCCCTGGATGGGTTCGGTGACGATCGCGGCAATGTTGTCTGCGCCGATCTCCTCGATGGCCTTCGCGATGTGCTCCAGCCCGTGCACGGGGAACCGGGCGGTCTCGGGGACGAGGGAGTCCGTCCCGTAGCCCTCGCGGTTGAAGTCCAGACCCGCGATGCTCGTACCGTAGGCGTGCAGGCCGTGGTAGGCGAACTCACGGCTGAGGATGATCTTCTTCGATGACCGCACCTCACGCTGCCAGTGCCGTCGGGCGAGCTTGCAGGCGACGTCGATCGCGTCGGAGCCTCCGGAGTTCAGGATCACCTTGGGGTCCGCGACCGGCGACAGGGAGGCCAGACGCTCGCCCAGTGCCAGCGCTTTGTCGTTCGTGAAGCGGGCGAAGATGTGGTACGTCTCCAGCTGCATCATCTGGTCATACGCCGCCTGTGCGAGCTCGGGGCGGCCGTGGCCGACGTTGGCGTGCCACAGTCCGGCGGTCCCGTCGAAGAGTCGGCGTCCGTCGGTGGTGTAGACGTAGGCGCCCTCGCCACGGTCGATGACGAGTTGGCGACCGAGGACACTCGGGGCCTGGGCCTGGGCCGGCCACAGGGTGGGGCCGTCCACGATGCGCGGCCCAGATGTGGTGTTCGGCATCCCTGATGTCTCTGTTGTCTCAGGCGCGTGGAAAGTCGTCATGGGCTGTGGGTCCTCCTCTTCTCGATGCGGGGTTCGTTCCTGGTCTCCAACGTATTTCCCCCGACAGGTAATGAAAAGCGACAATTGAAGACTGTCACTCGTCAGCATCTACGACATATCTCAGTGCCAGCAGGACATAGGCGTGTGCCGCCCGGACCAACTGGTCGATGCTCACCCCCTCGTCCGGCTGGTGGGCCTGGGTGTTCACGTCGCCGGGACCGAGCACGACCGTCGGTGACCCGTACTGCCGGGCCATCCAACCGCCCTCGCAGGCCGCCGTCCACCCGGTCACCCGAGTGTCCACGCCGACCTCGGAGAGGACCGATCCGGCGGCTGACACGAAGGGGCTGTCGACGTCGGTCCGGAAACCGGGCATGGTCATGTCGACCTCGACCGACACCCCGATCCGCTCTGCACCGTGTATCCCGTGGGACGCCACGGCGTCACGGATGTCCGCCAGGAGACCGGCGGCGATGCTGTCGGCGTCCTCCTCCGGCATCATCCGCCTGTCGATCGCCAGCGAGCAGGACGGGGCGACCATCGAGGCGGTCTCCCCGCCCTGGATCGTCCCCACGTTCCAGCTCGCGGTACCGAGCAGCGGATCCTCCTCACCCGCCCGCGCCTCCGCATGCTGTCGGGTCACCAGGTCCACGGCCACCGCGGCGGCGGCGATCGCACTGGCACCGTTCTCCGGACGTCCGGAATGGGCGGAGACCCCGGTGACGTCGACCAGGAGGTTCGTTGCGCCCCGGCACCCGACCACCAGGTCCAGGTCGGTGGGTTCGGCGACGATGCAGGCGCTGTATCCCGAACCTGATCCAGGAGTCGGCCAGGACCTGAGCGCGTCGACCACCCCGGTCGACCGGTCCTCCTCGTCCACGGTGCACAGCAGGTCGATGCGCACCCACGGTGCGACCTGGTGGACCGCCCGCATCGCCGACACCACGCAGGCCAACCCTCCCTTCATGTCCGCGGCCCCACGGCCACGGACCCACCCGTCGACGACCACAGGCTCGAAGGGCGGGGTCGTCCACCCGTCCCCTGCCGGCACGACGTCGCTGTGCCCGAGGAACAGCAGTCCGGGCCCGTCGGCTGGCCCGATGGTGGCCTTCAGGTTGGGGCGTCCGGGGTGGACCTCCCTGGTCTCGACATGCGCTCCGGCCTGTTCCAGCAGGCTCCGCAGCGTGTCCACGGTGGCCTGCTCGGTGTCGTCCCCCGGATTCTCCCCTGCACCCCGGATCAGTTCGCACAGGTCGTCCACCAACGCGTCCTGGTCGATCAGGGCCAGCGCCCTCTGCTCCAGAGCTGGATCCACTGTGGTCACTCCCCGACCACCGCCAGACCGCGGGGCACCGAGGACAACATCTCCGGGCCCCCTTCGGCGACACGGACGGATTCCGAGGTCTCGAAGCCGCTACCGGGGAGCCACATCCCGGCGATCACGTGGAAGGTCATGTTCTCCTGGAACACCGTCCGGTCCTCCGAGCGGAGACTGATCGTCCTCTCACCCCAGTCCGGCGGATAGCCGACACCGATCGAGTAGCCCAGTCGGGATGGCTTCTCCAGCCCGTACCGTGCCAGCACGGAGTTCCACGCCTCCGACACCTGCGCCGGGGTGTTTCCCGGGACCATCAGTTCCAGCGCAGCCTGCAAGGCCTCGAGGGTCACCTTCGACAGGTGGTCGAATTCCCGGCTCGGCGTTCCCACCGACACCGTGCGTGCCAGCGGGGTGTGGTAGCGGTGGTGCACCCCGGCAAGCTCCACCAGCACCGGCTCGTTCCGTCCGACCGCTTCGGAGGTCCAGGTCAGGTGCGGTGTGTCCGATCCCGCGCCGCGGGGGAACATCGGGACGATGGCCGGGTAGTCCCCGTCCCCGTAGGCCTGTTCCCGCATGACCTCACCGGCAATCTCATTGACGGGACGCCCCTCGCGGATCAGCCCGATCGCCGTGTCCATGACGCGAGTGACCACCCCGCCGGCATGGCGCATCAGCTCGATCTCGGCGGGTGACTTCACCACGCGCACCCAGTTGACCAACTCGCCGCTGTCGACGAGCTCCCATTCGGGCAGTTCCGCGGCCATCGCGTGGAAGGTCCGCACAGAGAAGAAGTGTGAGTCGCCCTCCATGGCGATCCGCTTCAGTGTGCCGTCGGCGTACCCGTGTTCCCTGAGTTGGTGTGCCATCCAGGACCCCGGGTGAGCGTCACGCCGGTGCACCATGTTCTCCGGGTAGCCCAGGGCGGTGTCCCCGGAGATCACGGCGGTGCGGTGTGCACCGACCGCGTCCATGTTCCTCATGATCAGCAGCGGAGCTCCGGCGGTGGGCACGTAGAGGATCTGCGGGGTGTAGAAGGACCAGGCGTTGTAGCCGGTGAGGTAGAACATGTTCGCCGGGTCGGCGACGACGATGCCGTCGAACCCGCTGGCCGCGAGGCGTTCCTGCACCGTCTCAATCCTGGTCAGGTATTCCTCCGCCGTGAAGAGTCCCTCTGTCAGTTCCAGTTTCTCGGTCATCATGGGGCTCCTCATTTCTGTTCGTTCTGCCGATACAGTGGCTACTTGGCCGTGTACCCGCCGTCGACGGGGATCGTGGTTCCGGTGATGTAGGACGCTCCGTCCGAGGCCAGGTACCCCACCGCGGCGGCGACGTCCGCGGACTCCGCGACCCTGCCGAGGGGAACCTCCTCGCCGACACGTTTCTCCGTGGCCGCGGGGTCGTCCTGCTCCGCCAACCAGTCATCGAACAGCGGGGTCCGGGTCATCCCCGGCGCGACCGCGTTGACCCGGATGTTGTCCGGGGCGAGCTCCACCGACGCCGCCGTCGTCAGGGAGCGCACCGCCCCCTTGGCCGCGCTGTAGACCGCCATGGTGGGCACGCCGATGTGCGCGAGGCGCGAGGTCACGTTGATGATCGCTCCGCCGCGGCGGCCGTTGGCGCCCTCGGCCCCGTCGCCCTCCGCGTTCTGGCGTCGCATCTGACGCGCCGCGGCCTGGAGCATGGTCAGCGGAGCGATGGCGTTGGTCTCGAAGACGTGCCGAACCGTCGCCACCGGGGTCTCCGCCAGGTCGTCCGTGTGGTCGATCGCCGCATTGTTCACCAGGACGTCGAGGCGTCCGAACTTCTCCACCGTCGCATCCACCACTGCCTGGGCGGCGCCCTCGTCGGTGAGGTCGGCGCGGACGAAAGTCACGGCAACGCCGTCGACGTCAGTGTTCCCCCGGAGATCGTGGAGTTCCCGGACGACCGCGGCGCCGCGTCCCTCGTCGCGTCCGGTCACCACCACGCGGAAACCGTCGTGGACCAACCGGCGTGCGATCTCCACGCCGATTCCGGACGTTGCCCCCGTCACCAGGGCGACGGGTAGAGCCTTCACGGTCTTCACGGTATTCGTGCTCATACGTGCACCTCTCCGACACCCATTCTCCCACTGACGCGGTCAATTGTCTGCGCCAGACGTCGAATGCCCTCGTCGATGCGCTCCGGATCCGAGGTGGCGAAGCACAGTCTCAGCGAATCCCTGAAGTTCCCCGCCGGGGAGAACGCCGGCCCGGGGATGTAGACGACGCCGTCGGCCAGGGCGGGTTCGAAGAGTTCCTCGGTGTCCACGGTGGCGGCCTCCCCGGTCAGGGTGAGCCAGAGGAAGAAGCCGCCGTCCGGGTTCGTGCATTCCGCACGGTCGCCGAAGTGACGCTCCACCGCCGCGATCATGGCGTTCTTCCGTTCGCGGTACAGTCCCAGCACCCGGTCCCGGTGTCCGGAGAAATGTCCGTTGCGCAGGAAGCGGGTCACCGCGAGCTGCACCGCCGGGCTTGCGCAGGTGTCCATGGCCTGGCGGGCGTTGATGAGCGTCTCCGACAGCGACGGGTCGGCGTCGACCCAACCTATCCTCAGACCCGGGGCGATGGTCTTGGAGAACGTCCGCACCGAGAACACCAGCGGATTGTCCGGGCCGATCTCGTGGAAGGACGGCACGGGCTCGCCGTCGAAGCGCAGTTCCCCGTAGGGGTCGTCGTCCACGATCACGCTGCCCCACTGTTCGGCCAGCTCCACCAGTCGGACGCGGCGCCGGTGGCTCAGCGTGACGCCGGAGGGGTTCTGGAAGTTCGGGACGGTGTAGATGACCTTCGGCACCTGTCCGCGCTGGGCGACGATCTCCTCGAGGGCATCGGTGACCAGCCCCT
>DXGC01000012.1 GCA_019114135.1 Candidatus Corynebacterium avicola
TTTCGAGGCGCATCCGGAACGATTCCGGGGCAGACCGGAGACTGACGAGCCGGGGAAGGTCGTCGGGATCAACCACGAGCAGGAAGCAACCGTTTAGGGTCGGGTGACTCCACACAGCTTGACATAGAGCGGCACCAAAGGGAAGACAACCGCGATCGCGATGAAAACGTCCACTTTGAACCGGCGGGCCGCGGTGATGGCCAGGAGAACCGGCAGGAAGTAGAAGGCGCCGTCGAAGGTGGCGTCGAGGATGACGTAGGTGTCCGACGTCTCGTCGATGAGACTCAGTGTTTCAGCGAGGGAGAGGAAGGCCTTGCCGAGGCCGAGACCAGCCAGAGTCCACAGAATCGGGCTGAAGAGTGATGATATGAGATCGATGAACCTGTTGAACAGGTTTCTGTCGACATCGCCCTCGTCCTCTGCGCTGCTGCCGCTTTCGTCGACTCCGTCCTTGACCCCTTTGCGCGTCATTTCGTCGAGTGCGGTGACCGCAGCGTAGGCGAGGGGGACGTCATTGCCGATGACAACCTGGTGCTGTCCTCCTGCGTGAACGACGGTGAGGACGCCATCGACAGATTCTGCGGCTTTGATGTCCGCTTTGTCCGCGTCTTTCACCTTGAATCTGAGGCGGGTCGCGCAGTGGGTGACTGTCCTGATGTTGTCGGGACCACCGAGCGCGGTGACGACCTGTTCCGCAAGCGGAGCAAAGTCTTGCTTTGTCGCCATGTCGGATCCTTCCTTCCATGATTCGGGCACCCGTGTGGTGCCCGATTAGCCCTGAAAACGCAGAAAGACCTGGGACGCGGCGACTCCGTAGACCACGCATGGTGCGTGACAACGGGACTGCGTCCCAGGTCTTGCCCCCGACTGCCCGCTTTTGCGGTCTCGGGGTCACAATCCTGCGGCCCCCGGTGAGAGGAGGCGGACTGTTGTCATTATTTCCTTCCTGAACAGTTTTTGCAAGGAGTTCCTATGTTGGATGTCGCCATTCGGTAGCCATACTTCTCCGCTTGTTCGATCTGATCAGCGGCGTTAATGGAATCCTCTCTTCGAAGAATCAGCGGGCGACCAAAGGGGTTCCCTGGAAAATGCGCTAGGGAAGGTCTTCAGTGATTGCTCCTGCTCCGCAGCGTCCGGAGCATCCGAGCGTCCTCGAAACCGACCTCGCGTGCGGACGCCTCGACGCTCGTCCCGGCGGCGATGAGAATCTCTGCCCGCTCCAGGCGGAGCAACTGCTGGTACTGCAGGGGAGTCATGCCGAGCACCCGGGTGAAGCTTCGGGTCAGCGTCCGGGGGCTCACAGACACTGCGTCCGCCAGGGTCGGAAGGGGGAGTGGCTGGTTGAAGCGGGAATCGATGACGTCCTGGGTACGGTGGACCAGCTCGTCGATGTGGCTGCGATGGCGCAGAAGGGCGCTGACCTGGTCGTCCTGACCATTACGTCTCGCGTAGACAACCATGTCGCGGGCAACGACTGACGCGGTCGCCGGGCCGTGATGTTCCGCCACGATGTGCAGTGCCAGGTCGATGCCGCTGGCGATGCCGGCCGAGGAATGGATGCGGTCGTCGCTGACGTACAGGACGTCCCGGGCAACCTTGACGTCCGCGAATTGCGTTGCGAGTCGGTCCTGGAGATGGTGATGGGTGGTCGCGCGTCGCCCGGCGAGGAGCCCCGCCTCGGCGAGGGCGAATGCTCCCGAACAGATGCTGACGATGGTCCCGCCGCGGTCATGGTGCTCGACGACGCGGTCCAGGAACGCGTGGCTGAACCTGCCGGTGGGCTTATTGTCCCCGCCCTGCCAGCCGGGGACAACGAGGACATCGTCGCTTCCCAGCGTTGGCCAGTCAGTCTCTGCCCGAAGCATCAGTCCCTGTGCGGAATGAACATCCGGGGTTTCCGCGACATAGGTCAGTGGCCAGGAGTGCGGGACGAGGTCATTAGCGGTGCTGAAGACCTGCGCCGGCCCCGAGACGTCCAGGAGGTGGACACCTGGAGCGAGAAGGAATACCACCTGCCGGACGGTGGTGCGGACGGAATCGGTCACGGTGCGTCCTGTCCTTGCTTGGCGAATGCGGTGGTGACGGTGTCGACGGTGGCGATCTCTGCGAACCGTCCGGCAAGGGCGAACTCGGTGCGCTCGATGATGTCCGCCACGGGCAGTGTGTCCCCGGTGTCCGGGCGGGTGGCCGGGAAGGTCGCCGTCGCCTCGGTGACGAAGGTGACGCGGTAGTCCAGGTCGGCGGCGACCCGGGCTGTGGTCTCGCAGCACTGTTCGGTCTGGATACCGCAGATGACCAGGTGGTCGACGCGCTCGGTGGTGAGGTGCCGGGCGAGGTTCGTGGTGGTGAAGGCGTTGCGGGAGGTCTTGGTGAACTGCGGCTCGTCGGGGACGAAAGCGAGGCCGTCCATCGGTGCGACAAGACCCTGGGAGGGGTCGAAGACATCGTCGGTGTCGGGCTCGGTGTGCCAGACCCACTTCACAGGGACGCCGTTGTCACGCGCGGCACTGATCAGGAGGTTCACGGTGTCGACGATGTCGGGGTTGGAGACCTCGTCCCAGATCGGACGGTGGAGGAAAGACTGCTGGACATCGATCACGATCAGGGCTGAAGGCATGACTCCAGTGTCAGCGATTTGACCTTGGTCGACAAGGCTCAGATTTGTCGCATCGCGGAAGGATCCGGTCAGATCAGGACATCTGCTCGCGGAGCTGGCCCCCCGATGTCCGAGGACCACTTCGACGGGTGGAACTCGTGGACGGCGTGGGTCGCCAGGCCGCGGACGGCGAAGGGGTCACCGGCGATGGCAGCGTCCAAAACGTCCCGGGGGACGTCGGCGGCGAGAATGATGCCGCCGACGCGGGGTTCGCGGCGTCCCGAAGCGACGAGAATGCCGGCGTCGTACTGCTCGTCGAGCCAGGCAACGTGGTCGGGGAGGGCGGCGTCGATCTCGGACAGAGGACGGACGTAGTCGAGAATCACTGCGTACATGTGCCTCACCCTACATCGTTCGACAAATCTCGCACGGAGTGCAACACTGGCCTTCGCGCTCAACCGTGCGGAAAAAGTCGAACGATTGGAGATTGTGATGATCGCCAGGCTCTGGCCTTTCATCCTTGGAAATGTCGCCCTCGGGATCGACGCCTACGTCATCGCCGGTCTGCTGCCAGCGATGGCGGATGATCTTGGCTCGACCACTGGCGTTGTCGGGCTCGGCGTCACCGCCTTCACCGGGGCCTACGCCCTTGCTGGGCCACTTCTCGCGGGTATTGCCGGACGCGAGGCCGGGCGCGGACTCGGCATTGCCCTTCTCGTGTTCACTCTTGGGAATCTGCTCACTGTCGCTGCCCCGGGGATCGCCCTGTATCTGGTCGCCCGTGTCATCGCCGGAGCTGCAGCCGGGGTGTACTCGCCCCTGGCCACGGCCGTCGCCGCGGCGTCCGTTCCCGGTGAATCACGTGGTCGGGCGCTCGGTCTGGTGCTCGCCGGCCTGGCCACCGGCACGGTTTTCGGTGTGCCTCTGGGGCTCTGGCTGGGCCAGCTCACCTCCTGGCGGGTAAGCATCCTTGTCATCGCGGTGGTCGGGGTGGCGTCGCTGGTCGGGGTTGTGGTGCGCAACACCCGGGGAGCGGCGCTGCCGAACATTGACTCCCCACCCGCCGCGGCCCGACTGAGGTCACTGACCCGTCCGACAACTCTGCTCACCGTGCTGGTCACCTTCTTCACCGGCATCGCCTCACTAGGGCTGTACACCTATATCGCCGAGGTGCTGGCCGATACTGGGCTGCGCGACCATCAGACACTCGGGATCTGGGTCTGGGGCCTCGGAGGTGCTGTCGGCGTGTTGCTCATCGGCCGGATCGTCGACCGTGTGCGGGTATCCCTGAGAGTCACCGTGGTGATCCTCCTTGGGCTCCTGGTGGCACTACTCATCCTGGGGACGGGGCCTGCAGTCTGGCTGCTGGTGATCGTGTTGGCCGCGTGGGGCGCCCTTGGCTGGGCCTCACTCGCCCCGCAGCAGGACACACTGCTGCGTGCGAACCCTACCGACGGTGCGACGGCGGTCGCGGCGGAGTCTTCGGCAAACTATCTTGGCTCTGCGGTCGGTTCGGCACTGGGGTCGGTGGCATTGGTTGCCGGAGTAGGCGGCACCTCGCTGGCTTTCCTGGCGGCGATTCCGGTGGCACTCGCGCTGGTGGTGCACCTGGTGCGGATGCGGATGTGAACCGCAACTTCGACTGGCCGATGCCTCCGACGTAGCATCGTTTCATCACGCAACACCCACAGATCGGAGCCGACGTGTCCCCAGCGCGACACTACGACCACCCGGACGCCGCGGACATCGACCTGCCACGCGTCCTCTTCGCGCTGAGCGACCCGCTGCGGCTAGGGATGGTCCGCCACCTGGCGGACGTCGACGGTGAGGTCGACAGCAGGGGCCTCGGCCCTGAACTGCCGAAGTCCACGCTGACCCACCACACGAAACTGCTGAGAGAGTCAGGGCTGACCTGGACCAGGGGAGAGGGGCGCCAGTGCATGATCAGTCTGCGCCGGGAGGATCTGGAGGCCAGGTTCCCCGGACTGCTGGACGCCGTGCTGGAAGGTTCGGGACCGGCCGAGTCGAAGTGACAGGACGAAGCGCGTTCGCCTGATGTTCACCGCTTGCCAGCGGGGATGGCGCGATGGGCACTGGCCACCGCGCCGAGCCCGACGAGCACCAGCACCGCAGCGACCCAGCCCAGGGAGGACGCCGTCCCGGTCATCGCGAGGAGTCCTCCGCCGACCAGTCCTCCGCCAGCCACGGCAGCGTTGAAAACGGTGACGAACACGGATTGTGCGGCGTCCACACGGTCACCGGCCCGGTCTGCCAGCGCAGTCTGGAGCAGGGACGGAGCGCCACCGAATCCTAAGCCCCACACTGCGACGGCAACACAAGCCACTACGGCGCCCACGCTGGGATTGGCCAGGGCCACTGCGGCGATCACAGTCACACCCAGAGCAATCAGGACCGTTGACCGCAACGACCGGTCGATGACCAGACCGGTCACGGTGATGCCGAGGAACGAGAACACGCCGAACACCGCAAGCCCGATCGCCGAGTTCAGTCCCGTCGCAGTTAGCACGGGGGAGATGTAGGTGTAGAGCGTGTTGTGGGCGAGAACCCACACCAGTGCGACTCCCAGTACCGGTAGGACGCCGGGAAGGGCGAACACGGACCACAGGGACCTGCGCTCCCCGTCGGATGAGTCGGGAGCATCACCGGCCACCTCCGGCACGACTGCGAGGATCCATCCGGCCAGCAGGGCCGCAGCCACACTGATACCGGCGAACACCCAACGCCAGTCGACGACCGAGGCGAACAAGGTTCCCAGCGGGACGCCGGCCGCCAGCGCGATCGGCTGGCCGATCCCGGAGACTGCCAACGCACGTCCCTGCTGGGCGACCGGGACAAGACGCCGGGCGAAACCGGCGAGCACACCCCAGATCAACGCGGCTGCGGCACCCGCGGCGAAGCGGGCGACGAGGATCAACCAGAACCACGGGGCCAGGGCGGTGATGGTGTTGAAGACGAGCAGTCCGGTCACCGCGCCGAGAAGTACCTGGCGACGTCCCAGCGTCCGGGTTGCCGCCACGAGAGGAATTGCGGCGATGACCGATCCCAGGGCGTAGAGCGTCACCAACTGACCGGCCGCCGATTCGGTGATACCCAGCCCCTCGGAGAGCTCGGGAAGTAGTCCCGCGGGGATGGTCTCGGTGATGATCGCCAGAAATCCGGCGGCGGCCAGAGCGAGCAGGGCGCCCCAAGGGAACTGGGCCCCCTTTTCGGATTTTTCTGTGGTGGACCCGGTCATGCCTGTGCCACCGTGATGTGTCGGTCGGCGCTGGGATTTTCCAGTTCGTCGAGCGCGGCGACCGCCAGATCCTCGGCGCTGATCCGGGACGCCCCGCCAGTGTCGATGAGCAGCGTGTCCACGCCGCGACGGTAGCTCCCGGTTCGTTCGCCAGGCTCGAGGACGGCAGGAGGGCTCAGGTAGACCCAGTCTGCCTCCTCGTGCCGACGGCATGCCTCGAGTTGCCGCACGCTGGCGCGGGCGATGTCCCGCCACTTCTCCTGGACGTAGCGGGGGTCGTCGACCACGAGCAGCTCCTGGTGGTCGGGGGATCTGAGAGGGCCTGCGCCACCGATGACCAGGAGCAGGACGCCGTGCCGATGCGCGGCGTCCAACACCGTGGAGGTCATCGCTGCATGGCGTTCGATCGCGCCGGGTGTCTCAGGCACGGCCTTGATGGTGAGGACGGCGGCATCGGCGTCCTCCAACGCGGTATCGAGGTCTGTCGGGGAGGCGGCGTCCAAACCAAGGATGGAGGCCGCACCAGAATCGCGGGGATGCCGTGCCGCTGCGGTGACCTGGTGGCCACGGGACACCGCTTCGGTGACGAGACGGGTGCCGACCATGCCGGTGGCGCCAAGGATCGTGATGTTCAGAGGCTTCATGCGGGCACCTTCCGTGGGGTCGAACGGGTGAGGAACTGCCGCCGTAGCATCTGCGGTGTCACCTGGCCGGCGGCCATGGCGATGATCGCCAGGACGAAGCCGGCGACCTGCAGTGCGGTCAGACTTTCACCGCCGAGGGTGACTCCCACCAGGGCGGCGACAAGTGGGGAGAGGATCCCCAGCAGAGCGGCGGCGGTGATCGGCAGGTGGGGCAGATTGCTGAACCAGATCGTGTAAGTGAGCAGGCAGCCGATCAGGCCGAGCCAGAGGTACCCGCCGACTGCCGGAGCGTCGATACCGGACGGAACACCGTCGATGAGCAGCGCCGGGGCGAGCAGAACCAGACCGCCGGCGGTGAGCTGCCAGCCGGCCAGTGCCACGGGGGAGACCCCGTCGGGTCGACCCCACTTCTTCGTCAGGACGACCCCGGTGGCCATGGATGCGGCCATGGCGACACCGGCGAGGATGCCGAGAGCACTGAATCCGGCGTCCGGACGGATCGCGACGAGCGCGACGCCGACGATGCTGACCACCGTCCACCCCAGTCGCCAGCCGGAGAGACGTTCACCGAGAAGGCCGACGGCGAGGAATGCCACGAAAACCGGTTGGGACGCACCGAGTGTGGCCGCGACACCGCCGGGCAGTTCGCCAGCGGCGATGAACAGCAGTGGGAAGAACAGTCCGATGTTGAGGGCGCCGAGGACCAGCGACTTCCACCACCAGTCGCCACGGGGGAGCTGCCGGGCCAGAGCCAGGGCGATGAGCCCGGCGGGCAATGCCCGCAGCAGTGCGGCGAACCACGGATGGCCGGGTGGAAGGAATTCGGTGGTGACGTAGTAGCTGGTGCCCCAGATGGCGGGGACGGTCGCTGTAATGAGAGTTCGTGTGGCAGTGTTCATGGGATAATGCTGCGCCTGCCAGCTATGATGAGTCCAACACATTATTCTCATCGGAACAATCGCTATCTGAGATCAATCCTGGCTACAGGAGGGAAGTCATGGAACTGACCCAGCTCCGCTACGTTCTCGCCGTGGCAGAAACCCGGAACTTCACCCGCGCGGCGCAGCAGTGTCATGTGGTCCAGTCAGCGTTGAGCCATCAGGTCAAGGCTCTCGAACATGAACTCGGCGTGGACCTGTTCGCCAGGACCAGTCGCAGAGTCGACCTCACCCAGGCAGGCGAGGCATTCCTCCCGTCGGCCCAGGCGTGCCTGGAGGCTGCGGACCGGGCCATGGCGGATGCGGTGGCGACCACAGGGGAACTGTGCGGCACCCTCACCGTAGGTGCAATTCCGACCGTGTCCGGTGTGGATCTTCCGGCGGCGTTGGGAAAGCTCAGGCAGGAACATTCGCAGGTCAAGGTGTCGCTGCGGGTGGGCAACAGCAATGAGTTCGTGGAAGACATTGCCGCCGGACGTCTCGACGTGGCGGTGCTGGGTGTAGCTGCAAGTGTTGACCCGCTCGCCAGCGCCTCCTCGCGAACGGCGGTGCGGGTCGAGGAAGTGGCCCGGGAGAAACTCGTCGCGGTCCTGCCCTCGTCGCACCGGCTCGCCCACCGCAAGCGGTTGCGGTTGGAGGACCTGGTGGAGGACGACTTCGTCGACTTCCCGGAAGGCGGAAGTGGTCGACAGCAGAGTGACCTCGCCTTCCGCACCGCAGGTCTGGGCCGTGAGGTGGCCTTCGAGACCGCGACGATTGATCTCCAGGTGGATCTGGTGCGGCAGGGACTGGCGGTGGCGTTGCTCGCGCAGTCGGTCGTGGATCAGGGAGACACAGCTGCCGATATCGTGACGGTACCGGTGACGAATGGTCCGGAACGGGTCATTTACCTGGCGTGGAGCAGCTTCAACCCGTCCCCGTCGGCGCTGGCCCTGCTGGGGATCCTGCAGGCGTCAGCATCCCCGTCCTGACCGTTTGGTATGCCGCAGACAAGGAATCCCTAGCGATGTCGCCCCAGGCTTGGGGGACGGGGTCCTCATCCTACAACGCAGTGAACGCAAAGAGTCCGATGCTGAGAACGGCGATGATCGCGGTGTTCGTGGTCAGGAGAGTCCGCAGCACCGGTGCGCGTTCGGGTCGGTCGGGGCAGAGGCGGATGGCGAGTTCGACGCGGGTCGGCGAGAGCATGGTCAACAGTGCCGCTGCTACGTTGTGTGCCGCGAGCACGGGCACTGCGTCGATGCCGATTTTGGCCACGGTGCTTGCCTGAGGGGCGGCGAACATGGCGTTCGCCCCGGTGTTGGAGCCGGTGATGAAGCCACCCACCGCACCGATCGCCGGGGCCACGAGAGAGTATGCCGGGCCTAGGCTGGACAGCCAGGCGGCGATCTCCGCCGACATGCCGGAGACCGCCATGAGGATTCCCAGCGACATGAACAGTCCCGTCGCCGGCCCAACCCGTATCCAGCTGGCGAAGGCGCGGTGCACGGTGGCCCGAAGTGTCCCGCGGTGAAAGCCTGTGGCCACCATCGAGGAGATGAAAAGCCACACGGCCGGGGAGGCGAGAAAGCTCCACGGGGTGTCGCCGACGTCGGCGGCGCGCACCACCAGGCTGACGGCGATCACCCCGCCGAGCAGAACTCCGTAGGGCACCAGTGCCAGAAGGACAGGTCGCGACCACCGGATGGCGTTGCCTCGCAGTCTGTTCACCAACAGGTGCACCGTCAGGGTGATCAAGGCTCCCAGTGCACCGGCGGGTGCCGTTCCGACCACGATATTGGCTCCGAGAATCCCGGCCCACAGCGCCAGGGCGGAGGCCACGGCTGCCAGATCGGCCTGGCGGCGATCGCCTTGTTCGGCGACCAGGTGAACTGCCACCAGGCCGACCCCGATGAACCCCGGCAAGCTGGCGACGGCCGACGCTACACCGAGTTCGTCGAACCCGACTCCGCCGAGTTCCGCGGCGATCAGCGTCCCGGGCCCCATCGATCCCCACGGCACGGCACACAGTCCCAGGAGCCCGATCGTCGCCGCCTTCCGGCCGCTGAGCCCCAGGGCCGACAGGAGGGGGACCGCGATCACGGCGCCGATCCCGAACCCGGTCACCGATTCCGCGAAGGGCGTCACACCGTGCACGATCGCCAGGACCGGTGCCACGCCTGCCCCCAGTGAGGTGCGTATCCAGTCGGAGAGCTGCCCCAGTGCGCCGGTGTGCCGTCCGATCTCGGTGAAGATGATGCCGCCGGCCATGATGAGAAGCACCTCGAGGACCAGCGTCCACCATTGTGAGAGGGCGTCCAGCGCGACCTCCCGGGTGAGCGCGAATGCGGTCGGGGCGATCACTGCGGCGGCGGCGAGGCCCACCACTCCGGCGCGAAGCGATGACTGCTTCAGCATCAGACATGCCACGACTGCGATTACCGGAAGAATCGCAAGAAGAACGCCCATGGCGTGTACTATACGCAACAGAAAATACGGATAGTCAATAGCTTGGGATTGGTGAGAAACGATGCCTGCTGACACGCAGCGCGCTTTCGGGGCAGCGGTACGTTCACGAAGGGCCGAACTCGGCATCACCTTGCAGCAGTTGGCGGAGACGACCGGCATTTCCGGGGGAGCACTGTCGCGGATCGAGCGGGGGGCGCTGAACACCAGCCTGCAGAACGCAGTGGCCATCGCATCGGCACTGGGCACGGAGCTCAACGACCTGCTGGATGCAGGTGATGCGCTGACGGTCACGCGGAGAAGCGAAGCCCGGGAATTCGTCGACCCGGAATCGGGTGTCGTCCGCACGATGCTCGGACGACCCTCACCCGGTGTGGAGCTGATCCGATATGCTCTCCCCGGTCACAGCGTCACCCCGGAGTTCGCACCCCACAAGGCGCGGACCGTCGAGACCATCCACCTTCTCACCGGGCGGGTGGGAATCTTCGCCGAAGCGGAGGAGGTGGCGACCTTGGACGCCGGGGACACGGCTCAGGTACCCGGAGACCGGCACCACCACCTGGAGAACCCCGGCCCGACGGAAGCGACTCTCATCCTTCTGATTGCCAGTCCTCGCTGATCACTTCGCCACCCGCGTGGACGCCGCGAACATCCCCGCAGCGACGAGGACGATGAGCGTGGCGGTGGCGACGACGTTTCCGGCGTTCCCGCCAGCGAGAACCGCTCCGCCGACCGCCCCGGCGATCGTGACGCCGAGGTAGGTGCCGGAGGTGTTGAGGGCGATCGCTGCATTCGACCCATCGCCGGCCGTGGTCGCAAGACGTGCGGTGAGGGCGGGGGAGAGGCTGAAGGCACCGAGTGCCTGGACAGCTCCGAGGGAGACCAGGACCACGATCAGTGGCAGTGATTCCAGTGGAGCGACCAACCAGAGCAGCCAGGATCCGGCACATCCGAGGGCCAGTGTCAGAAGTGCGACGACGATGGTGCGCAGCGCGCCGATCCTGTCCGTGAGTACGCCGCCGAACCACACGCCGACGATACCGCCGAGCCCGGAGAGGGCGAAGGTGACCGCCCGGAGCTCATGGTCGGGGACCGCGCCGGCGAGGAACGGGGCGAAGTAGGTGAAGGCCATCATCGAGCCGGACATGGCCACCACATTCACACCGAGGGTCAGTGCCACCGGCGCGGAGCCGAGGGCACGGAGCTGCCTGCCGATCGGCACACTTTCCTCGCCCTGCACGTCGGACACCATGGTTGACCGGATCATCACGATGGCCAGCAGTGCACAGACCGCGAGGACGACGAAGCTGCCCCGCCAACTCACGGCCTGGGCGATGAGCGTACCGGCAGGGACGCCGAGCGCGATGGCACCGGTGACGCCGAGGGCCACGATGCTGATGTAGCGTCCGATCTTCTCCGGCGGAGCCTGGGCGGCAGTCCACGCGAAGACGGCGGGTGTGGACGCACCGGCGCACAGCGCGGCGATCACGCGAAGAACCATCAGTGCCCAGAAGTCCGAGACCGCCGCTGCCGCGAGATTGGCCACGGCGAAGACCGTGAGGGTGATCGTGAACAAGGTGCTCCGTCTGACGTTGGCGAGTACCACCGCCGCCACCGGGGAGGACAGTGCGAGGGTTAGCGAGAAGACGGTGACCAACTGCCCAGCCTGGGCCTCGGAGACGCCGAGGTCACCGGCGAGCTCGGGCAGGATGCCGGCGATGACGTAGTCATCGGTGTAGAGGATCAGCGCCGCGAAGAGTAGCGCGAACAACCAACGGGGCATCAGTGCGTTCTCTCCGATGCCGCCTGCAGTGCTTCGGTGAGCAGCGTCGTCATCTCGTCCGGCGACAGCGCGCCGTGGCTGGTGGAGGCGTCGAAGGTCATACCGACCATCAGGGTCTTGATCGCCGTCGCTGCCTGCGGTGCACGGTCGGACGCGACGCCCAGACCGGTGAGAACGAGAGTCACCACCGTCTGCATGTCCCCCGACATGCGGTCGGTGATGTTCCGGTAGACCTCTTTGCTGCGTGAGGCCATCATGAACTCGCCGAGCACGATGTTCTCGCGGCGCCGCTCCTCGTCGAGGGGCAGCAGTTCGCCGATCGCCGCGGCGGCAGTGGTCACGGTGTGGGTGCCGGGAGTGCCGCTGAGGTCGTGGCCTTCCAGGCGACGGCCCATACTGTCGCCGACATCTTCCGCGGCGGCGGCCAGCAGGTCGTGCTGGGTGGGGTAGGTGTTGCGGATGCTGCCGACGTTGAGTCCGCTCTCCTCGGCGACGGTACGGAACGACAGTCCGTCGACACCTTTTGTTACGACAAGGTCGAGAGCGGCGTTGAGTATCTGTCGACGTCGCTGTTCAGGATCCACGATCTTCGGCATGGGCGTTAATTTATCACAGGTGTGATAAAAACGTCCACGCCGCAGTTTCTCCCTGGGGCGGTAAGACCCTCAGCGCACCTCGTAGCGGCGAGCCTGGTCGGCGACGCCGGCGAAACGGAACGGACCGGTGGTCACCTCGGCGGTGACCTGGTCGGAGCTGGTGCCGTGCGGGGCGGAGTGCAGCTCGCGGTACTCCTCGATGTTCACCGGGACACGGGAGTCGAGCAGGGTGGCGGCACGCTCGGGGTTGCGGCGCTGCAGGTAGCCGGGCTGCACGACGCCGGTGAGGAACTCGGAGACGCAACCGGAGCCGTAGCTGAACAGGCCGATGCGCTTGCCGACCAGATCGTCCTCGTGGTCGATCAGGGAGGCCAGGCAGGAGTACAGGGAGGCGGTGTAGCTGTTGCCCAGGCGACGGTTGTAGCGCGAGCCGGTCTCCAGTCCGGTGTCGCGACCGTCGACCTCGTCGCCGGGGTTCAGGGCGGTGCTGATCTCGTCGCCGCTGACCTCGCGCAGCCGGGCCTGGGCCTTCTTCGCCATCTTGGTGTACGGCTGGTGGTAGATGACGCGGTCGATGTCGCCGATGGCGGGGCCACCCTGGGACTGCAGGTCCTCCCAGGCCTCGGAGACGGCGTCGAGGTAGGCACCGACGGAGAGGTGCCCGTCCACGACGGCGGTGGTGGAGTCGTTGGGGCGCCAGAAGTCGTCGACGTCGGTGGTGGAGATACCGTTGGCTGGCTCGATCTCCAGCAGCTCGGGGTCGGTGGAGACCAGCATGGCGACCGCGCCGGCGCCCTGGGTCGGTTCACCGGGGGAGTCCAGCTTGTAGCGGGCATTGTCGGAGGCGATGATCAGCACGCGCTCCTGCGGGGAGCGGGCGACGATGCCGATGGCGGACTGCAGGGCGGCGGTGCCGCCGTAGCAGGCCTGCTTCATCTCCACCGTGCGCACGGTGTGCGGCAGGCCCAGCAGCTTGGCCGCGGCGACACCGGCGGCCTTCGACTGGTCCACACCACTCTCGGTGGCGAACAGGAGGGTACGGATTCCCTCGATACCGTTGCGCTCCAGCAGCGGCTTGGCGGCGGCGGCACCCATGGTGACGATGTCCTCGTCCTCGGCGAGCATGCTCATCTCGGACTGGCCCAGGCCCAGGGTGTACTTTCCGGGTGCGATCCCGGCATGATCGGCGAGTTGCTCCAGGTCGACAACATGGTGGCCGGTGGCCATCTCCAGGTCGTGGATACCAATTGCAGTCATGATCTTTCTCGCCTTCTCTATCGTTCCATGCTCAGGTGGGTGGACATCAGTTCGCCGGGGTTCGTCTGCGCCGCCAGCAGAGAGAGTTCGCCACACAGCACCGTGGCCGCCACCAGGGATGCCAGTCGGCGGGAGTTCGCCCCGACCTCACGGTTCTCCCGGCATCCCATGCGCTCGAGCGCCTGGGTGACGTCGTCGTGGTGCTTTCCGCTACCGACGGTTCCCACAATGATATTCGGCAGGGTGCACGAGAAGTACAGTCCGTCCTCCCGGGCCTCGGCGTAGGTGATGCCCTGGGAGCCCTCCACGATGTTCGCCGCGTCCTGTCCGGTGGCCAGGTAGACGCCCAGGAGCATGTTCGCGTAGTGGGCGTTGGCGGACCGCAGGGCACCGGCGATCGTGGACCCGACCAGGTTCTTCTGCACCACGATCTCGGCGACGGCGGAGGCGGTGGTGCGCAGTCGACGCTCCACGACCTCGTTCGGCAGGAAGAGATCGGCGACGACATTCTTGCCACGGCCCAGGATGCCGTTGACGGCGGTGGCTTTCTTATCGCTGCAGAAGTTTCCGGACACCGAGCCGTAGGACAGTCCGAGGTCCCAGGACAGGATCCGCTCCATCAGGGCGTCGGCGCTCTTGGTGACCATGTTGTGGCCGGAGGCGTCACCGGGGTGCAGTTCGAAACGCACGTAGAGCAGGTTGCAGACGATCTCGGTGTGCAGGTCCACCAGTCGGCCGTGGCTGGTGGTGGTCGACACCGTGTCCTGCAGGTCCTCGAGACGGGCGGTGATCGTACGGGACGCCTCGGCGGCGACCGCGCCGTCCTCGGCGGTGAACAGCACAGAGCGGGTCATGCACTCGGAGACGACGGTGGTCCGGATGCCGTCCGGCACCTCCCGTGAGATGCTGGCACCACGTCCGACCGACGGCCACAGAGGGGTCTCGAAGGTTGCCAGAGGGACCTCCACCTCCTCGTACCCCGACCCGTCGGTGAATGCGGTGCCACTGACGCGCAGCGGCCCAACCCACTGTGTCGGGATCGCGGTCGTGGTCGGCTCTGGTCTGTTCAACGCGTACCTTTCTGGGGCCGGACGGCGCACGGCTGCGCCGCCGGCGGGGCGGATGGTCTGCTTGTGTACGTCCAGCGTACCGTCCGGTGTCTGAACCGCGGCATGGTTCCCCGATCAAGCCGCGGTGGGGGCACTCCGCTCCAGTTCCAGCAGTACTTTCTTGGCCTCGAGGCCGCCGCGGTAGCCACCCAGTTTGCCGTCGGTGCGCAGGACGCGGTGGCAGGGGACGACGACCGGGATCGGGTTGGTGGCACAGGCCGTGCCGACCGCCCGGACGGCCTTCGTATTACCGACCGCCTCGGCGACCTCCTTGTACGACCTGGTGCTCCCGTAGTCGATGCTCGGCAGATACTGCTGGACGATCTGCCGGAACGGTGGCGTGCCTTTCGATGCCTGCGCGCTCGCCGATGCCGACATGCTGAAATCGAGCGGGAGATCGAAGTCGTGACGGGTGCCGGCGAAGTATTCGTCGAGTTCCCGGGCCACCGCGTCGAGCGGCTTCGGGTTCTCGATGATGCGGGGACCAATCCTCTCCGAGAGTTCGGTGAGCACGGCGTCGGTGTCCTCGTTCTCGAAGGCGACCCGGACCAGGCCGGTGTCGGTGGTCGCCAGGAACAGAGGGCCGATCGGGGAGTCGACGGTGCGGTAGGAGACGTCCAACAGGTTCTCTTGGGCAGCCGATTCCGCGAGGCGTCCGGTGAGCCGGTCCAACTCGGAGTCGGGGAAGGGCAGTCGGTCCGTGAGCTCAGACATGGGGATCCTCCGGTTCGGGGTGGTCAGAGGCTTCGGGAGCACTCTCGGTGAGCCATGTACGTCGCAGAGCCCTGATGCCGTCGGAGGCTGCACGCCGCACGGCCGCGGAGGTGCCGCCGATGAGCTCGGCGGTCTCGGCATGGGGGAGTCCACCGAGGTAGTGGTAGGCGACGGCGAGTCGTTGGCGTTCTGGTAGCGCAGCGACAGTATCCCAGAGGGAGTGGTGGTCCTGGCCGTCACCAGGTGCGGTGCAGGACGACGCGACGTCCGGAACCTTACCGGTGGGGACGGCGTGACGGGCACGCGCCCTGGTGATGTCGAGGGTCTTCCGGTGGGCGACGCGGACGAGCCATGCCTCCAGGTTGTCGACCCGGGACGTCTCGTCCCAGGTGCGCAGCGCGCTGAGGAAGGTCTCCGACCAGGCGTCCTCGGCATCCGCCGTTGTGCCGAGGACGGCACGGCAGACCCGCAGCACGGTGGCTCCGTGCTGCTTGACCGCATGGTCGAAGGGAACTGTCATCCTCATACAGGGTAGACGCGCGGGGGAGGGGGAATGTGAGGTCGGCGTGACCTGCGTTCTGTCACGCCTCGGAGCGCTGCGTCGTCTGGTCTGTATGGCACATTTCGACTTCACGAAGACCCACAAACGCACCTACGCCGCCGCCGGAGCCCTGGAACTGGCGGCACGGTCCGGACTGACCCGCGAGCAGCGACTACTGGTGGAGCTCCGGGCGTCCTACCTGAACAACTGCAACTTCTGCATCAACATGCACTCCGAGGAGGCGATCAAGCACGGCTACGGCGAGCAGTGGTGCGAGGCCATCCGCGACTGGGAACCCGGGAACGACTCCGACACCTTCACTGCAGAGCAGGCGCTGATCCTCGAGTTCACCACCATGGGGACCCGGCTGTCCGAGGGCTACGACCCTGAACTGCAGGAACGGGTGGTCTCGGAGTTCGGTGAGAAACTCACCGGCGCACTGATCAGTGAGATCGCCGCGATCAACACGTGGAACAGGATCAGCGTACTGTCCGAGAAATGAGAGATGCCAGCAATGACACCGATTCTCTCCACCAGTGGCAGGCCGAGCGCCCGCGACTGCTCGGCCTGGCCTACACCGTCCTCGGATCCTGGCAGGATGCCGAGGACGTCGTCTCTGAGGCGTGGTTGCGCATGGAGTCTGCGTCCGACACCGACGGTGCGCCGCGGGACATGCCGGCCTGGTCGACCACGGTCGTCTCCCGCCTCGCGCTGGACGCTGCCACGTCGGCGGCGAAGCGTCGGGAGAGCTACGTCGGACCGTGGCTGCCGGAGGTCGTCCTGGAGGACGCCGGTCCCGCTGACCGGGTCGTCCTGGGTGAACAGGTCGACCTGGCTTTCGTCCGGTTGCTGCAGACACTGTCCCCGTTGGACCGGGTGATCGTGGTGCTCGCCGATGTCGCCGGTATGGGGCATGCGCAGATCGCGGAGTTGGTCGGCACGACGCCGTCGGCGACCAGGCAGCGGCTGCGACGGGCGCGTGCGTCCCTGTCGAAGACGCCGGAAGCTGCGTCGCCGGTCGTCGCCGACCGTGACGTGCTGGACGCTCTGGCGGAGGCATTGAACACCGGGGACCTGCAGGCCCTGGTGGAACAGCTCTCCGAGGACTGTGTGCTGTGGACCGACTCCGGTGGCCTCACCCGCGCGGCCCGTAATCCGATCATCGGCTCGGCGAAGGTCGTCCGGTTCCTGGACGGGCTCATCGGGAAGTACGGGATGCCCGACCTCAGCGTGGTCGAGGCGTCCAGCGGGCCGCTGTTGCGCGCGGACTCCTCCGACCTGACCCGCGGCATCACTCTCGAGGTGACGGACGGGAAGGTCACCGGGCTGCAGATCCAGCAGAACCCGGGGAAGATCATCCGACAGGGCTAGTCGACAGGAGCGATGCGGATGAGGTTGCCGTCCGGGTCGGCGGCGACGAAGGTGCGTCCGAACACGTCGTCGTGGGGCTCGGAGACGATGTGGACGCCGCGGTCGCGCCAGTCGGCGAAGCGCTCCTCGATCTCCTCGGTGGTGCCGAGGCAGAGGCACAGTTCGCTGGCGCGGCCCCGTGCCGCCTCAGGTGACAGGGAGTCTCCGGTGAGGTCGGAGCCGCTCCACACGGCGAACTGGACTCCGCCGGGCAGGGTGAAGGCGATGAAGCGCGGGGACTCGAAGCCGGGGGAGATGCCGAGGAGCTCGCTGTAGAACGTGGCGGATGCGGCGGCGTCCTTGACGTAGACGATGAACATGTAGGGGTTCGGGGTGGTCATGGTGCTGTCCTTTCTGGTTGTCTTTCTGACAATTCTCATGGTGGAGCGGTACCCTGACATGAACTGTCAGGGTTCAGGAAAATCTTCCGGAAGTTTCCCGGAAGTGGTCGGAGGGTTGAGGCATGGGAACCGGAAGTGGTCGCTTGCAACGGCTGTTCGACCTGGTCAGCGTCCTGCGGGCCCGGGGGCGGACGACCGTGTCCGAACTTGCCGATGATCTGGGGGTCTCCACCCGAACCGTTCACCGCGACCTCTCCTCGCTGACGGAGGCAGGAGTCCCGGTGGTGACCGAACCAGGACGCTACGGCGGGATCTCCGTGTTGCCCAGTGGTCGGTTCCCGGTCTCCGGGTTGTCGACCCGGGAGAAGGATCTGCTGCAGATCACCGGTCTGGACGCCGACCGCGCCGCGGAGCTGGGGCAGAAGGCGTTGGCGGCCGCGGCGTTGGGGAAAATCTCCAGGACCAGACAGGGACAGCACAGTCACCGTTCGGCGGAACTCTCCCTGTCGCAGGTGGTGACGGTGGACAACCGCCCCTGGTTCTCCGCGGCACCGGGCCAGGAGACGGAGACCGGCGATGTGGCCGCACTCGCCCAGGACGTCCGGAGCGGCAACTGCCTGTCCATCGTCTACCGACGCAGCGGCGAAGAAGCCTCGGAGCCGCGGGTCGTCGACCCCTACGGACTACTGGGCAGGGGTGGGCGCTGGTACCTGGTCGCGGACCGTGACGGGAGTCCGCGCATGTACGCCGTGGAGCGGTTGGCCTCGTGGGAGGTGCTCGACGCGCCGCGTCGGCTTCGTCCCTCGGAGACCCTGGAGTCGGTGGTGGCAGAACTGGCCCGCGATCTCGAGCGGCCGCGGGAAACCACGGTTGTCACCGCAGAGCTGAAGCGTGGGAGTCTCGACCTGGCACGAAGAATCATAGGATCACGGCTGGTGTCTGTCCGCGACGGATGCGACGACGGGGACAGTCCGGACACCGTGCGGATCGAGGTCGTCTACACGCAGGTGGAGGGCGTACGGCAGCTGCTGCATTTCGGTGACGACATCGAGGTCACTGCGCCGGAGGTGGCGCGGCAGATCGTCGGGAGGCTGGCGCGGTCAGTGGTCGCGCTCTACGGGGACGATGTCGATCCCGTGGAGACTGGCCGGCTCCGTTAGCCCGGTGACCTCCAGGCCGTACAGGCCGGTGGCTCCCTCCGGTGCGTCGGCTAGGAAGTGGACGGTCGCGCCGGGCAGCGGAACGGTGGTGCCGTCGGCGGGAATCTGGAGCACCTCACCGAGGAACTGTGCGTCCTGCTCCGGGGAATCGCTGGCGACCAGCAGGGCACTGAGGTCCGGACGGTCCGGGTCCAGCTCCTCACCCTGGGCGGCGCGGTGGTCGGCCCTCATCTGGGCGATGACCTCGCGGGGCGGGTCGTAGGCGATGAAGAAGGGTACGTGTCCGGGGGTGTCGGGCAGGAAGACCTCGGTGAAGCCCGCGTCCTTCTCCTCGAAGCGGATGGTGTCGATGATGATCTCGTGGCCGGCGGCGCGGAGGCGGTCGATGGTGGCGTCGATGTCGGGGACGTTCACGGCGAAGGTCACGGCACCTTCACCGTTGCCACCATCTTCGCTGAGTGCGTCGATGGAGGGTCGGATGATCTCCAGGCCGCGGGCGTAGGTGGCCCCTTTGGTGGCTTCCCAATCATCGACGGCGGCGAGCTCCACGTAGCGCTCGTCGTCGACGCCCCAGGCCCCGTTGCGGAAGCCGGGCATGGTCAGTGCTGCGTGGGTGGCGAGTCCTGCCGCATCGTAGGACGACATGGCGGCATCGAGGTCAGAGACCCAGTGGATGAGGTGGTCGAAGGCAGCGGGTGGTGGTGTGGTCATGGACCCTGTGTAACACGGGGTCGGCTAACTACGGGCGGGTTCGCCCGGTGCCGGTCCAGTGTCAGTTCTGGGACTCGGCCTTGTTCTTCTGGAACTGCTTGTAGGCGAGCCAGCCGACCAGGATGATCAGCAGCAGCGGCAGCAACTTGAAGATCGCGGCCACGGCCCCGGCGAAGGCGGTGCTGATGGCGACGATTGCGAGGACCAGGGTGATGACGCCGAGGATGGACGCCCACCCCCAGCGGTCCTGGTCGGCGGCCCACCAGGCGCCAGCGCCTGAGATCGTGCCGAAGATGAGGGCAGTGATTGCTGTACCGAACATGGGGTGTCCTTTCGTTGGGGCACGACACGGGGATGCAGCGGGTGACTACGATCGTGGCCATGGTTGACATCAGGTACAACGGCCCAGACCCTGAAAATGTTCCCTCCGATGTGCCCCTGGCCCTGGTGACCGGTGGCTCCCGCGGCATCGGTGCCGCTGTCGTCGACGATCTCTCCCGCACCCACCGGGTGATCTCCTGGTCCAGTCAGGACGTCGATCTCCGTAACCCGGCATCGATCGCTGCCGCCGTCGCCGAGCTCCGCGACCCTGATTCCGGCGGTCCTCTCAATCGCCTCGATGTCCTCGTGCACTCCGCCGGCCTCGCCCAGGAGTCCCCGGTCGGCGAGACAGCCTGGGACACCTGGCAGGAGATCTTCGCCGTCAACGTCTTCGGTGTCGCCGAACTCACCCGACTGCTCCTGCCTGCCCTGCGCGTCTCCCACGGCACCGTCGTCGCCATCAACTCCGGCTCCGGTTACAAGTCCGGGGCAGGGCAGGGACCCTACTCCGGGACGAAGTTCGCCCTGCGTGCCCTCACCGACGCCCTGCGCGAAGAGGAACGGGGCACGGTCCGGGTCAGCTCCGTGCACCCGGGCCGGGTCGACACCGACATGCAGGTAGCCCTGCAGACCGCACGCGGCAACAACAACTACGACGGCGCGCTCTACGTGCGTCCGGAGTCCATCGCCGCTGCCGTGCGACTCGCCGTGGACACCACCGATGAGGCCATCGTCGAAGAGGTCAGCGTCCGACCGGTGCGCGGCTGACGGGAGGCGGCGATGAAGGACTACTTCACCGGCGACTGTGCCCGTCGGATCGCCGAGGGGATCAACAATGGCTCATTCGCTGTGGACGCCGAGGATTACGCGGCCGCAGTCGATTCGAGGGTGGGGGAGCTCGAACTGAAGGACCGGGTGCTCGTCCTCGCCGAAGAGCTCCGGGAGCGACTTCCCGGGGACTACCCCGAGGCTGTGGGCATCCTCGTCGATTCCCTCGGCCCGGAACTGAGTGGGGAGAAGGGGATGTTCAACGAGTCCTGGTTCCTCATGCCCGTCGCCCGGTTCGTCGAGGAGTACGGCCTCGACCATCCGCAGGAGTCCCTCGCCGCCATCGAGCAGATCACCCGGCGCCACACCGGTGAGTTCGCGATCCGTCCCTACCTGGTGCGCTGGCCCAGGGAAACCATGGATCAGGTGGAACGGTGGGCGGGCTCCGAGAGCCACAATGTGCGACGTCTGGCCTCCGAGGGGATCCGGCCACGCCTTCCGTGGCACTCGCAGCTCCCTGCATTCATCGAGGACCTTGAGCCGGTGATCCGTATCGTCAGCCGGCTCGTCGAGGACCCCTCCGTCTACGTGCGGACCTCGGTCGCCAACAACTTGAACGACATCTCCAAGGACCATCCGGAACTGGCCGTGGCGACCGCAGGTCGGTGGCTGGCGGAGGCCCAGGATGAAGGACGGGCCACCTGGGTTGTGACCAAGGGACTGCGCGGGCTGATCAAGGCCGGACACCACGGTGCGCTGTCCCTGGTCGGTGCCGAACCCGACCCGTCGATCGCGGTCACCGATGTCGCACTGGACACGGACTCGCCGAAGGTGGGGGAGACGATGACCATCACCGCCACGGTCGGCAACACCGGTGACAGCGTCCGGGACGTGGTCGTCGATTACCAGGTGCACTTCCGTAAAGCTGACGGGACGCTGCGTCCGACGACGTTCAAGATGGGGCGCGTGACCGTCGGACCAGGGGAGACCGCCGCCGTCTCCAAGAAGCACTCCTTCAAGGTGGTGCAGACCCGCCGCTACCACCCGGGCGGGCAGGGGCTCACCGTCCAGGCGAACGGGGCTCCCACGGAGCTGTTGACCTTCATCCTTCTGGAAGCAGACGACGGCCTGTCGTAACTCAGCGTCCGACCGGGGAGAGGATGAAGATCGCGGTGCCGGGGAACAACTCCCCTCGACGCTGCGACCACTGACCCCAGTCCGGTGTCCCGGGCGTCCACTCCGGTTCCACCAGATCGACCAAGGCCAGTCCCGAGGTCGCCACCGCGCGTACCCAGTCACCCATGGTGTGGTGGAACTCCGCGTAACGGAGTTGGCCGGCGGCTCCGTCGACGGAGACTTCACCGTCGTCCCCGTCGAACTCCAGGTAGGCGTCCTGGAAATAGGGGATCTCGGCGGCGACGCTGTCGGGGTCGTCCGGGAAGATCCATGCCGACGGGTGGTTCACCGCCAGGACCGCCCGACCCCCCGGTGAGAGGACACGGGAAACCTCCGAAAGTGCAGCCGGAAGGTCCGCGATGAAGGGGTAGGCCCCGAAGGAGGAGAACAACCTGTCCACCGAACCGGTGGCCAGTGGCAGTTCGGCGGCATCGGCCTGCAGCAGGGACACCCCCGTCCCTGATGGCGCACGCTGCAGCATCCTCATGGACACGTCCAGGCCGATGACATGGGCTCCGGTGTTCCGGGCCAGCCAGCATGCGCAGGGTGCGGAGCCGCACCCGACCTCGACGATGGTGCGTCCTGCCAACTCCTCCGGCTCGCCGAGGAGCCGGGCGTCGGCCTCGGTGAGCCGCTCCGGACACCAGTGGAAGGTGTCCAGGTAGTCGGCGTGGTCACCGTGGTAGCGCTCGGCATCGCCGTCCCAGTGACGACGCTGAACCCCGCCGACCATGCGGTTGGCGGGGTTCGGGGAGCGCTCGTCCGGCATGCGGACGAGTCTACCGGGCGCAGTGCCGGGTGCTTTCCTGGGCTACTTCAGGACCTTGAAGGTCTTGCCTGCCTGCAGCAGCACGGACATGACCTGGGAGTAGGCCTTGGGCTTCAGGAACTCCGGGCCGCGGATCGGGATCACGCGCTGGTCCGTGACGTTCTGGCTCTCGGTGTACTTCAGCAGCCCCTGCGTACCCTGGCGGCGGCCCTGACCGGACTCGCGGGTACCACCCATCTCGTTGTCGACGGAGGCGAAGGCGGCGGCGTAGCCGTCGTTGATGTTCACCGTGCCGGAGTAGATCTTCTGGGCGATGTCGGTGGCGGTCTTGGACGGACCGAAGACCGAGGAGTTCAGGCCGTAGTCGGTGTCGTTGGCCTTCTCGACGGCCTCGTCGTGGGAGTCGACTTTCTCGACGTAGACGACCGGGCCGAAGACCTCCTCGCGCTTGAGCAGGACGTCGTCCGAGACATCGGTGAACACGGTCGGCTCGTAGAAGTACGGGCCGAGGTCCGGGCGGGCCTTGCCGCCGGCGACCAGGGTCGCGCCCTTGTCGACGGCGTCGTCGACGTACTTCTCGACCGTGGAGACCTGTCCGGCGCCGCACAGGGAGCCCATCTGGGCGTTCCAGTCGTAACCGGCGCCGAGGCGGTAGTCCTTGGCGGCCTGGCCGAACTTGCTGACGAACTCGTCGTAGACGTCCTTGTGGGCGTAGATACGCTCGACGGACACGCACAGCTGGCCGGAGTTCGAGAAGCAACCGGTCAGGACGGCCGGCATGATCTTGTCGATGTTGGCGTCCTTGGTGACGATCATCGGGTTCTTGCCACCCAGCTCGGCGGAGTAGCCGATCAGGCGACGGCCGGCGATCTCACCGAGGTGCTTACCGGTCTCGGTGGAGCCGGTGAACATGAGGTAGTCGGCCTGGTTGGCGATGCCCTCGCCGACGATGCGGCCGGGGCCGGTGACCAGCTGGACGAGGTCGCGGGGCAGGCCGGCCTCGAAGAGCAGCTTGTAGGCGAACAGTGCGGAGAACGGGGTGGAGGAGTCGGGCTTGGCGACCAGGGCGTTACCGGCGGCCAGGGCCGGCAGGGAGTCGGAGACCGCCAGGGTCAGCGGGTAGTTCCAGGGGCTGATCTGGCCGATGACGCCCTTGGGCACGTGGTACTCGGTGGTCTTGGTGATCACCGGGACCACACCGGCGTGGCCCTTCGGCTTGAGGATCTTGTGGGTCTGGTTGCCGTAGTAACGGGCGGTGATGGCGCAGTGCATCAGCTCCTCGTAGGCGGAGTCGCGGCTCTTGCCGGTCTCCAGCTGGATGATGTCCATCACCAGCTCACGGTTCTTCAGCAGAGCGTCGTGGAACTTCAGCAGGATCTTGCCGCGGGTGCGCGGGTCGACCTTCTCCCAACGCTTCTGGGCGACACGTGCGGCACGGAAGGCCTCGGTGACCTCTTCTTCGCCGCCGCGACCGACCCAGCCGATCGTCTCGCCGGTGAAGGGGCCTTCGATCTCGAGGCGGTCTCCGCTCTCAGTGTTTCCGGTGGTGGCGTTGGTGGTCAGCCCCCGCAGCTCAGCGGCAAGCTCTTCGGGGATGGGGCCGAGTGAAAGGCGTTTTTTCGACATGAGAATGACACTAACTGACTTGCCGGGGATATGTTGTGGGTTTGTGGAACAAACTGGACAGAACGCTTGTGGGGTACAGCGCGGGAACCCCGTCGGGAACACTGCACGCCGCTGGCGCGTTGGTAGGGTGTATGTCAGTAACCGCAGGTGCCGCTGCCGCTCACGTGGCCGGGCGGCGGCACCGGGGAGACGTTGAACCTTGACGATAGGACAGGACGCACAGTGAGAAGTTCGAATCCATACATGAGTTCGTTGACCAAGGCCGAGGGTGCCGGTCAGCGCGGGCAGTCCGCCGCCTACCAGCAGGGCTATCAGTCCGCGGGTGACCAGTGGGGTGCCCAGGGGCAGGCTGCCCAGGGGTACGGCTACCAGCAGTCGCCGAACTACGGTGCCGCCACCGGGTCCTCCGACCGCCCGATGACCATCGACGATGTCGTCACGAAGACCGGCATCACCCTGGGTGTCATCGTGGTCATGGCCGTGGTGAACTTCATGATCGGCCAGAGCAATGAGTCGCTCGCCATGGGGCTGACCTTCGTCGGTGCCATCGGTGGCCTGATCGCCGTCCTGGTCTCCAGCTTCGGCAAGAAGTACGGCTCCCCGGTCGTCACACTGGTCTACGCCGCCTTCGAGGGCCTTTTCGTCGGTGGTTTCACCTACATCTTCGCCGGGGTCAACATCGCTGGCGGTGACGGCGGTGCGATGATCTTCCAGGCCGTTCTGGGCACCATCGGTGTCTTCGTCGGCATGCTGGTGGTCTACAAGACCGGTGCCATCCGCGTCACCCCGAAGTTCACCAAGATGCTGGTCGGCGCCATGATCGGCGTGCTGGTCCTGGTGCTCGGAAACTTCGTCTACGCCCTCTTCACCGGTGAGCAGAGCATGCTGCGTGACGGCGGTCCGATCGCCATCATCTTCTCCCTGGTCTGCATCGTCCTGGCCGCCCTGAGCTTCCTGACCGACTTCGACCAGGCCGACAAGCTGATCCGCGCCGGCGCCCCGTCCCGCTACGCCTGGGGTGTCGCCCTGGGCCTGGCCGTGACCCTGGTCTGGCTCTACACCGAGATCCTGCGCCTGCTGTCGTACTTCAGCAACGACTAGCAGTCCGGTCCGCAACTGCGACTCACAGCCGCCACGGCATCTGCCGTGGCGGCTGTTCTGTGTCCGGGCCTGGTCATCCGACACCACCCAGGAACGGATGGGCCAATCCGTCACACCTCCTCGATTTCATACCTGGGCCGAGCGAGACGCTGACCTGCAGGTCTCAGTATGTGGAAGTCGCGGGAGGTGTGATGCTTTGCGGTGCGGGCAGGAATGCGAGAACCCGGCCCTCCCTTCATCGGGGAGAGCCGGGTTCTCGGGGCTTCAGGGGCCTGTGCGCGTCGATTCAGGCCGGCGCGGACTGGACTCAGGCCAGGCCCGCCTCCGCGGTCCTACTGCTCGGCGCGGGGGACGTCGCGGTCCGGGTCGTAGGGCTCGGCCGTGACCAGGGTGACGGTGATGGTGTCGCCGGTCGGGCTCTGGTACTCGCGGGTCTCGCCCTCCTTGGCGCCGACCAGGGCAGCACCCAGGGGAGCGTCGGTGGAGTAGGTCTCCAGGTCCGGGTTGGAGGACTCCAGGCCACGGGTACCGATCAGGAAGGTCTCCTTGTCGTCCTCGTCGCCGTCGTAGTAGACGTGGACGACAGAACCGACCAGGGCGACGCCGGACTCCGCCGGGGCCTCGCCGATGGTGGCGCTGTCCAGCAGCTCCTCGAGGTAGACGATCCGGGCCTCTTCCTGGCCCTGCTGCTCGCGGGCGGCGTGGTAACCACCGTTCTCCTTGAGGTCACCCTCTTCGCGGCGCTCGTTGATCTCGGCGGCCAGTGCGGGACGGTTGGCCTTCAGAGCCGTGAGCTCGTCATTGAGCCGGTCGAAGGATTCCTGGGTGAGCCAGGTCGTCTGGTTGTCTGCCATGAGCGTTCGTGTCCTCCTGCAGGTCGACCACAGTGTTGACCACAGAGTCGGTGAAATGGTTGTTCAGTCGGGGCACAGTGTATCACTGGGCGCCGACACAACCGCTGCGTGGTGCGCGTGGCGCGCACGCTGCACCGGAGTCCTCCGGGCGAGGGGCGGGTCAGTTCCCCGCGGCGGTTCTTCGAGTCACTCCTCCGACACGGACGGGGTGTCCTTGGAGTCGTCCAGGTAGGACGGGAAGATCGTCGAGCAACCGTAGACCTCGCCGGCCACACCCTTGGTGTGGGTCGGGACGTCGACGACCAGGCGCGTGGATTCGTCGCCGCCTGCGGCGACGACCACCTCGCGGCGTCCGACCTCTGCCTTGGACCCGTCGAGGGCGGTGATGATGCAGTGGGCCGGCTCATCGGTGTCGTCACGGGTGACGTCGACGGTCATCCGCAGGTCGTCACTGCCCTCGACCTCCTCGTAACCGGCGATTGTGCCGGAGACGTCCCCGCTGGTGCTGTTGCTGTACTGCGAGAACATGTAGAGGCCGATGGCGACCGCGAAGACCACGATGCCGATCACGATGATTTTTCCGCTGACACCGTCGTTACGTGCGGATCCGTAGGTCGCCTTGCTCATTCCTCCGATCGTATGCGCTGCGCTGCGGGGAGGGAAGTCGAGGTTGGTGTGTGGGGGAAGTTGTAGGCTGGGGCGCATCACGAGTGCTGTCGGGGAAGCTGACGACAGCAGAGACTGGAGAAGAGGTGCATCCGTTGACGGACCGTGGGCTGTCCGGCACGCAGGACCGAACGGGACTGCGTCTGCTGGCGATTCATGCACATCCGGACGACGAGTCCAGCAAGGGCGCGGCCACGATGGCCCGCTACGCCGACGAGGGCGCGGAGGTCATGGTCCTCACCTGTACCGGGGGTGAGCGAGGCAGCATCCTGAACCCGGAGATGGACGTGCCCGGCGTGCTCGAGCGGATGAACGAGGTCCGTCTCGAGGAGATGGCGGAGGCCGCCCGAGTCCTCGGGGTGCAGCACCGGTGGATGGGCTACGTGGACTCCGGCCTGCCCGAGGGTGATCCGTTGCCGCCGCTGCCGGAGGGGTGCTTCGCCCTGGCCGACACGGAGGAGGCCACCCTGGACATGACCAAGGTGATCCGGGAGTTCCGTCCGCACGTGATCATCACCTACGACGAGAACGGCGGCTACCCGCACCCGGACCACCTGAAGTCCCATGCGGTGAGCATGCGCGCCTACGACGCCGCCGCCGACGCGTCCTACCACCCGGAGATCGGCGAGCCGTGGGAGGTGCAGAAGGTGTACTACACGCACGGTTTCATCCGGCGACGCTTCGAACTGCTGGCCAAGGCCGACCTGGAGGAGGGCGACGGCCGGGCGTTCCAGGCATTGGACCGGTGGAAGGACCTGCCGGACATCATGCCACGGGTCACCACCCGTGTGGACTGCGCGGCGTGGTTCGACCAGCGGGACGACGCCCTGCGCGCCCACGCGACGCAGATCGACCCGCAGGGGCCGTTCTTCGCCGTCTCCACGGAGCTTCAGCAGCGGATCTGGCCCACCGAGGAATTCGAACTCGCCCGGTCGAGGGTGCACGCACCACTGCCGGAGGACGACCTTTTCGCCGGTGTCACCGCCGACGGTAAGGTCTAGAGGTATGTCGCAGGTTTCCCCGTTCGTGTCCACCGTCTCCGTCGTCGCCCAGGAGCAGGTCAACGACGGCCCGCAGGGGCCGGAGTTCGGTAAGGCCGCACCGGTCGGGCTGTTGGTCGTCGTCGCCCTGCTGGTGGCGATCCTGGCGGTCGGTGTGTTCTTCAACCGGCGGATGAAGAAGATGAAGCAGCGTCAGGTCTTCGCCGAGCTCCACGGCCTGGACCCCTTCGACATCGACACCATCGACCGTCGCATGGCGCAGGAGCGCACGGTGGCCGGCCCCGAGGTCGACGCCCCCGACGCCACTCTGGACGCCGCACTCGACTCCGCCGTCGGTGACGAGAACCGTCTCTACGGTGCGGACGCGGTGAGCGAAACGGTGGCGAAGCAGAAGGCCGAGAAGAACGACAGTGCCGACAGTGCCGACAGTGCCGCCGGGAACGATTCTTCCGAGGACGAGCCCCGGTGATCCTCTACTCCCTCTACGAGCGGCGCCTGCAACGGCAGCTGAAAAGTCGTAACCAGCCCAAGCATGTGGCGATCATCTGTGACGGCAACCGTCGCTGGGCGAAGGAGAACGGCTTCACCGACGTCTCCCACGGACACCGGGTGGGGGCGAAGAAGATCGTCGAGTTCGTGGACTGGTGCGATGAACAGGACATCGAGGCGGTCACCGTCTATCTGCTGAGCACCGAGAACCTGCGGCGCAGCGCCGAGGAACTCGACCTGCTGATGCGCATCGTCGGCGATGTGTCCGATGAACTCGCCGCAGCGAAGGGCAAGTTCCGCCTGCACGTGATGGGACGCCTGGAACTGCTGCCCGAGGAACTGCGGGCACGGATGCTGCAGGCCGAGGAACGCGCGTCCGACCATGACGGCGTGCACGTCAACATCGCTGTCGGCTACGGCGGACGCCAGGAGATCGTGGACGCCGTGCAGAACCTCGTCGAGGAACTGGCGTCCAAGGGCGTCGCGGCAGACGACATGGGCAGCCACATCACCGATGAATCGATCGGCGACCACCTGTACACCTCGGGGCAGCCGGACCCGGACCTGGTCATCAGGACGTCCGGTGAGCAGCGGCTGTCCGGCTTCCTGCTGTGGCAGGCGGCCTACTCCGAGATCTGGTTCACCGAAACCTACTGGCCGGCCTTCCGTCGCCTGGACTTCCTGCGTGCACTGCGTGACTTCAGCGGCCGTCAGCGCCGCTTCGGCAAGTAACCGTCACATAGCCGGTAAGCAGCAGCCCTAGATCTTCCGCATCCGGACGGACTCCACCAGGTGGTCCGGTCCCTTGTGCAGCACCAGCGAGGAACGCACGCGGGTGGGGAGGATGTTCTCCACCAGGTTGGGCAGGTTCACGGTCTGCCAGATTTCCCGGGCCACGACCATGGCGTCCTCGTCGGAGAGGCTGGCGTAGTAGTGGAAGTGGGCGCCGGGGCGGCGGAAGGCGGTGTTCTTCAGCTTCAGGAAGCGCTCCACGTACCAACGCTCGATGTCGACCCGGTCGGCGTCGACGTACACCGAGAAGTCGAAGAGGTCCGAGACCATCAGTGTCGGTCCGGTCTGCAGCACGTTGAGCCCCTCGACGATGAGGATGTCCGGGCGGTCCACGGTGTGCACCTCGTCGAGGCGGTCGTACTTCTCGTGCGAGTACACCGGCGCGGGCACGGAGGGGGCGCCGGACTTCACCGCGGTGACGAACTTCAGCAGCGCCTTCTGGTCGTAGCTCTCCGGGTAACCCTTGCGACCCATCAGGTGGCGGCTGTTGAGCTCCGCCGCCGGGTACAGGAAACCGTCGGTGGTGATCAGGTCCACCCGCGGACGGGACTCCCACCGCTGCAGCAGCACCTGGAGCAGACGGGCGGTGGTGGACTTGCCGACGGCCACGGAGCCGGAGACACCGATGATGAAGGGGACGTGGGGCATGTCCTCGCCGAGGAAGGTCTCGGTGGCGTCGTTGAGCTGCCGCATCGCCTGGAAGCGCAGGTCGATCAGGCGGGACAGCGGGAGGTAGACCTCGCTGACCTCGTCCATGTCGATGTCTTCACCGATACCCCGCAGTTCCTCCAGTTCGGAAGGGCTGAGTACCTGCGGCATGGACTTGCGCAGGGTCTGCCACTGGGAGCGGTCGAGTTCGATGTACGGAGAGTGGTCACCGGAGACGGAGGGAGCGGACATGGGGGCTATTGTGCTCCTTTACGGGGTATTCGACTAATCTGAGTGGCGACTGCCCATCTCCACTATGTTCCACCACGTGCAACGTGAAAGGCGATCCACCTCTATGAGCCAGACGAACCACCCGGACCAGTCCCAGCACAATGCTGACCTGAACGACTTCGATCCGGAGGTGGCCGCAGCCATCGCCGGTGAGCTGTCCCGCCAGCGCGACACGCTGGAGATGATCGCCAGCGAGAACTTCGTACCGCGGGCCGTCCTGCAGGCGCAGGGCTCCGTGCTGACCAACAAGTACGCTGAAGGTTACCCGGGTCGCCGCTACTACGGTGGCTGCGAGAACGTCGACATCATCGAGGGCCTGGCCCGTGACCGTGCCAAGGCCGTCTTCGGCGCCCAGTACGCCAACGTCCAGCCGCACTCTGGTGCCCAGGCCAACGCCGCGGTCCTGATGGCCCTGGCCAACCCGGGCGACAAGATCCTCGGTCTGTCCCTGGCCCACGGTGGTCACCTCACCCACGGCATGAAGCTGAATTTCTCCGGCAAGCTCTACGACGTCGCCGCCTACGAGGTCGACCCGGACACCTTCCGGATCGACATGGACAAGGTCCGCGAGCAGGCCATCAAGGAGAAGCCGCAGGTCATCATCGGTGGCTGGTCGGCATACCCGCGGCACCAGGACTTCGCCGCCTTCCGCGAGATCGCCGACGAGGTCGGCGCGAAGCTGTGGGTCGACATGGCCCACTTCGCCGGTCTGGTCGCCGCCGACCTGCACCCGACCCCGGTGCCCTACGCAGACGTCACCTCCACCACCGTGCACAAGACCCTCGGTGGCCCGCGCTCCGGCATGATCGTGACCAATGACCTGGACCTGCACAAGAAGCTGAACTCCGCGGTCTTCCCGGGCCAGCAGGGTGGCCCGCTGATGCACGTCATCGCCGCCAAGGCCGTGGCCATGAAGGTCGCACAGACCGACGACTTCCGTGACCGCCAGGCCCGCACCCTGGAGGGCGCCAAGATCCTCGCCGAGCGTCTGACCGGCAAGGACACCGTCGACGCCGGCGTACAGGTGCTCACCGGTGGCACCGACGTGCACCTGGTGCTCGCCGACCTGCGTAACTCCGAGCTCAATGGTCAGGACGCCGAGGACCTGCTGCACGAGGTGGGCATCACCGTGAACCGCAACGCCGTACCCTTCGACCCGCGCCCGCCGATGGTCACCTCCGGCCTGCGCATCGGTACCTCCGCCCTGGCCTCCCGCGGCCTGGACGCCGCCGCGTTCACCGAGGTCGCCGACATCATCGGTACCGCGCTGGCCCAGGGCAAGTCCGCCGACACCACCGCACTGCGTGCCCGCGTCGACAAGGTCGCCGCCGACTTCCCGCTGTACCCGGGCCTCGAGGAGTGGAAGCTCTCCTAGGAGGGGCCGGCCGGCGTCATCGTTGGTCTAGGCTGGGATGCCATGAGTGACACCCAGCGAGCCCTGATCGTCGTCGACGTCCAGAACGACTTCTGTCCAGGGGGCGCCCTGGGCACCGAGAACGGTGCAGAGGTCGCCGCCGCCATCAC
>DXGC01000013.1 GCA_019114135.1 Candidatus Corynebacterium avicola
CGGGCGGCGTTGATGGCGTCCTCGATGCGCAGCTTGCGCTC
Source organism: Candidatus Corynebacterium avicola (assembly GCA_019114135.1). GTDB lineage: Bacteria > Actinomycetota > Actinomycetes > Mycobacteriales > Mycobacteriaceae > Corynebacterium > Corynebacterium avicola. Next base: position 42 of record DXGC01000013.1, read on the forward strand.
GTTGACCTCGGTCTCGGTGGCGCCACCGGCACGGATGACGGCGACACCTCCGGACAGCTTGGCCAGACGCTCCTCGAGCTTCTCCCGGTCCCAGGTGGAGTCGGTGCGCTCGATGTCGTTGCGGATCTGGGAGCGGCGGGCCTCCAGGTCCTCGGCGGAGCCGGCACCGTCGACGATGACGGTCTCGTCCTTGGTGACGGTGATGCGGCGGGCGGTACCGAGATCCTCGAGCTTCACCTCGGAGAGGTTTCCGCCGAGCTCCTTGTCGACCACGGTGCCACCGGTGACGACGGCGAGGTCGTCCATGAAGGCCTTGCGGCGGTCGCCGAAGTACGGGGACTTCACGGCCACGGCCTTGATGGACTTGCGGATGGAGTTGACGACGAGCATCTGCAGCGGCTCGCCGTCGACGTCCTCGGCCACGATGAACAGTTCCTTGCCGGCCTTGGCGACCTGCTCCAGGACGGGCAGGAAGTCGGGCAGGGAGCTGATCTTCTCGCGCACCAGCAGGATGGCCGGGTTCTCCAGGATGGCCTGGGCGGACTCCTCCTCGGTGACGAAGTACGGGGACAGGTAGCCCTTGTCGAAGGAGACACCCTCGGTGACGACGAGTTCGTCGGCGAGCGACTGGGACTCCTCGACGGTGAGGACGCCGTCCTTGCCGACGGTCTCCATGGCCTCGGCGACCTTGGCGCCGATGGCCTCGTCCCGCGAGGAGACGGTGGCGACGTTGGCGATGGCGGCACTGTCGGCGACCGGGACGGCACGCGCGGCGAGCAGTTCCAGGGCCTTGTCCGCGGCGGCGGAGATGCCGCTGTTGACGGCGACCGGGTTCGCGCCGGCGGCGACGGTGCGCATGCCCTCGTTGATCAGGGCCTGGGCCAGCAGGGTGGCGGTGGTGGTGCCGTCACCGGCGATGTCGTTGGTCTTCACGGCGACGGACTTCACCAGCTGCGCACCGAGGTTCTCGAAGGGGTCCTCGAGGTCGATGTCGCGGGCGATGGTCACACCGTCGTTGGTGACGACAGGGCCACCGAAGGCCTTGTCGAGGACGACGTTGCGGCCCTTGGGCCCCAGGGTGACGCGCACCGAGTCAGCCAGCGTGTCCACACCGCGCTGGAGACCCTGGCGGGCCTCCTCGTCGAATGCGATGAGCTTTGCCATACGGTGATCTGCTCCTAGTTGCTGGCGTTGTCGGCAGAGTCGGTGACGACGGCGAGGATGTCGCGCTGGTTCAGCAGCAGGTACTCCTCGCCGTCGTACTTGAGCTCGGTGCCGCCGTAGCGGGAGAAGACGACGGTGTCGCCGACGGCGACGTCCATCGGGATGCGGTCGTCATCGTCGTGCCAGCGACCCGGGCCGACGGCGACGACGGTGGCCTCCTGCGGCTTCTCCTTGGCGGAGTCCGGGATGACCAGACCGGATGCGGTGGTGGTCTCAGCCTCGACGATCTGGACGAGGACGCGGTCCTCGAGCGGCTTGATGTTGACGTTAGCCACGTTGAATACCTCCGTGTATGCGTTCATGCAGTGATCGGAATTGTCTTGTGTTCCGGTTGGTATTTCCTGCACAGCCGTCGTCGCGGGTGAACAACTGTGTGTCACACAACCACCTGGCACTCTACCCTGCCAAGTGCTAGCCCTCAACCGCCGCGTCTGCCAGCAGCGGGACCTCGACATCCATCGACGGGTCCGTGGCCACCGTCAGCGGGCTCGCGGTCGCCCCTGCGGCGATCAACCGGGCCGCCAGGGTCGCCATCATCACCCCGTTGTCGGTGCACAGCGGCAGCGCCGGGACGATCAACGTCACCCCGGCCGCCGCACAGCGCTCCTCGGCCAGGGCGCGCAGCCTGCGGTTGGCCGAGACTCCCCCGCCGAGCAGCAGGGTCGTCGCCCCGGTGTCGGTGCAGGCGGCGACGGACTTGGCCGTCAGGACGTCCACCACGGCCTCCTGGAAGGACGCACAGACGTCCTCCACGGGGACGGTGCCGCCCTGCCGTTCGGTGGTCTCGACGAACCGGGCCACGGCGGTCTTGAGCCCGGAGAAGGAGAAGTCGTAGGCCGGGTCGTGGGCACGGCTGAGTCCGCGGGGGAACTTCACCGCGGTGGGATCCCCCTGGGCGGCGAGACGGTCGATGACCGGACCACCGGGGTAGCCCAGGCCGAGCAGCCGGGCGACCTTGTCGTAGGCCTCGCCGGCGGCGTCGTCCAGGGTGGAGCCCAGCTCCTTCATGGGACGCCCCACACCGTTGACCTCGAGAATCTGGGTGTGACCACCGCTGACCAGCAGGGCAATGGCGTGCCCCAGGTCATCCGCACTACCGAGGGTGCCGACGGCGACGTGTCCGCCGAGGTGGTTGACCCCGTAGAAGGGCACGCCCCACGCCGCAGCGTAGGCCTTCGCGGCGGCGGCGCCGACAAGCAGCGCACCGGCGAGACCCGGGCCCACGGTGGCGGCGACGGCGTCCGGACGCTCCCGTCCGGTCTTCCCGGAGAGGTCACCCAGTGCGGCGCGCATCGTCGGCCCCATGGCCTCCAGGTGGGCCCGCGAGGCGATCTCGGGGACGACGCCGCCGAAGCGGGCGTGCTGCTCCATGGAGGACGCCACCCGGTTCGACACCTGGGTGACCGTACCGTCGGCGTGCAGTTCGACGAGCCCCACGCCGGTCTCGTCGCAGGAGCTCTCCACGCCCATCACGACCACGGGTCGGTCGGCGGTCTGTTCAGGGAGCTGGGGCTTGTTCTCCTCTGCGGCGGCCTGCCGGGCGGACCGGGCCGGACGCACCATCGTGTAGGCGTCCGCCCCGGACGGCCGGTAGTAGTTACGACGGGTGCCGACGACCTCGAAACCGTAGGAACGGTACAGACCGATCGCCGGCTCGTTGTCGGTACGGACCTCGAGGAAGACCGGGCCGTCGTCGGCGTCGGCGAGTTCCATCATCGGGTCCATCAGCAGGCGGGACCAGCCCCGCCCCTGGTGGGCAACATCGACACCGATGGTGTGGATCTCGAACTCCGGGCCGTCGGACGGTCCGTTCTTCGCCAGACCGGCGTAGCCGACCAGTTCCTCGTTGTCGGTGCCCGCACCGGTGACCAGCCCGAGATAGGCGGTGTTCGGCGCGGCGATCTCGGAGGTGAATCCGTTGACCGGCCAGGGGGAGTCCCCGGCGAAGAGCTCGGCCTCGATCTCCGCACAGCGGGCGGCGGCACCCGGTGACAGTGGGCCGACGGTCGCCCGGTCCTGAGTCACGTTGCTGAAGTCCAGCGCCCCGGAGACGGGCTTCGCCTTCGGCTCGACGGCGTCTGGACGTCGTAGGTAGAGCGCGCGCAACGGCTCCCCCTGGCCCGTCAGGCCGGTGACCCCACCACGCAGGGACAGGGCGGCCTTGACGAGGCCGATCGGGGTGGGCCGGGCATCGGCGTCGAGGATCTCCCAGCCCGGCACGTCGTCGGCGGCAGTCGCGGTCTCCCGGGACGCCAACACCTGTGCCTCCGGCTGTGCGGCGATGATCTCCGCCGGCGGGGCGACGGTCGACTCCCCCGGCACGGCGGTGACGTACCACTCGCGGCGTCGAGCGTCGCTGAGCACCAGCACCGGATGGTCAGCGGTGTCGTCGATGTCGTGCGCGGCGGCGGTGGCGGCGTGGCTGGGAACACCGTGCACCGGAACGCCGAGGGCGTCGCCGAAGGCCGCGCCGGTGGCCATGCCGACCCGCAGTCCGGTGAACGGGCCGGGCCCAGTGCCGACCACGACAGCGTCGAGGTCGTCGGGCGACAGTCCGGCGGTGGACAGGGCGTCGAGGATGTTCGGGGTGAGCACCTCCATGTGGCCACGGGGGTTCAGTTCGGTGGTCTCCGACAGGAGGACGGGAGTCTCGTCGGCGGGGAGTTCAACCACCCCGGCGACGACGAAGGAGGTGGAGGTGTCGACCGCGAGAACGTGCATGACGCCTTATCCTAGTCCCCCGTGAAAAGTCCCCGGACATAGGCGAAGCCCCGTCGCACTCTCCAATTACGACGGGGCCTCTGGATACACCCCTCACGGTGATCCGAGACCCATTCTGTCACCGTTGAATCCATCCCGACAAGCGCAAGGGAAAACAGGGGGTAAATTCTCTGTTAAACCTCGGAGCTCACGCCCGCGACCAGCGCCAACGCAAAACACGGGGTTCTTCTTCGGGGGTAGTCTCTGTGACCTCGTTCACGTCCCCATTACCCCCGCCGGTACCGCGGTCGATCTCGACGTCCAACACCCGGGAGCCCTCTGTGGCCAGTGATTCCACGACGCCTCGTCCCCATTCGGCGACGAGGACGCGGTCGTCGAGGTCTGCGTCAAGGTCCAGCGACTCCAGCGTGTCCAGGACGACCTCGCGGGGAAGCTCGGCAGCGTCGTGCACGTTCTCACCGAGCAACCGGTAGGCGTCCATGTGCAGCAGGCCCGGACGACCCGGCGCGCCCGCCTTGTGTTCGCGGACGATGGTGAAGGTCGGCGACTGGGTGCGGCCACGCACCCCCATCCCCGTCGCGATGCCCTGGGTCAGGGTGGTCTTGCCCGCGCCGAGCGCGCCGGTGAGCACCACGACATCGCCGGCGGCGAGCAGTCCACCGAGGGACTCCCCCGCCGTCCGCATCTCCGCGGCGGTGGCCAGATTCAGCTCGCCGGACGGTGCGACGAAGGGTTCCTGCGCACTCATGCTGTGCCTCCCGCTGAGCCATCGACTGTCCGGCGGGCGACGCGACCGCGCGGCAGGGTCAGGATCTCGTAGGCGATGGTGTCGCCGGCGACGGCGATCTCCTCGACGGAGCGTCCTCCCTCACCGAAGACCACGGCCCAGTCGCCGGGACGCACCTGCGCACCGGCACTGTCGGTGTCCTCTGCGCCGTCAGCGGGACCGAGGTCGACGACGAACTGGTCCATGCACACCCGGCCGATCTGTGGGAAGAACTCACCGTTGATCGTCACGCCGAAGCGTCCCGAAAGGTTGCGGGGGATCCCGTCGGCGTAGCCCAGTGCGATAACCGCGGTGCGGGTGTCGCGCTCGGCACGCCACTGGTGGCCGTAGCTGACGCCCTCCCCTGCGGGCACGACGCGGGTGGTGACCACCCGGGCGCGCACCGTCATCGACTCGCGCAGCTGGATGTCGCCGACCTCCTCGCGCAGCGCGGCCGGGATCATCGCAGGGTCCACGGCGTAGACGCCGTAGACGCTGACGCCGGGCCGGACGATCTCGTGACGCAGGTCAGGGCGGGTCAGCGTCGCCGGGGTGTTCGCGATGTGGTTGACCGGCATCTCCAGGCCGGCGGCCCGGCAGTCGGCGATGGCGGCGTCGAAACGTTCCGCCTGCAGGTCGGTGACCGGGTCGGACGGGTCGTCGGCGCTGGCCAGGTGGGAGAAGGCACCGCGGACGTCCAGCAGCCCGTCGGCGGAGGCCTGGGTGGCCTCGGTGACCGCGGTCGTCCAGTCGCCCGGCGAGATGCCGGACCGGGACAGGCCGGTGTCGACCATCAGCCCGACCTGCAGCGGGGCGGAAGCACCGTCCGCCAGGGCGGCACGGGAGACCTCGACGGCCGCACGGAGGTGGTCCAGCGAGGGGATACCGAGGGTGATGCCCAGATCCACCGCCGGGTGCAGGTCCTCGAGTGCGGGATCGGCCAGCCACATCCACGCGGTCAGCGGGGCGTCCACCCCCTGCTCCCGCAGAGCGATGGCCTCACCGAGCGTGGCGACGCCCAGCGCCGTCGCGCCACCGGCGAGGGCGGCGCGGGCGACGTCCTCCATGCCGTGGTTGTAGCCGTCGGCCTTGACCACGGCCATCACCCCGGCGGGGGCGGCGACGCGCGCCAGGGTGGCCACGTTGTGTTCGATCGCACCGAGGTCGGTGATGATCTCGGCCAGCTCGTGGCCCGGGGCCACCGGTTCAGGCATCGGGGATCACTCCACTACTCGACCGTGACGGACTTGGCGAGGTTGCGCGGCTTGTCGATGTCGGCGTTGCCGCACTGGCGGGCGATCTCCGCGGACAGGAACTGCAGCGGGACGGTGGACAGCAGCGGCTGCAGCAGGGTCGCGGACTCCGGGATCTGCAGCAGGTGGTTGGCGTAGGGCTTGACCGCCTCGTCGCCTTCCTCGGCGATGACGATGGTCTTCGCACCGCGCGCCCGGATCTCCTGGATGTTGGTGACGATCTTGGAGTGCAGGATCTCGCGGCCGCGCGGGGACGGCACCACGACGACGACCGGCAGCTCGTCCTCGATCAGGGCGATGGGGCCGTGCTTGAGCTCGCCGGCGGGGAAACCTTCGGCGTGGATGTAGGCCAGCTCCTTGAGCTTCAGTGCGCCCTCGAGTGCGACCGGGTAGCCGACGTGGCGGCCCAGGAAGAGCATCGTGCGGATGGCGCCGAGCTCCTCGGCCAGGTCGTGGACCTTCCCCTGCAGCTCCAGGACCTGCTCGATCTTGGCGGGGATGGCGTCCAGCTGCTCGAAGATCGACTCGATCTCGTCCCGGTACTTGGTGCCGCGGGCCTGGGCGAGGGCCAGGCCGACGATGTAGTTCGCCGCCACCTGCGCCAGGAAGGCCTTGGTGGAGGCCACGCCGATCTCCGGTCCGGCGTGGGTGTAGAGCACCGCGTCGGACTCGCGCGGGATCTGGGAGCCGTTGGTGTTGCACACCGCGAGCACCCGGGCGCCCTGGGTCTTCGCGTGGCGGACGGCCTCGAGGGTGTCGGCGGTCTCGCCGGACTGGGAGACGGCGACGACCAGGGTCTGCCGGTCCAGCACCGGGTCGCGGTAGCGGAACTCGCTGGCGACCTCGATCTCCACCGGGATGCGCACCCAGTGCTCGATGGCGTACTTGGCCAGCAGACCGGAGTGGTAGGCCGAACCACAGGCGACGACGAAGACCTTCTCGATCTGACGCAGGTCATCGTCGGAGAGACGCTGCTCGTCGAGGACGACGCGACCGTCGACGAAGTGGCCGGCCAGGGTGTCGCGGATGGCGGCGGGCTGCTCGAAGATCTCCTTCATCATGAAGGAGTCGAAGCCACCCTTCTCGGCGGCCTCCAGGTCCCAGTCGATGGTGAAGGGACGGCCCTCGGCGGCGTTGCCGTCGAAGTCCATGACGCGGTAGTCGTCCTTGGTGATGACCACGACGTTGTCGTGGCCGAGTTCGACGGCGTTCTTGGTGTGCGCGATGAAGGCGGCGACGTCGGAGCCGAGGAACATCTCGTTCTCGCCGACGCCGACGATCAGCGGGGTGGAGCGACGGCCGGCGACGATGGTGCCGGGCTGGTCGACGTGGGTGAACAGCAGGGTGAAGGCGCCTTCGAGGCGGCGCAGGACGGCGAGGGCGGAGGCCTCGAAGTCCCCGGCGGTGGGGCCGGCGTTGTAGGCCAGGGCGACGAGGTGCGCGGCGACCTCGGAGTCGGTCTCGCTGGTCAGCTCGACACCGGCGGCCTCGACCTCGGCGCGCAGCGGGGCGAAGTTCTCGATGATGCCGTTGTGGACGATCGCCACCTTGCCGTCGTAGGAGACGTGCGGGTGGGCGTTGACGTCGTTGGGACGCCCGTGGGTGGCCCAGCGGGTGTGGCCGATGCAGGTCGAGCCGGTGAACTTGTCACGACCGTCCTCATCGAGCTTGTCCAGCAGGTTGGCCAGCTTCCCGGCCTTCTTCTCGACATGCAGCCCTTCGGGGCCGACCACGGCGATACCGGCGGAGTCATAACCCCGGTACTCCATACGGGCAAGGGCGTCCAGACCGATGCCGAGAGCACCGGCGTCACTTGTCGCATCTCCGACGTAACCAACGATTCCACACATGTCTGACAACACTACTGGTCCACACCAGTTATTCGTCACTCCCCCACCGCAGTCGCGCCATCCACTAGGCTGTGGGTCGTGGCAGTCAACGTCAAGAACCTCATTCCCAGTCTGGAAAAGCGCGGCCCCCACCGGGTCCTCGTCGGCGACCTGGACTTCGCCGGCATCCCGGGACGCGTTTACGCACCCGCGGAAGGCACCGCGATCCCCGGTGTGGCCTTCGGCCACGACTGGCGGGTCGGTGTGGACGGCTACCATGCCACGCTGCGCCATCTGGCCAGCTGGGGCATCGCCGTCGCCGCCCCCGACACCGAGCGTGGTGCGCTGCCGAACCACCGTGGTTTCGCCTCCGACCTGGAGTCCTGCCTGCAGGTCCTCGCCGGGGTGCGGCTGGGCACGGGCAACATCACCGTCGACCCGTCGAAGCTCTTCCTCGCCGGGCACGGTATGGGCGCCGGTGCCGCCGTCCTCGCCGCGACCGGACGCAAGGCCTCCGCGGAGATGCGCCGGAAGTACACCAGCTCACCGACGCTGGCCGGTGTGGTGGCGATCCACCCGTCGGACACCTCCCCGAGCTGCTACGAGGCCGCCAAGCATGTCTCGGCACCCGGTCTGGTGCTGAGCCCGGGCCGGAGCACCGGGTTCGAGAAGGGTGAGCCGGAGCGCGTCGCCGCCTACTGGCGTGGCGACGTGGTCTACCGCTCGGTGGACAAGGCCACCGCCGACGGCTTCCACGAGAAGCTTCTGAAGAAGTTCTCGACCACCAGCAGCGGCATGGAACTCGCCGTGCAGGACCTGATCCGTGCCCTGACGATCGGTTTCGTCCTCGCCGAGGACGACAAGAAGTACGATCCGTTCCGCGACCCGGAGCTCGAGATCAAGGGCACCGAGGTCTCCACCCGCGGCAAGCTCATCGAGGGTCTGCCGGAGTTCGTCGACCCGCTCGCTGCCGGCGAGAGTGCGCTGAAGAAGTTCTGATCCCCGGGGACCGGCGTCCCTGACGACTCAGTCGAAGATGCCGGTGCGACGGACGCCACCCGACCTCGGAGAGGTCGATGCCGGGAGGTGACCGTTCGGGGTGGGCGGGACGTCAGCGGGTTTTTCGCTGGACTGCCCGAGCACCGCGGCCTGCTGTTCCTCGGTGAGGGACTCGAGGACCCGCTTCCCGAGGTCCGACTCGGCGAACTCACGCACCTGCTCCTGCGCTTTCTCCATGACCTCCCGGAACTCAGCTGTCGCGCTCGCCACCGTCGCCAGGTACCGCTCCATCTGCTCCTGGTAATACTGCTCTCCTGCGCTGGTCACCACTGCTCACTCCGCTCCACGGTCACCTCGGGGCTCCCGGCTCCCTCGGCCTGTGCTGACTTGTCGGTGGTCCACACGTCCGGGCTCCAGCCCGGGTGGGCCGGGGCGTCGTCCTTCGGTGCAGGCTGCACGTCCACATCACCGGAGTCACTGCCGTCGCCCGAGGGAGCGGCACCCACATCGGATCCTGTTGCCGTGTCCTCCGGCATCGTCTCCTGTGGTGCCTGGGCGACATGATCGACTGCGGCATCAGGCCGGTAGCCATACTTGTCGAAGCCGGACTTGTCGAATCCTGTCTCCGGGACCGGCTCCGGTTCCGGTTCCGGTTCCTCATCGACGGTGTCGCAGTCCGAGGGCTCGCTCTCGACAGGTACGCACTCTGCGGGCGGACAGTCGGCGGGCGGAGGCTCGGGGCAGTCGGCGAAAGCAGTGGAGATGACCGTGTCCACGGTCTGCTGCACATTACCGACGATGTCGATCATCGACGGCAGCTGGGGAAGGGTCGGAAGTGCCGGTGGGCAGGGAGCTGTCGGCACCCCCGACGAGGCAACACCGGCACCTACGGCAACCGCCACGCCTGCCCCGATTGACGCTGCCTGGGTCATGATGTCCGGCGCCCCGGGCGCCGGCGCAGTCGGCGCAGGCACTGGTGCCGCGGACCCCGTCGGGCAGTCCACTGCCGCGGGCAGGGTGTCGACCGCACAGGCCGCCGAGGTGACTGCCGGGGCCGGGTCGTCCGCCAGAGGACTGTTGCTGTTGCAGCTGTCCTCCCGGGCTGCGGGAGCGCACCGCTCGACCATGAAGTCCATACACTCGCTGAGGCTCTCATTGCGCCCCTCGACCATCGCGCAGACTGATTCGCCGGCGGAGTTGAGCAGCTGGGCGGCCATCATCCGCAGCTGGATGCCCTCCGGCACCCCGGCCACAGCAGCCGCGGCGATCAGGGCCCGAGCCATCGGGACAGCGGAAGAGACACAGGACTCCACGGCATCGGCACACTCCTGCTGGATACTGTCGAAGACCTCATCCCCCCATTCCAGGGAGTCCTCGGCATCCGCCACGTCCTGCTCATGACCTTCGGTCTCCTCGGCAGCACCCGAGAGTCGGTCACCGATGACCGCACCGGCGATGCCTCCGAGCACGCTGGCCGCCGAGTCACGGATGAAACCGAGGACGCCACCGGCGGTGTCGATAAGGCTGCCCAGCTTGCCACCTTTGCCCTTGCCGCTGCCGCCCCCGGAATCGCTCCCACCACCGGATCCGGTGAAGAAGCCCAGCAAGGTCCAAACGATCGGCTTCACAGCCGGTAGCGCTCCCTGGACCATTCCTGCCGTGCTCTCCAGGTCGCGGACGGCGGCGGTCATCCGCTGCTGGTTCGCTGCGCTGTTCCTCATGGACGACTCCCCTCACCCCTCGACGCCCCGGAGCCGAGGCTCTCCGCCGAGACCCCGTCCGTCCCCTGCACGCTGCGGACAGTCCCCAATGCAACATCCACACCATGGCGCAGTCGCCGCGCATGCGAGACACGGACCCGGTGGGCCCGGTTCACCAGATCGACCAAGTGGGCCGCCCGGTCGGCCAGGCCCGGCCCGTACCGGGCGGCGTCGATGCGTGGCGGTGCCGCCGCCAGAGCGTCCAACCGGCGGGCGAGCTGCCCGGCGGCGTTGTCCAGCACCTCCCCCGCCGCGGCCGGATCCACACTGAGTCTGCCTGCGTCCTGCCCAGAGAACTGCCCAGAATTCGGCACCGCCGAACCTCCCCTTCATCCCGTGCGATGCGCCCCCGCGGCCGCACGACCGGTCGTCGCACGAACACTCACCGCAAAAAAGGGCGGGCCGATCACGGCCCGCCCCGGCGCCTCATGACTGACAGACGCCGTCACCCCACCCGAAGGTTCCCCGGGGGTGGCAAAATCGCTACCCCTCGGCGATGACCACCCCGGAGAGCTTGCCGGCGACGCGCTTGGCCTCGGCGGAGGTGACCGCCTCGACCATCACGCGGTACACCTGCTCGGTACCGCTGGGACGCAGCAGCACCCGGCCGGTGTCGCCCAGCTCGGCCTCTGCCTCGGCGATGGCGTCCTTGACGGCCTGGGAGGTGTGGATGCGCTCCTTGTCCTCCACCGGGACGTTGATCAGGGTCTGCGGCAGCACGGTCATCACCGACGCGAGCTCGCGCAGGGTCTCGCCGGTCTCGGCCATGCGTGCCATCAGTGACAGGCCGGTCAGCGTACCGTCGCCGGTGGTGCCGTGGGAGGGGATGACGATGTGGCCGGACTGCTCGCCGCCGAGCGAGAGGTCGTGGGTGTTGAGGTCGGCCAGCACGTAGCGGTCACCGACCTTGGTGCGGCGCAGGTCGATGCCCTGCTCCTTCATCGCCAGGCTCAGGCCCAGATTCGACATCACGGTGGCGACCAGCGTGTTCTTGCGCAGCTCGCCGGCCTCCTTCATCGCCACGGCCAGGATGGCCATGATCTGGTCGCCGTCGATGACATTGCCCTCGGAGTCCACCGCGAGGCAGCGGTCGGCGTCACCGTCGTGGGCCAGGCCCAGGTCGGCGTGGTGTTCCAGGACGGCGTCGCGGACCACGTTGATGTGGGTGGAGCCGCAGTTGTCGTTGATGTTGAAGGAGTTCGGGGTGTTGTGGATCGCCACAACCTCGGCGCCAGCGGCCTGGTAGGCCATCGGGGCGGCGTTGCTGGCCGCACCGTTGGCACAGTCGACGACGACGCGGATGCCGTCCAGCGGGCGGGGTACGGCGTCCTGCAGGTGGAAGAGGTAGCGCTCGAGGGCGTCGCCGGACTCCTCGATGATGCGGCCGATGGCCGCGCCGCTCGGACCGGTCTCGGCGAGGTCCAGCATGGAGGACTCGATCTCGTCCTCGACGGTGTCGTCGAGCTTGAGGCCGCCGGCGGCGAAGAACTTGATGCCGTTGTCAGGCATGGGGTTGTGCGAGGCGGAGATCATCACGCCCATGTCCGCGCCGTAGTCGTCGGTGAGGAAGGCGACGGCCGGGGTCGGCAGCACGCCGACGTTCAGGACGTCCACCCCCTGCGAGGCCATGCCCGCCGACAGCGCGTTGGCCAGCATCTCGCCGGAGACACGCGGGTCGCGGCCGATGACCGCGGTGGGCCGCCGCGAACTCTGGCCCGTCTCCGTCAGGACACGCGCCGCGGCGGCCCCCAGCCGCAGCGCCATCGGTGCAGTGAGTGCCTTGTTCGCCAGGCCGCGCACACCGTCAGTTCCGAAAAGTCTGCTCATGGGGATCCAGTCTAGTGGTCGGGGTGCTCCGGGACGTGGACCGGGCACGAAAAGAAAACCGCCCCACCCCGCACATGAAGTGCGGGGCGGGGCGGCGATGCGTCCGGTTCGGGAACCGGACCAGGCCTCCAGCCTGATCAGGCGATCAGCGCTTGGAGTACTGCGGGGCGCGACGGGCCTTGTGCAGACCAGCCTTCTTGCGCTCGACCGCACGGGCGTCACGGGTGAGGAAGCCGGCCTTCTTCAGGGCGGAGCGCTCCTCGGGGTTGTACTTGTTCAGCGCGCGGGCGATCGCGAGGCGGGTCGCACCGGCCTGACCGGACGGGCCACCGCCCTTGAGGTTGACCTGGAAGTCAAACTGGTTCTCGCGCTCGAGCAGGACAAGCGGAGCCTTGATCAGCTGCTGGTGCAGCTTGTTCGGGAAGTACTCCTCCAGGGTGCGACCGTTGCAGGTGAACTGGCCGGAGCCCTGCACCATGCGGACGCGGACGACGGCCTCCTTGCGGCGGCCGACGGTCTGGATCGGACCCTCGAAGAGGACCGGTGCGGCGGCGAACTCGTCGTCGCCCTCGGTGCCCTCGGCAACGTCGGCGACGGAGTCACCGATGCTGGCTACGAACTCCTCGTTCACGGCGTCGGTGGCGGCGAAGTTCTCGATGTCGGAAGCCTCGGCGCCCTCTGCGGTGTAGTTCTCGTTATCGGTCACTGGTCCACCTTCTTGATCTCGTAGGCCTCGGGCTTCTGGGCCGCGTAGGGGTGCTCGGAGCCGGCGTAGACGCGCAGCTTCTTAGCAGACTCACGGTTGAGCTTGTTGTGCGGCATCATGCCGGTGATTGCCTCGGCGACGACGCGCTCCGGGTGCAGCTCCATGGAGCGGCCCAGGGAGAAGGTCTTCAGGCCGCCCGGGTAACCGGAGTGGCGGTAACGGAACTCGCGGTCCCGCTTGTTGGACGAGATGTGAACCTTGTCCGCGTTGATGATGATGACGTTGTCACCACAGTCGACGTTGGGTGCGTAGATCGCCTTGCCCTTGCCGCGCAGCAGGTCAGCCGCGTGGGTGGCCAGACGACCCAGAACCACGTCCGTGGCGTCGATGACGTACCACTTACGGGTGATGTCACCGCTCTTCGGGTGGAAAGTAGTCATTGACGACTCCTCTAGGTCTTCATGGAACTGCCAGCCGGGAGACCCTGGCCCCGGTGGGGCCGGCGCCCGCAGCGGCCGGTGGGGACCTGCGGGCCGATCAGCAGGCCGTCCCGTAGGACGACATGGTTGATCGCAACCTGAACGAGATTACCGGAGATGACCCCAGTAACCAAAAAGTCGTCAGGCCCAGCTGTTGGCTGCGCTGGTGTTGATCTGACTCATGCGGGCATTGGCGTCGTCCACCGCACGGGCGATGGACTGGAGCACCTGGTTCATCTCCAGGGCGGCGTTGTCCCACCGCTGCTGTGCGACCTTGTAGGCATTGGCACTCTCGCCCTCCCATTCGGCGACCATGGGCGCGATGTCGGCTTTGAGCTGCTCGAAGAGTGCGTCGATGGTGCGGTTGGTGGCGTGGATGTCTGCGGAGGCCTGGGCGATCTGCGCGAAGTTGTACTGGATCACTGTTCTGTACCTTTCTCTACTGACTCAGCGGAAGGCGGCGACGTTGTCGTCCTCGACCTGCTGGAAGCCTCGGGCGTTGCCACGGATGTTCTCGGAGATGCCGTGCAGTGCCGCACGCAGTTCGGCAGCAGACTCGTTCCACCGCTCCATCAGTGCCTGGAAAGAGAGCTGCGCGTCCCCCTGCCACGATCCGCGCAGCCCGTCGACGGTGCCGCGGAGCCGGTTGAGCTCGCCCTGCACCTGGTCGTTGACGTTGTCGACGCGTCCTGCCGTTGCCTGCATGACCTCGGTCGTCGTCCTGAAACTCATGGTCCCTCCCCTTTCACGGGTATCCGTGTGCCTCCCGCGGGTCGGGACGCACCACGGTCAGAAAGACGTCACCGACACCCCGGAAGGTTCCCCGCTCCGCGAGAAACTCAGCCGAAGAGGTGCCGGTAGGAGGTGTCGACGTGCTCCGCCATGCGTCGACCCGCCTCCTCGGCGTCCCCGTCCTCCACGGCCTGGAGGATGCCCTTGTGCTGCTCACGCAGGATGTCGGCCAGCGAGTCCCAGTTCTGGTTCGCCTTGAACCCGCGCAGGGTCGGCACCCGCAGGGACTCACGGATCGCCTGGGTCATGTCGGCGAAGAGCCGGTTGCCGGAGCCGTGCGCCAAGGCGATGTGGAAGCGGGTGTCGGCGTCGTTGAACGCCTCCCGACTCACCGTGGGATCGTCCATCTCCTCGATGGCCCGACGCATCTTGGCCAGCGCCTCGGGGTCGCGCACGACGGCGGCGAGACGGGAACTCTCCACCTCGAGGATCGAGCGGGTACGGACCACCTCGTCGAGACTGAAGTTCGACAGTGCGACGTGCAGTCGGAGGAACCGTGAGAGCGCCTCAGAAGGCATCGCGGCGATGAAGGTGCCGGCCTTCTCCCCCGAGCCGACGTTGGACTCCACCACGCCCTGCCCCTCGAGCACCCGGATCGCCTCGCGCACCGCGGCCCTGCTCACGTTCAACTGCTCCGACAGCGTCCGCTCCGGCGGGAGCAGATCACCGACGTGGAGCTCGCCGGCCAGGATCCGGTTCTCGATGGTGTTGGCGACCATCTGGTGGGCCCGGACCCGCGGTGTGGCGGCCTGGTCAGAACCTCGGCCTGCAGCGTGGTCGTCAGTCTGGTCGTCGGGGTCGGTCATGGTCTTGTTGTACCACGTCGACCCCCCGTCACAGGTGGTCCTCGCCTATGCGGACGCACCTCAGGTGAGGGCACACGATCGGGGGAGGAAGTCTTGACCGTGAAACTAACGGTGATCTAGGGTGTGGTCTGACCACATAAAGTGGCGTAGGTCACCACGCCAGACGGCTGAACCCGTCTATGCCACCTCCCACCCGACAACCCCTCAAGGTGGACCCACCAACCATGAACTCCACGTACCAACCCGACCTCTCGCCGGTCGCCGACAATCTCTTCCTCTCGGCACTGGTCGCCCTGCTGCCACTGGTCACCGTCTTCGTGGCACTGGGCCTGCTGCGCTGGAAAGCCCACTGGGCGGGGTTGGCTGCCCTCGGCGTCTCCCTGGTCATCGCCGTCCTCGTCTACGGCATGCCCGTCGGCCTCGCCGGACTGTCCGCCACGCAGGGAGCGGTCTTCGGCCTGTTCCCGATCATGTGGATCGTGGTCACCGCCATCTGGTTCTACGAGCTCACGGTGCGTTCCGGACGCTTCCTCGACCTTCGCGCTGTCATCGACCGCATCTCCGACGACCCCCGGGTCCAGGCCATCCTCGTCGCTTTCTGCTTCGGCGGCATGCTCGAGGCACTGGCCGGATTCGGTGCTCCCCTCGCGATCACCGGCGTGATGCTGCTGGCCATCGGTTTCTCCCGCATGCGTGCGGCGGTCTCCGTGCTGGTCGCGAACACCGCCCCGGTCGCCTTCGGCGCCATCGCCACCCCGATCATCACCGCAGGCGCCCTCACCGGTATCGACTACGAGCACATCGGCGCGATCATCGGTCGCCAGACCCCCTTCATCGCGATCGTCGTGCCGTTGTTCCTGTGCCTGCTGGTCGACGGCAAGCGCGGGGTGAAGCAGTGCTGGCCGATCGCCATCGTCATCGGTGCCGTCTTCTCCGTGACCCAGTTCGTCGCCGCCAACTACATCTCCGTCGAGCTCACCGACATCATCTCGGCACTCGCGGGCCTCGCTGCAGCGGTCATCATGCTGCGGTTCTGGAAGCCCACCGGCACCGCCGAGGCACGCGAGAAGTTGTTGGACGAACGCCAGCGCGAGGAGCAGGAGGGCAGCGTCCAGGACGTCGCCGGAACCGAGACCGCCGCCGGCGCGGCCGGTGCCGGGGACAGCGCCACGCGCATCCTCACCCCGTGGCGCACCTTCATGGCACTCGTCCCCTACCTGCTGGTCATCATCGTCTTCTCGATTGCGAAGCTCTGGGGTCCGGTGAAGGACTTCCTCAACGGGACGGACGTCGCGATCGACTGGCCCGGCCTACACGGCAACGTCCTGACCTCCTCCGGGGAGGTGTCGACCTCCACCGTGTTCAGCTTCACCTGGTTGTCGTCACCGGGGACTCTGCTGCTGATCACCGGAATCCTCGTCGCGATCATCTACCGGATCTCGCCGAAGGTCGCCGTCGAGGCATATGTGGAGAACCTGGTGAAGATGCGCTACTCCATCCTCACCGTCGCCGCGGTGCTGTCGCTGGCGTACGTGATGAACCAGTCCGGGCAGACCATCACCATCGGCTTCTGGATCGCCGGGGCAGGCGCGGCCTTCGCCTTCTTCGCTCCCGTCCTGGGTTGGCTGGGTACCGCGGTGACCGGTTCCGACACCAGCGCCAACGCCCTGTTCGCCACGCTGCAGCAGACCGCGGCGACCCAGGCCGACCTCGATCCGGCGCTGATGGTGGCGTCCAACACCTCCGGTGGCGTGGTGGCGAAACTGGTCAGTCCGCAGAACCTCACCATCGTCGCCACGGCGGTGGGGTTGGCCGGACGCGAGTCCGAGATCCTCCGCAAGGTGATGTTCTGGAGCCTCGGCATGCTGGTCGCACTGTGCCTGATCAACGGCCTGCAGGCCACCGTCCTGGACTGGATGCTGCCCTGACCGGCCCCGGTGACCGGAGTAGCGTCGGCCCCAGATGGACCACCACCCACCAAACACCCGTAAAAACAGAAACTAGGAGAAAAGCAATGGTGAAGCGTCAGCTCCCCAACCCCAGCGACATTTTCGAGCTCATGCAGTTCAAGAAGCCCGAGCTCAACGCGAAGAAGCGTCGCCTGGACTCC
>DXGC01000014.1 GCA_019114135.1 Candidatus Corynebacterium avicola
CCGCCATCCCGGTGGTCGGCCCGCTGCGTCGCTCCCTGGCCGGCGACAAGGTCAACCAGGTGATGGGCATCGTCAACGGCACCACCAACTTCATCCTCGACGCGATGTACAAGCGCGGTGCCTCCTACGACGTCATGCTCGCCGAGGCCACCGAGCTGGGCTACGCCGAGGCCGACCCCTCCGCCGACGTCGACGGCTACGACGCCGCCTCGAAGGCCGCCATCCTGGCGTCCCTGGGCTTCCACTCCGACGTCTCCGCCGACGACGTCCACGTCGAGGGCATTCGCGAGATCAGCACCGACGACATCGCCGCCGCCAAGGCCGCCGGCTGCACCATCAAGCTGCTGGCCATCTGTGAGCGCCTCACCGACGAGAACGGCGCCGAGTCCGTCTCCGCCCGCGTGTACCCGGCACTGCTGCCGCTGGACCACCCGCTGTCCAGCGTCTCCGAGTCCTTCAACGCCATCTTCGTGATTGCCGAGCACGCCGGACGCCTGATGTTCTACGGCAACGGCGCCGGCGGTGCCCCCACCGCATCCGCGGTACTGGGTGACGTGGTGGGTGCGGCCCGCAACATCGTCCACGGTGGTCGCGCCCCGGGAATGTCCACCTACGCGGGCCTGCCGGTGGCCGACTTCGGCCGGGTGCGTACCCGCTACCACGTGGACATGCTGGTCGAGGACCGTCCCGGTGTCCTCGCCGAGGTGTCCTCCACCTTCTCGGCGCACGGTGTGTCCCTGAAGACGGTGCGCCAGGAGGAGGCGGGCGACGACGGTGCCCGCCTGGTGGTCATCACCCACCACGCTGAAGAACACGATCTGGAGGCCACCGTCGAGGACCTCCTCACCATCGACGCTGTGAACTCCGTCCGCAGCGTGATCCGAATGGAAGGCAACTGATGACCGACACCCACGCCCCGGTGCTCCACCACTGGACCGGCCTGATCAACGAGTACCGGGACTGGATGCCCTTCGCCGCTGACTGGGAGCCGGTCACCCTCAACGAGGGCGGGACGCCCCTGATCCGGGCGAACCACGTCTCCGAGCTCACCGGGTGCGACGTGTGGCTGAAGGTGGAGGGTGCCAACCCCACCGGATCCTTCAAGGACCGCGGCATGACCGTGGCCGTCACCGACGCCGTCCACGCCGGCAAGAAGGTGCTGATGTGCGCCTCCACCGGTAACACCTCCGCCTCGGCCGCAGCCTTCGCCGCACGCGCAGGCATCGACTCGGCCGTGCTGATCCCGGAGGGCAAGATCGCCCAGGGCAAGCTGTCCCAGGCCGTGATGCACGGTGCCAAGATCATCCAGGTGCGTGGCAACTTCGACGACTGCCTCGAGCTCGTCCGCAAGACCACCACCGATTTCCCGGAGATCGCCCTGGTCAACTCGGTGAACCCGATGCGCATCGAGGGCCAGAAGACCGCCGCCTTCGAGGTCGTCGACGCCCTCGGCGACGCCCCCGACATCCACGCGCTGCCGGTCGGCAACGCCGGCAACATCACCGCCTACTGGAAGGGCTACTCGGAGTACGCCGAGGCCGGCGTCTCCACGCAGCGCCCGGTCATGCTGGGCGTGCAGGCCTCCGGTGCCGCACCGCTGGTCAACGGCGAGCCGGTACTGAACCCGGAGACCGTCGCCACCGCCATCCGGATCGGCAACCCCGCGTCCTGGCACCAGGCCGTGGCGGCCAAGGAGGAGTCCGGCGGAAGCTTCCGGGCGGCCACCGACAAGGAGATCCTGGCGGCCTACCGCCTCATCGCTTCGCGCGAGGGTGTGTTCGTCGAGCCCGCCTCGGCCTCCTCCGTGGCCGGTCTGCTCGCCGCCCACGCCGAGGGTTCCATCGCCCCGGGCCAGCGCATCGTCTGCACCGTCACCGGCCACGGTCTGAAGGACCCGACCACCGCGCTGAGCGAGATGCCGGAGCCCACCCCGATCGACGTGGACACCAACGCCGTCGCCGAGGCACTTGAACTGGCATGAGTGATCCCGTGACCCCCGGTCAGAACACCGACGGAGCTGCCGGAGCAGACGGAGCCGTACCCGGCGCCGGTGCCCTGCGCAGGCTGCCCACCGGACGTACGGCGAGCGCCCGGGTGCCGGCCTCCACCGCCAACCTCGGCCCGGGTTTCGACTCCCTCGGCCTGGCGGTCGGCCTGTACGACACCGTCGAGGTGGAGACCATCGACGCCGGTCTGGAGATCATCGTCCACGGTGAGGGTGAGGGCGAGGTGCCGCTCGACGAGCGCCACCTCGTGGTCCGCGCCCTGCGCTCCGGCCTGCGCGAGGCCGGGGTGACCGTCGCCGGTCTGAAGGTGGTCTGCCACAACTCCATCCCGCACTCCCGCGGCCTGGGGTCCTCGGCTGCCGCCGCCGTCGCCGGAGTCATCGCCGCCAGTGCACTGGCCGGCGGGGACAACCCCACCGGTGCGCTGGACGACGACACTGTCATCCAGCTGTCCTCGGCCTTCGAGGGACACCCCGACAACGCCGCCGCATGTGTGCTCGGCGGTGGGGTCGTGTCCTGGACGAACATCCCGATCGACGGCCGTAGCGCGCCGGAGTACCACGCGGTGCCGGTGCCGGTGCACGCCGACGTGCGTGCCACCGCCCTGATCCCGGACTTCCACGCCTCCACCGAGGCCGTGCGCCGGGTGCTGCCCAGCGATGTCTCGCACCAGGACGCCCGCTTCAACGTCTCCCGTGCGGCCCTGTTGCCGGTGGCGTTGAGCACCCGTCCGGAGTTGCTCTGGGAGGCCACCCGTGACCGTCTGCACCAGCCCTACCGCGCCGAGGTGCTGCCGGTGACCTCGGAGTGGGTCAACCGCCTGCGCAACCTGGGCTACCCGGCGTTCCTGTCCGGTGCTGGCCCGACCGTGATGGTGCTGTCCACCGGAGAGGTGGACGCCGCTCTGCTCGTCGAGGCACGTTCCCGCGGGATCACCGTGCTGGAGACCGAGGTGGGCGAGCGCGCCTCGGTGACCGTCAGCGAGTAGCTGCGCGCCCTCGCGCGCACCACACCGACGCCGACCGGGTCCTCAGCGACTCAGTCGGCGTCGTTCGCGTCTCCGGACGTCCCGGGGTGATTCTCGGGGTGCTTGTCGGACGCATCGGTTCCACTGGCTCCGTCGGCGGTGTCCTCGCGCTCGCCGGGGCTGCGCAGCTTGATGATCTCGAACTCGCCGGCCGCCAGGTGGGAGCGGAGGTCCTTCTTGTCGAATTTGCCGACCGAGGTCTTGTCGATGCTGTCGACGAAGGTCCAGTACTCCGGGGCCATCCAGCGCGGCACGTTCTCGGCCACCGCCGTGGCGAGCTGCTGGGCGGTGTCGCGGTCCTGGGGGACGCCGGGGGTGGTGACCACGACGGCGAGGGGACGCTGTCCCCATCGGTCGTCGGGCATCCCGATCACAGCGGCTTCGGCGACGACCGGCGACTCCATGACGATGTTCTCCAGGATCGCCGAGTAGATCCACTCGCCACCGGATCGGATGGTGTCGGTCTGGCGGTCGTGGACCATGAGGAAGCCGTTCTTGGTGACGGTGGCGATGTCACCGGTGTGCAACCATCCGTCCTCGGTGAACCGGGTGGCGTAGTCGTCCTCGGTGTCGCTGCCGCGGAACGTGTCGGCCGTCCCGCCGGCGGCGGCCGCAGGGGAGTGGTGGTAGTCGGTGGTGACCCAGTTGCCGCGGACCTGCAGCTCACCGCTGGCACGGTCGTTGGGCGGAAGGATCGTGCCGTCCTCGTCCGCGATCCGGAACTGCATGCCGACGGGGAAGCGTCCCTGACTGTCGCGGTAGCGCCGGCGGGCGGCTCCACCGACACCCACCGGTGGACGGGCCACGGTGCCGGTCGGTCCGGTCTCGGTCATGCCCCAGCACTGGATGATGTCGACACCGTAGCGCTCCTCCCAGGCGTCGATCAGGGCGGCAGGCACGGGTGAGCCGCCGGAGAGGATCTCCTGGAGGCTCATCTTCTCCGGTGGGTGCTTCTGGTAGTGCACCACCAGCTGCATCCACACCGTCGGCGCACCGTGCGCCATCCGCGGCATGGCGTCGGCGATGACGTGGGCCATGTGCGTCGGGCTGGCGTCGCCTCCGGGGAACACCAGCGGGGTGCCGGCCATCAGTGCGGCGACAGGTACACCCCAGCTCAGAACGTGGAAGATCGGGACGACGCACAGGACGCTGTGGCCGTTGCGCACCCCGAAGGAGTCCGGGGTGCGCAGATTCATCGCGTGCAGCCACATCGACCGGTGGGAGTGCACGACACCCTTGGGGGCGCCGCTGGTGCCGGTGGTGTAGAGCAGGGCTGCCGGGGAGGTCTCCGGAAGGTCCGGCCAGTCGTAGACCGTGGGACGGCCGTCGAGGATCTCCTCGTAGCTGAGGACGGTGATGTCGTCGCGCTCGACGTCGGCGAAAGCCTCCCGGGCGTCCTCGAGGGCGGACTCGCCGCCGGTACCGGTGAGGATGAGGGTCTCGACCGTGGGGCACTTGCCGAGCAGCGGCACCAGGAGGTGGGACAACCGGGGAGAGCAGATGATCACCCGGTCACCGGCATGGTTGATGATGTGGACCAGTTGGTCGGCGACGAGGTTGGGGTTCAGGGGGTGCAGTACCGCACCCATCGACATGATCCCGAACATCGACTCCAGGTGTTCGGTGATGTTGGGCAGCAGGGTCGCCACCCGCTCGCCGACACGGATGCCGGCGAGGTCCCTGAGGGCGTGGGCCAGCGCGGTGGCACGGGCGCCGACCTGGGAGAAGGTGGTGTTCTCCAGGCTGTCGAAGTAGTAGGTCCGCACGCTGGTGTTTCCGTGCAGGCTGCGTCCGTACTCCAGCACCCGTGACATCAGCAGCGGGTACTCGCCCATCGTCGAGGCGTCCAGCGGTGCCGATGGGTCGGTGGTGGGGGTCGAGGCGGTGAAGCCGGAGGTGCCGTCCATGGTTACCCAGGATAGGTGACGGTCCGGACACCGGTGGTCAGGTGACACCTTCAATGCTGTTCTCCCGGGGCCCCGGTGGTACCATCACCACTGAGAACCAACCACCGCCATCCCACAGGCCCGGTCTTGCCGGTGCCGACGAAGTGGTCCGAGCCGGTGTTTGGTCATCCGGATCCACGGAATTTCACCACCGAAAGCCGTTCACAGGCCGGTCAGTCACCTAACCACAGGTGCCGGAACCGTGGTATCCGTCCACAATTCGACGACTCACGAGAGCACGTCACCTCCCGTTGTTCCGTCGCCAGGAATCCAGGGCACCAACGTGTCCACGTTTGCCTTCCTGGTGTTCCCGCTGCGTGGCCGAAGCCACGGTGGTCGGGGAGTACGGGGCGACGACACCGGAGGTGAACCGAAAGGACACCTGTGACTTTGCCGGACATCGTCTCCAGGGCACAGAATGACGGACTCGCCACCCTCAAGCTGGCGGAACTCAAGCAGATCGCTGCATCGCAGGGGCTGCGGGGAACCTCCGGGATGAGGAAGGGGGACCTGGTGTCGGCCATTGCCGCCGCCGGAATCGGCGGTTCAGGCAGTGCCGACAGTGCCGGACGCGGTGGTGCGAAGGCACCGAAGGGCAATGACGCTGGCGCTGCTGAGGCCTCTGAATCTGCCGCGACCTCGAAGGACAACGCAGAGTCCGCACCCCAGGGGGGAGAATCCGAGAGCTCCGACCACGGTGACCGCGGTGACCGCGG
>DXGC01000015.1 GCA_019114135.1 Candidatus Corynebacterium avicola
TGACCCCGGGCTGCAGGGTGCCGCTGACCTCGATGGCCATGGTCTTGAACGGGGTCAGCGGCAGGGTCTGGGTGGCCAGAACGTGCTCGACCTCGCTGGTACCGATACCCATGCCGATGGAGCCGAAGGCACCGTGGGTGGAGGTGTGCGAATCGCCGCAGACGATGGTCATGCCCGGCTGGCTGGCACCCAACTGCGGTCCGACGGTGTGGACGATGCCCTGCTCGCCGTCACCCATCGGGTGCAGCTTCACGCCGAACTCCTCGCAGTTCTTGCGCAGCGCCTCGACCTGGGTGCGGGAGACCTTGTCCTCGATCTCCAGCAGGTTGCCGGTGTGCACCCCCAGAGTGGGGACGTTGTGGTCCTCGGTCCCGAGGGTCAGGTCGGGACGTCGGACGGGGCGACCGGCCTGGCGCAGGCCGTCGAAGGCCTGCGGGCTGGTCACCTCGTGGATCAGGTGGAGGTCGATGAACAGCAGGTCACGGCCACCGTCCTCAGCTTTCTTCACGACGTGGGCATCCCAGACCTTCTCCGCCAGTGTGCGTGGGGTCTCGGATCGCGACTGCCGGGTCACAGCATTCACGGTTCTCTCCTCCATCTCCGGGCTTACCGGGACACTCCCGATCGTCACTTCGGGATGTCCTGGAAGTTCCACTATTTGGAATGTATAGTATCAGATCATGGGAAAACCCACCGATTCCGATTCGGGCACAACCCTCGCGCCCGGCACCACACAGACCACGAGCGGCATCCAGGTCCTCGACCGTGCCCTGCTCATCCTCGGCATCGTCGCCCGCAGGCCACACAGCCTCTCCGAGCTGTGCGAGACGACCGGCCTCCCGCGTGCCACGGCACACCGCATCGCCGTCGCCCTGGAGAAGCACCGGATGGTCACCCGTCTCGACGACGGACTGTGGACAGCAGGTCCCGCCCTGTCCGAGCTGGCACCGAAAACCTCCACCCGTCTGGAGGAGGCCGCCGAGCACGTGCTGCCCGACCTGGTCACCCGGACCGGCGAGGCCGTCCAGATCTACAAGCTCTCCGGCCACCAGCGCGTCTGCATCGCCGGGGCCGAGCCGCAGATCGGTCTGCGTGACACGGTGCCGGTGGGCAACCGGATGACGCTGTCCGCCGGGTCAGCGGCGAAGGTCCTGGTGGCCTTCGCCCCGCCGAGTTTCCAGGAGGACATCCTGTCCACGGCATCGTACACCGCCGAGGATCTGGAAGCGGTACGCGTGGGGCAGATCGCCGAGTCCGTCGGCGAACGCGACGCTGCCCTGGCAAGTTGCTCCGTCCCGGTGCGCGACAGCACCGGGGTCATCGCCGCACTGTCGGCCTCCGGCCCGGCCGACCGGATGGGCCCCTCCCCCGCCGCACGGCACCGCGAGGCCCTGCAGGCCGCGGCCACCGAGCTGGAGAGCTACCTGCGGTAGTTGAACGACAACAAAAATAGGGCCCCGGCGACGAATCACCGGGGCCCTACTGGTCTAACCCTGTTGTACCCCGTACGGGATTTGAACCCGTGTTACCGGCGTGAGAGGCCGGCGTCCTAGGCCGCTAGACGAACGGGGCGCGGCGTTGGCACGTGATTGAACGACTCCCCCAGAACTCTGCGGTGCCGCGCTGTGCAACGGGGAGAACTATATACGACCCCGACGAAAACCGCATAATCACGCCGACCACCTGCAGATATGCACTGCAGAACCTGAAGGTGATTCCGCAGGGGGCAGTGCCCGGTAATGTCGCGAGCATGTCGACTCTTGCCGCCCTCAACTCGTCCGACATCCGTGCCCGTCGGCTCATCGCCCAACTGCTGGCCCCCTCCGCCGCGCACCCGTTGTCCCCGGCGACGGCCTCACTCTCCGACGTGGCCAGTTGGATGACCGCGGTCCAGTCCCAGAATGCCGCGGCGGGACGCGACGTCCTCGCCCTCCGCAGTGGCCGGGACGCCGGGTCTGTCTCCGCGCAGGATCTCGCCGCCGCCGACATCGTCCGCAACTGGTCACAGCGTGGCACCCACCATCTCCTCCCCGCCCGCGACGTCCGGTGGATCACCCAACTGTGTGCCCCGCGGGTGCAGCGCGCCTCGGAGAAGCGCCGTGGCAACATCGGCCTGACCGATGCCGACGTCGACCTCTGCCGTGCGGCACTGTCGGATGCCCTGGCCGACGGCACCACGCTCACCAGGACGCAGTGCTACGGCATCTTCCGGGGCGCCGGTGTCGACCCCGACGGCGGCCGCGGTTCGCACATGCTGCGTCACTTCGGCGGCGAAGGCGACATCATCCAGGGCGTTCCGGAAGGTTCGGTGGAGACCTTCGTCCTCCACGACGCGGCCGTCGCCGAGCCGGCGGAGTTCAAGGGGCAGGACGCTCTGCGCGAGCTCGCCGTCCGCTACTTCCGCTCCCGGGGGCCTGCGACGGTGAAGGACTTCGCCTGGTGGACGGGGCTGACCGTCACCGACGCGAAGAAAGCCGCCGCCCTCGCCCTGGAAAGCAGCACTGAGGGCGGCACGGTCATCGAGGCCACCACCGAGGACGGACGCAGCGTCCTGCTCGCCGACTGGCAGGTGGACGTCTCCCCCGCAGAACTGGCCGACGCCCTACGTCCAGACATCCTGCTGCCCGCCTTCGACGAGTACCTCATGGGCTACGGCGACCGTTCCGACGCCATCTCCCCGGAGGTCACCACCGAGGTGGGTCCGACGAAGAACGGACTGGTCCACCCCAGCCTGATGCAGGACGGCCAGGTCACCGGGCGGCGTTGAGTTCCAGGTGCCAGAGATCAGGAGTTCGGGTCCGACAGCACCCGGGACTGCTCCTCGGCGACGGTGAGCAGGTCCTGGTTGCTCAGGTAGTCCCGGTCGAAGAACTCCCAGGGACTCTCGACCATGGACCAGGTCCCGGTCTCCCGGTTGCAGCGCGGGTGGGCGACGCGCACCCAGCGCATCCAGTCGGCGACGTCCCCGGTCAACGGGTCGACCCGCGAGTAGTGCACGACGGTGCAGTTGTAGATGGTCAGCCCGGGGTCCTGGTCATATTCCAGGAACTCCTCGTCGCTCCAACGTTCCAGCACCAGGCGGGTGGCCCACATGAAGTCGCCGTGGCTGACGATGAGCACATTCTCCTCGCTGGACTCGCGGTGCAGTGTGCTCAGCAGGTTCCGGACTCGGTTCTCCGCGACATTGGCGATCGACTCCCCGGCCGGCGGGGCCCAGTACAGCGGGTCCTTGCGCTTGAGCAGGGCGTTGTGGGCGTACTGCTCCTCGAAGACCTTTCTCGGCAGCGGGGAGATCTCGCCCCAGGAGCGCTCCCGGACCACACGGTTCTCCTCCCAGCGGGCGTCCGGCAGGCAGAGGTTCGCCGCGGTCTCGCGGGTCCGGACGAAAGGTGAGGTGATGCAGCGGTCCAGGGTGGTGACGTTGTCGCGTATCCATGCCCCGGCCGCCTTCGCCTGGGCGACCCCGTTGGTGGTCAGCCGCCAGGAACGGTCGGCGACCAGCATCGTCTCCTCACTGAACAGCGCCTGGTCACCGGCCTTGTCTGCCTTCTGGATGACATTGGCTTCGCTCTGGCCGTGGCGGACGAGGATGAGGTTCTTGGGCATGGTCACCTGCCCCACTGTACTCACGACAAAAAGCGGACGCCCCGCACTGCGTCAGCCGAAGCTGTGCAGTGCGGGGCGTCCGCGTTTGTACCCCGTACGGGATTTGAACCCGTGTTACCGGCGTGAGAGGCCGGCGTCCTAGGCCGCTAGACGAACGGGGCGTGAAAACAACGTGTCAGTCACGTGGGTGACTGTCAGCGTTTCCGCTGGCCTACCAGGACTCGAACCTAGAACGACGGTACCAGAAACCGCTGTGTTGCCAATTACACCATAGGCCATTTGTCTTACAGCGTGACGTCGTGGATGTTATCCCCGCCGCTGTGCTGTGCAACGGGGAATACTATAACCAGACCCGCTGCACAGTGGCAAATTACCTGGTAGCCCGCTGTTCTACGGGAATCTGCCACTACTGGGCAGGCGCCACGAACGGGGTGACGGCGCGGGCGGCCTGCAGACGGGCCAGGGTGGACCCGCGGCCCAGCAGCTCCATGGACTCGAACAGCGGCGGGGAGACGGCCTCGCCGGAGATGGCCACGCGCAGTGCGCCGTAGGCCTTGCGCGGCTTGAGCTCCATGGCCTCGATGAGGCGCCCGGAGAGCTTCTCCTCCAGCGTGGCGGTGACGAACTCGTCCTCACCGAGAGCGGTCAGCTCCTCGATGGCGGCGTCGAGGACCTCCACGGCGTCTTCCTTGAGGTTCTTCTTCGCGGCCTTCTCGTCGAGCGACAGGTCGGCGTCGGCGGTGACCAGGAAGCGCAGCAGGCCGTCGGCGTCCGACAGGGTCTTGATACGGGTCTGGACCAGCTCGGCGGCGAAAGCGAACTTCTCGACCGGGTAGTCGGCCGGGAAGTCCTTGTACTCCTCCAGGTAGCTGCGCAGACGGGTGGTGAAGTCCTCCAGCTCCAGCAGACGGATGTGGTCGGCGTTGATCGCCTCGAGCTTCTTCTGGTCGAAACGGGCCGGGTTCGGCTTCACGTCGGCGATGTCGAAGTTGGCGACCAGCTGGTCGACGGTGAAGATGTCCTCGTCCGCCGAGAGGGACCAGCCCAGCAACGAGAGGTAGTTCAGCATGCCCTCGGGGATGATGCCGTTGTCCCGGTGGTTGAAGAGGTTGGACTCCGGATCGCGCTTGGACAGCTTCTTGTTGCCCTCACCCATGACGAAGGGCAGGTGGGCGAAGGTCGGGGTCGCCTCGGCCACACCGATGCGCACCAGTGCCTCGTAGAGGGCGAGCTGACGCGGGGTGGACGGCAGCAGGTCCTCGCCACGCAGCACGTGGGTGATCCGCATCAGGGCGTCGTCCACCGGGTTGACCAGGGTGTACAGCGGCTGGCCGTTGGAACGGGCGACGACGAAGTCCGGGACGGTCGTGCCGTCGACGCTCATGTCACCGCGGACCAGGTCGTGCCACTCCCAGGTCTTCTGCGGCATGCGCAGACGCCACACCGGCTGGCGGCCCTCGGCCTCGAAGGCGGCGATCTGGTCGTCGGTGAGGTCGCGGTCGTAGTTGTCGTAGCCGAGCTTCGGGTCGCGTCCGGCGGCCTTGTGGCGCTCCTCGACCTCATCAGCTGTGGAGTACGCCGGGTAGACGTCGCCGGACGCCTTCAGCTTCTCCAGGACATCGGCGTAGATGTCCATGCGTTGCGACTGGCGGTACGGGCCGTGCGGGCCGCCGGCCTCGCCGACGCCCTCGTCCCAACCCAGGCCGAGCCATGTCAGCGACTGGACGATGGCCTCGTAGGACTCCTCGGAGTCACGGGCGGCGTCGGTGTCCTCGATGCGGAAGACGAGCTTGCCACCGGTGTGGCGGGCGTAGGCCCAGTTGAACAGTGCGGTGCGCACCATGCCGACGTGCGGGGTCCCGGTCGGCGACGGGCAGAAACGGACTCGAATGTCACTCATGGTCATCTATTTCACCACACCCACTCGCCTGCCACGTCGCCGACGTACCCGGCCCCGTGCAGCGCAGCCACCCAGTCGGCCAGTGGCAGCGTCCCGGTGCCCGGCGCGCCACGGCCCGGGTCGTCGGCGATCTGGACGTGGGCGGGCAGCGCGTCCTGCCCGTCCTGCCCGCCCAACCCGTCCAGCCACAGTCCGATGGCCTCAGGGCCCATGGTCTCCGCCAGGTGCCAGAAGTCGACGAGCAGCGCAGTTCCGTCGATGGTGTCGGTGAGGAGGGCGGCCTCCTCGATGACCTGGAGCGGGTAGTCCGCGCGCCCCTCCCCGGGACTGCGGCTCGGCTCGACCAGGACGGTCCCCAGACCGCGTGCGGCCACCGATTCCGCCACGGCGGCGACGTGGCGGCGCTGGGCGTCCGTCAGTTCGCGCCCGCCGCGACCCACCAGCAGGTTGAACTGGTCCGCCCCGGTCTGCTCGGCCAACCGCGCGTGGGCGTCCAGGTGCGCCTGGGTCAGTGGCGCATCGTGCAGGACGCCCCGCTCCCCGGCGGAGGTGTCCCCGCCCCAGAGGTTCAGGGCGGTCAGGGTGAGGCCGCGTCGGCGGAGTTCGGCGACCAGATCGTCCACGGCATCCATCCCGGGCTCCGGGGTGGACCAGGGCCACCACAGTTCGATGCGGTCGAGGCCGAGGGCGCTCGCCCGGTCCAGGTCTATCTGCCCGAGCGGCAGGCCGACGGAGCAGTTGACGGCGGTGAGGTAGGGGACGCTGGACGTGACGGACGGAGCGGACGACATGTCTCCAGTATCCACGGGCACGTCCTCCCCGGCCCCCGTACACTCAGTCGACATGACCGACGCCACCGCACCGTCCGCACCGTCCGCACCCTCCGGCACCCGCGTCGCCGTGATCACCGGCGCCGGCGGCGGCCTGGGCCGGGCCTTCGCCGCCGCCTTGGCCGACGCCGGGTGGACCATCGCCGCCCTGGGGCGTACCCGCGCAACCCTGGAGGAGACCGTCGCCGGGCTCCCCGGCCCCACCTTGACCGAGGGGACAGACGGCCCCCAGCACCTCGCGGTGGTCTGCGACGTCACCGACGAGGACTCCGTCCGACAGGCCTTCGACGCGGTCACCGACCATCTCGGACGACTCGACCTGCTGGTCAACAACGCCGGCATCCCCGGCCCCACCGGACGCCTCGACGGTGTCGACGTCGCCGACTTCTCCGCGACCGTGCACACCAACCTCACCGGGACCTTCCTGTGCACCCGCGCGGCCTTCGCCTGGATGGCGGCGCACGGTGGAGGGCGGATCATCAACAACGGGTCCATCGCCGCCGAGTCCCCGCGGGCGGGCGCGGCGGCTTACGCTGCGTCGAAGGCGGCGGTGGCCTCGTTGACGGTCTCCACCGCGCTGGACGGCCGGGACGTCAACGTCACCGCGACCGAGCTGGACATCGGCAACGCCCGGACGGAGCTGCTGGGTACCTTCAGTTCCACCGAGCCGATGTTCGACGCCGCCGAGGCGGCCCGGATGTTGGTCAGCGTCGCCGATCTGCCGACCTCGGTGAGTGTGGACCGGATCACCGTGACCGCCGCCGGCATGCCCTACCTCGGCCGCGGCTAGGAGCCGCCGGCAGGTCCCCAACAGGGTTCATGGACAAGACAATTCGGTCTGTTCCCGGTTACTGGGTACGGTTGACGTCGTGATCAACAACGATCGCCCGTCGACGGCGCCTGACTTCCTGCTGTCCCGCGCGTCGGGCAGCATCCGCACCCAGGGCACCAGTGCATCCTTTCCCGACCCCTTCGAGGCGGCGACTGCGCTGCACGAGGGGCAGGTGGACCTCATCGTCGGGGCGGTCCCCTTCGACACCGGGAACCGTGCGGCCCTGGCTGCCCCGGAATCGGTGATCGAGAGCGAAGGACCGCTGGAGCCCCCGGCGCACTACCGCGGCATCGAGGCCGCCGGTCAGCTGGACGTCCTGAGCGTCACCCCGCTGACCAGCCCGGAGGAGCACCAGATCACCGTCAGCGCGGCGATCGGGACGATGCAGAACACCCGGCTGCGCAAGGTCGTCCTGGCCCGCGCGGTGGACGTGGAGTTCGCCGAGGAGATCGACCCGCTGCTCATCGCCGCCCGGATGATCGACCTCTCGGCCTTGCGTGACGGCTACGCCGTGGACCTCTCCGCCACCGGACGCGCCGACGACCGCGGGACGATGCTCGTCGGCTCCTCCCCCGAGGTCCTGATCCGACGCACCGGCAATGTCGTCGAGGCGCATCCGCTGGCCGGCTCCGCCGCCCGGGTACGGGGCCAGGAGGCCGATGAGGCGGTCGGACGCACCCTGCGTGACTCCACCAAGGACCTCACCGAACACCAGCTGGTCGTGGAGCACTACCGGACGGTGCTGGCCGACGTGTGCAGTGAACTGGTCATCCCCGACTCCCCCGAGCTGATCCGCACCAACGAGATGTGGCACCTGGCCACGCCGGTGCGCGGCGTGCTCAAGGACCAGAGCTTCTCGGCGCTGGACCTGGCGTTGATGCTGCACCCGACCCCGGCGGTCGGCGGGACCCCCACCGATGACGCGATCGGCATCATCAACGAGGTGGAGGGGCCACGCGGTTTCTACGCCGGCTTCGTCGGCTGGTGCAATGCCGAGGGCGACGGCGAGTACATGGTGACCATCCGTTGTGCGGAGGTCGCCGGGGCGACCGCGCGGGCGTGGGCCGGCGGCGGGGTCATCGAGACGTCCTCCCCCTCGGCGGAGGCCGCCGAGACCACGGCGAAGCTGCAGACCGCCCTGCGTGCGCTCAACGTGCCCGCCGCTTTGCGCGCCGTGTAGGACGCGCTGAAGGACAGCCCGGACACGCCGCGACGCGGACGTCCGGGGACGCCCGCGCCGGGGTTGTGAGGAGGCCGGTTACCCGGGTTACCTGGCCTCGTAGGCCTCGATCGGGTTGACCAGGCGGCCCAGACCCGGGATCTCGATGTCGATCGAATCGCCGGGGACCATCTCGGCGGTGCCGGCCGGGGACCCGGTGCAGATGACATCGCCGGGCAGCAGGGTGAAGGCGGAGGACACCCACTCCACGATCTCCGGGATGTCCTTGATCATCTGGTCGGAGTTGGAGTCCTGCTTCGTCTGGGTGCTGCCGTCATGGGTCAGGTGAGCCTTGATCGGCAGGTTCGTCAGGTCGGCGAAATCGTGGTCGGTCTCGATCCACGGGCCCAGCGGGCAGAAGCTGTCCAGGCCCTTGGCGCGGGACCACTGGCCGTCGGCGAACTGCAGGTCGCGGGAGGAGACGTCGTTGACGATGGTGAAGCCCAGGACGACGGACTTCCAGTCTGCACGCTTGACGTCCTTGCAGGGCTTGCCGATGACGATGGCGAGCTCACCCTCGAACTCGACCCGGGTGGCCCACTCGGGCTTGCGGATCGGTGCACCGGGGCCGACGACGGCTGTCGGCGGCTTGAGGAAGATCGTCGGCGGCAGGTGCTCGGCGGACTCCTTGAAGACCTCCTTGACGTGGTCGGCGTAGTTGCGTCCCACGGCGACGACCTTGGAGGGGAGGATGGGGGCCAGCAGCCGGACGTCGGCGATGGGCCAGGTGCGGCCGGTGTACTCCAGCTCGCCGAAGGGGTGGCCGGCGATCTCACGGCAGGTAGCACCGTTGCCGTCAGCGTCGCCCCCTTCCAGAGCCACGAAGGCCATGCCTTCCGGGTGGGCAATTCTTGAGATTCGCATGATCACTCACACTACAGAGCCGGTGAAGACGAGACGACAGAACCCCGGAGGTGGTCCGACCAGCACATGTGCGTTTCCCACGGAGAGACCAGCGTGTGACCGTATCGTGAGATTCTCCCGTGAGGAATCTCACACTAAACATAGCCTCAGTCCGTCACCGAACGCAGCGTCTTGTACTGCCGGGACATTCCGTCCGGGGCCGTGAGCGCGAGGTAGAGCTCGGCGCACGCCAGGGCGTCGGTCACCGCCCGGTGACTGCGGTAGGTCGGCAGTCCGTAACGTTCCCGCACCCGCGGCAGGCGCAGGTCCTCGCCGCGCGGGATCTTGCCCTGCACCTCCATTCGTCGCCGCTCCAGCTCCAAGGTGTCGATCACCGGAACATTGAGTGGGCCGGAGAACTCCCGCTGGCAGGCGGCACCGAGGAAGTCCCGTTCCATCGGCGCGAAGTGCACCAGCATCACCCGACCGGCCATGGCCTGCAGCAGCTTCTCCAACGCCCGCCCCGGGGCCGCTCCCCCGGCCACTTCGTCGTCGGTGATGCCGTGGACCGTGGCTGACTCCCCCACGGCGGATTCCCCGGACGCCGAGGAGGCGGCTGCGTCCTCCGGACGCTGGGTCAGCACGATCTCCGTGGCGCCGGCCAGGTCGATGCGGCGGCCGTTGAGCGGCACCCAGCCGATCGACAGCAGGGCGTCCTTCGAGGCGTCCAACCCGCTGGTCTCCACGTCTACCGCGAGGATGGGCAGCTCGGACAGGGGCGTCGAGGGACGCGGAGCGGGCACCTGGTTGAAGTCGGCCAGCGCGCCGGTCGCCCGCCGGGAGGACGGACGCATGGCACGGGTGACCAGCTTGCCGAACAGTGAGTCCGCCTGGGAGTACCGTCGTGCCGCGCTCATGTGTTGCGCACCGGGTAGTTGACGGCCAGCGAGGACTGGATGGCCTTGACGATCCCGAAGGCGTCCCGCAGGTTCACCCGGTCGAGCTTGCCGAGGGTGTCCGGGGCGATCCGGTAGTCCGGTTCCTTGCCGCGGCGCAGCTGGACGGCCTGGTGGCGCAGGGTGAGCGAGGTGAGGAACTCGAAGGCGTCGGCGAGGTCCCTCGCCCCGGCGCGGGACAGGACTCCGGCGTCGACGGCGGCCTTGATCCTGGCGCGGGTGCCCACGAGCGGGGATCCGGCGACGATGCCGTAGAGACGGGCGATCTGCACCAGCGCGGCCGTGCCACCGGCCTTGATGTGCAGTGTACGGGCGTAGTCACCGCTGCGGTCGACGACGAGGCCGCGGAAGATACCCAGCGGCGGTTCGCTCCGCGCGGCCAGGGCGGCGAGCTGCGCGTGCAGCCGCTGGGAACCCTGTGCTGCCTCCACGGCCGAGAGGTGCACGCTGTCGGCGAGTTCGCGGGAGCCGTGGACCAGCCGCATGTCGAAGTAGATCTGGGCGTAGAGCAGTGCCTCGGGCTGCGGGGCGGTGATCCACCCATGGAAGGTGGCCTGCCACTGGCTGACCGTCATGCGCCATTTCGGGTTGGACGCCATCATGTCGCCCGGGCAGTGGATCTGGCCGGCCTCGTGCAGGCCGTCGCAGATCCGCTCGGACAGGGCGGCGAAGTACTCCCCGTGTTCGGCATCGTCGTAGGTGTCGGAGAGGATCAGGGCGTTGTCCTGGTCGGAGGCGAAGTTCACCGCACGGCGTCCTTGCGAGCCGACGACGACGAAGGCGTAGGGTACCGGCGGCGGGCCGACCTCTTCCTCGGCGAGGGAGATCACCCGGCGCGCCAGGGAATCCAGGCCGACGGTGAGCAGGTCGGAGACCTCGTCGGGCGAGGCACCGCGTTCGATGAACCCCGAGGCGATCTGCCCGGTGTCCCGGACGATCTGGCTGAGCTGGGTCGAGCTGGTGGCCTTGGCCAGGTCGGTGGTCAGGTAGATCGGGTCGGAGCGCAGCTGGCGCACGATGTCCGTCGCGGCGAGGACGGTGAGCACCCCACCGTGCTCGTCGAGCACCGGCAGGTGGTGGATGCCGATGTCACTCATGCGCAGCATGGCCTCGAAGACGGTGGCGTCGGTGTCCGCACCGACGGGGTCGGGCGTCATGACCTCGGCGACGGGGGTGTCACCGGACAGTCCGGCGGCGACGACGCGGCTGCGCATGTCGCGGTCGGTGATGATGCCGACGAGTTCAGCCCCGTCGCCGTGGCCGGGACGAGGACGCCCGGCGGGACGGGTGACCACCGGGAGGCAGGAGACGTCCTTCTCGACCATCAGCCGGGCCGCCTCGGCGACCGTGGTGGCCGGTTCGGTGGTCACGGCGGAGCGTAGCGCGCGGTCGGAGCCGGGGAGCAGGTCGGAGAGCCGGGTGCGCAGGACGTCCGCCCCGGAGCGGCGGCGCAACCGGTCGGCGTCGGCGCGGATGCGGGCGGACAGTCCGCCGTAGTAGCGGGCGATCTCCGGGTAGCGGGCGACGAGGGCTCGGACGTCGTCACCCGGCATGGTGAGCAGCAGGGAGTCCTCGACCGCGGTCATCGTGTAGAGCGAGCTCTCCGCGACACCTCCCCGACGACCGCCTGCACCTCCGGCGTCACCGCCGCCGTGGGAGCCGTCGCCGAGGTGGTGGGTGTACTGGTCGGTCGACAGGACGGTGGAGTAGCCGAAGGAGCGTCCGGTCTCACGCCGGTCGAGCAGGACATTCTTGTCGTCGAGCACGTCCACCGCTCCTGACCGGATGATGTACAGGGTGTCGTTGGGGTGACCGGCGGTGATGACGGTGTCGCCCCGACGGACGTAGACGATCTGCATCTGCGACGGCAGCGCGTCCAGTTCCTCCTCGGGGAGGTGACTGTAGGGCTCCTGTTCCGCCAGGAAACGCCGGACTTCATCCAGTTCCACGCTCATGGCCCGCAGTGTAGCGAAGAGGTTCATTGCCTCGGTGAACCTTCTGCACCGCCCCACCCGGCCGGGGGCAATATGCAACAAGTTTCACATCAATTCGTGGAATATGGTTCCCGGGCAGTGTGATCCGCGTTACGCTGCTGCCATGGCGTTGGAACATGCGATCATGGTCTCCCTGGCGGAACGTCCCGGCACCGGCTACGAGCTGGGCGGACAGTTCGCGACCTCGCTCGGCCACTTCTGGCCGGCGACCCGCCAGCAGATCTACCGCACCCTGTCCCGCCTGCAGGACGACGGCCTCGTCACCTGCTGCGACGTCCCCCAGGACGGTCGACCCGACAAGAAGATCTACACCCTGGCCCCCGCCGGACGTGAGGCCCTCCATGACTGGATCGCCCAACCGTCCAGCCTGATGAAGTTCCGCGACGACCTGGCCGTGAAACTGCGCGGCGCCGAGCACGGGGACGCCGACGACGTCCTCGCCGATGTGCGCCGACACCGCACCCTGCACGCCGAACAACTGGCCCTCTACCACCGGTACGAGGCGACCCAGTTCCCCGAAGCCTCCGACGCTTCGGATGCGGCACCGGACGCAGCCACCCCGCCCCTGACCGGGCGGAGACTGCACCAGTACCTGGTGCTGCGCGGCGGCATCCGGGTCGAGGAGGCCTTCATCGCATGGTGCGACGAGGTCCTCGCCGCCCTGGAACCTGTCCCGGCCCCCACCCACTGAGTGTCTTGACCGACACGAACTGCACCGACTGACACCGACCTGCACCGACGACTCCCGGAGAAGAGACCCGACGTGACACACGACAACACCGGCCCCACCCCCTACCCCAACCTCTTCCGCCCGCTGACCATCGGCGGGATGACCCTGCCCAACCGCTCGGTGATGGGCTCGATGCACACCGGGCTGGAGGACCGCTTCTGGCACGCCGACGAACTCGGCGCCTTCTACGCCGAGCGCGCCAAGGGCGGCGTCGGCCTGATCGTCACCGGCGGCATCGCCCCGACCCGTGACGGTGACCTGCTGCCCTTCGGTGGCCGCATGGCCACCCCGCTGGCCGTCCTGCACCACCGCCGCGTCACCGACGCCGTCCACGAGGCCGGCGGTCGCATCGCCATGCAGATCCTGCACGCCGGACGCTACGGTGTCACCCCCTTCAAGTCCGCGCCGGGCAGCGAGCCGTCCCCCATCCACCCCTTCAAGCACATGCGGATGACCGAGTCCTCGATCCGGCGCACCATCCGCGCCTACGGTCGGGCCGCCCGGCTGGCCCGCAAGGCCGGCTACGACGCCGTCGAGATCATGGGCGGCGAGGGCTACCTGATCAACCAGTTCCTCTGCCCGCACACCAACGACCGCACCGACCGGTGGGGCGGCTCCACGGCCAACCGGCAGCGCTTCCTGGTCGAGGTCATCGACGAGATCCGCCGACAGGTGCCCCGGGAGTTCCCGGTGATCCTGCGCCAGTCCGTCGCCGACTTCGTCAAGGACGGCCAGACCTTCGACGAGATCGCCCTGATGGCCCGGCGCGCCGAACGCCACGGTGTCGACGCGATCAACACCGACATCGGCTGGCACGAGGCGAAGGTGCCGACCATCGTCACCTCGGTGCCCCGTGGCGCCTTCGTGAAGTTCACCGAGCGTCTGCGCGACGAGGTGTCCATCCCGCTGATCGCCTCGAACCGGATCAACACCCCGGAGTACGCCGAGGAGATCCTGACCACCCGCCAGGTCGACGCGGTGTCCATGGCACGGCCGATGCTCGCCGACCCCTACTTCATGGCCAAGGCCGCCGAGGACCGCAGCGACGAGATCAACACCTGCATCGGCTGCAACCAGGCCTGCCTGGACCACGCCTTCGTCGGCAAGAAGGTCTCCTGCCTGGTCAA
>DXGC01000016.1 GCA_019114135.1 Candidatus Corynebacterium avicola
TGCAGGACGCCGAGCTCGCCGCGGTGTCCGGTCTGCGGGACGCCCTGTCCCCCGGCGCCGACCTGCACGGCCTCCTCACCCAGCTGCTCACGGAGGTCGAGGTCGACGAGTGCGTCCGACGCTGCGAGCTGTTGCTGGGAAGCGCCCGGTTCCCCGCCCCTCACGGGATGACGCCCGCGGTCCCCTGGCCTGTGTTCTAGGCGTTCCAGCCGCTCTAGGCAGCCTGGAGCTTGCTGCGGTTACGCAGCATGACGGCCGGGACGAAGATGGCCAGTCCACCGACCGCAAGGCCCGCACCGGCCAGCGCCGGGAAGGAGTAGTCCATTCCGGCGCCGATCACCAGGCCGCCGACGGCTGCACCGGTACCGTTGGCGATGTTGAACGCCGCCTGGTTCATGGCCGCGGCCAGGTTCTGCGCGTCGCCGGCGACATCCATGAGACGGGCCTGCATGTTCACCACCAGGATACCGGCGCCCATGGAGAGCAGACCGAAGCTGAGGATCGCCATCCAGGCGACGGTGCTGGTGGCGAAGAAGGTCACCAGCATGATGATCATCATCACGAAGGCACCGATGACAGACCGGTCCTCGTTGATGTCCGCCAGGCGTCCGCCGACGGCGTTACCGATGACCATGCCGATGCCGTAGACCATCAGCACGAACCACATCAGATCGGCCGGGAAGCCGGCGCGCTCCGTCATGGTCCAGGAGATGTAGGTGTAGACGCAGAACATGCCTCCGAAACCGACGGCACCGGCCAGGAGGGTCATCACGACCTGGGGGTTGATCAGTGCGCCCATCTCGGTGCTGGGCCGGGTGGACGGCATCAGCGTCATGTGCGGCACCGAGTGCCACAGACCGGCGAGGCACAGCAGGCCGATGACCACGACCAGTCCATAGGCGGCGTTCCAGCCGAGATTCTGGCCCAACCACTGGGCGACCGGCACACCGACGACCGTCGCCGTCGCCAGGCCCAGCGAGATCCGGGCGACGGCCTGTCCGCGCTTGCCGGGCTCCGCCATGGAGGCGGCGATGAGGTTGGCGATGGCGAAGTAGGCGCCGTGCGGGAATCCCGCGATGAAGCGTGACAGGAGCAGCAGACCGTAGTTCGAGGTGAAGACGGTGAGCAGGTTACCGATGATGAAGGCCGCCATGAGCATGATGATCAGCCGACGCCGTGGCATCCGCCCGGTCAGGGTGGTGATCAGCGGTGCACCGACGACCACGCCGAAGGCGTAGACCGTGACGATGGTTCCGGCCTGTCCCTCCGTGATGCCGAAGTCGGCGGCGATGAGGTTCAGCAGACCCATCGACACGAACTCGGTGGTGCCGATGCCGAACCCACCGAGGGCGAGGGCGAGCATGGCGATCGGCCGACGACGGCGTCCCATCTCGGTCTGGCGCGGCACCGGTTTGCGGGGAATCTTCTGGGTGGGGGCCAGCCTGGTCAGGACGGCCGCGTTCTCGTTGCGGGTCACGGTGTCATGCCTCCTCATGGTGTCGTCATGGTGTCGTCACGTCAGGTGTGGATCAGGTATGGATCTCAGTCGCGGATCGATACAGCAGTCAATAACAAAAGCCCCGGAAGTGAAATGTCATGTCCGGGGCACCTGTATCGGTTCAGCAGGTTCTCCATTCTTGACCTCGATGCCACCAGATGCAAGTGGACGGACACGTCAATTACCGCTGGTCGACCGTGATTCTCGACACAGGAGTCCGAAGAGTGTGACCCACCGTCCCACCCAGGGCACCCACGACAGGACGGCATACCGCGAACGCAGTACGCGCCGTCCCACGAAATACCGCGTTCGCCCGATTCACTCGAGATCGTTGGAAACCACAATGAACTTATGAGTTATTCGAACGACCTCAGCCACCGGCTGCGCGAGCCCAGCTCGATGCACGCGTTCAACCGGTACGAGTTGAAATACCTCGTCCCCACCGATCAGGTCGAGACGGTACGTCAGGAACTGACGCAACGGATGCAGCGCGACCCCCACGCCGGCCCCCGTGGGTACGGCGTGTGGAGTGTCTACTACGACACCGACAAGCTGCGCTTCTACTACGAGAAGATCGAGGGTCTGAAGTTCCGCCGTAAGCTCCGGATCCGCCGCTACGGCGACACCGGAGAAGCCACCACCGCTGACACCCCGGTCTCCGTCGAGATCAAGCAGCGGGTCAACCGGGTCACCCAGAAGCGACGGGTGATGCTGCCCTATGCCAAAGCCCTCGACCTGTGCGACCGACGGGAACGGGTCACCCACCCCGGCGCAGACCAGGCGTTCATCGACGAGGTCCTCGACCTCTTGATCCGTCTGGACCTCCAGCCGACCGCGATGACCGGCTACCGACGGGAGCCCTACGTAGGTGTGGACGCCGACCTCGGCCTGCGCGTCACCCTCGACCACCGCGTCCTGGGACGTGACCGCGACTTCGATCTTCGTGCGGAGACGGAGAACCGCTACATCATCCGTCCCGACCTCGCCGTGATGGAGGTCAAGGTCAACGAGCGTGCACCCTACTGGGTCACCGACATGGCGGCCCGCAACGACCTCCAGGTCCAGCGGATCTCGAAGTACTGCCAGAGCGTCGAGGCCCACGGCCTCGCCCCTCGTTCGGTCTTCCACGCGCCGGAGGACCAGTTCGTCCGACCGTAACAACATGTACTGACCGGCACTGACCGGTACCGACCGGTACAGACCCATACCCCTACTCAACAATCAACAACCCCACTCCCACAGGAGCCCCCATGGACCTCAACTTCGGTCTCACCGACCTTTCCGGAACTTTCAGCGTCGCCGACGTCCTGCTGTCACTCGGACTGTCCTTCGTCACCAGCGTCATCGTCGCCTGGGTCTACCGCTCGACCCACAAGAACATCAGCTACAGCCAGGGGTACGTCCAGACCCTGGTCATGCTCGGCATGCTGATCTCCCTGATCATGCTGATCGTCGGATCCAACATCGCCCGCGCATTCGCCCTCGTCGGCGCGTTGTCGGTGGTGCGCTTCCGTAACGCCATCAAGGAGACCCGCGACGTCGGCTTCATCTTCCTGGTCATGGGTATCGGCATGGCCTGCGGTACCCGTTTCTACTCCCTGGCGATCATCGCCACCCTCGTGATCTGCGCGGTCATCCTGCTCATGCACCGGTTCAACTGGTTCGCACTGGACGTCCAGCGCCAGGTGGTCAAGCTGCAGGTCCCTGCCGACGGCGAGGACTACAGCGACTACATCGACGACATCCTGATCCGCCACACCACCGAGTACGAGCTGATCAGCACCGAGAGCGTCCGAGGTGGTTCGCTGACGGAGTACAGCTACACCGCCCGCCTGAAGAAGGGCTCGACATCGGCCGATCTCGTCAACGACCTGCGCACGGTCAACGCGGGGCAGAAGGCCACCGTCCTGACCGGCTACGACCAGACGGACATGTAACATGACCGCCCCCAATTC
Source organism: Candidatus Corynebacterium avicola (assembly GCA_019114135.1). Lineage (GTDB taxonomy): Bacteria > Actinomycetota > Actinomycetes > Mycobacteriales > Mycobacteriaceae > Corynebacterium > Corynebacterium avicola. The sequence goes on from DXGC01000016.1 coordinate 3,454, forward strand.
CCGCACCCCGCTCCGCCACCGGCTGCCGGTGCGCCTGCGCCACCACTGGAAACTGCTTGCAGTGATCGTCGCAGTGGCGCTGACCACGGCGCTGGTCTTCGGGGCGAGCATGGTGCGCCCGTACATCACCTCGGATCTGGTGTCGGAGACGGTGATCACCAACAACATCGAGGGTGACACCGATCTGTTCGACGAGAGCGAGCACACGATCGACATCAGTTTCAACCAGGACGAGTACGAGGAGATGATCAAGACCTACCAGGACGACGGCGAGAAGGAGTTCATCCGGGCGGACATCACGATCGACGGGACGTTGATCGAGAACGTCGGTCTCCGACTCAAGGGAAACTCGACCCTGATGTCCCTGCGTTCGGACGGTCAGGGACCGGGCGGCGGCGAAGGCGGCGGTCCCGGTGTCCCCGGCGGTGCCGAAGGTGCAGAGGGCGCCGAGGGCGAGAACACCGCGGCGGACGACGCAGCCGCGACCGAAGACGCCGATGCCACGGCAGACGACGCAGCGTCCGAAGAGGACGCGGCAACGGCAGGAGACACCGAAGCCGACGATGCTGCCGCCGGCGGCCCCGGCGGTGGTGGAGGCGGCGGTATGACCCAGCTCGACGAGAGCGCGCCGGAGGAGCTTCCCTGGCTCATCAGCTTCGATGAGTACGAGGAAGGCCGCTCCTTCGAAGGACGTACCGAGATCGCCCTGCGCCCTGCGGCGAGCGGTTCCGATGTCGCCCTCAACGAGGCACTCGCACTGTCACTGACAGAGGAGAGCGGGCAGGAAACCCAGCAGTTCAGCTTCTCCACTGTCACGGTCAACGGCGAAGAGTCCGCCTCCCGACTGGTGCTCGACTCGCCGGATGCACTGTGGGCCGATGACCTGGGCGACGGTGTGCTCTACAAGGGTCGCGCCAGCGGGTCCCTCGACTACCTCGGTGATGACCCGACGGACTATGAGGAGGCCTTCAAGCAGATCAACGGCGAAGGCGCCTATGACCTGCAGCCGGTGATGACCTTCCTCGACTTCGTCAACAACTCCTCCGACGAGGAGTTCGCCGAGCAACTCGAGGACTATCTCGACACGGAGTCCTTCGCCAAGTACCTGGCCACCCAGGAGCTCATCTCCAACAACGACGCGATGGACGGCCCCGGCAACAACTACTACCTCTGGTACGACACCGAGGAGGAGCAGTTCACCGTGCTGTCCTGGGACCTGAACATGGCCCTGTCCGGAATGGGCGGCGGCATGGGGCCTGGTATGGGCGACACCACCGAGGGTGAGACAACTGAAGGCCAGACCACTGAAGGCGAAGCAGCCGACGGCACGATGCCTGAAGGCGCGATGCCCCAGGGTGAAATGCCCGAAGGAGCCATGCCCCAGGGCGAGATGCCGGAAGGTGAAATGCCGGAAGGCGAAATGTCCCAGGGCGAGATGCCCGAAGGTGGCCCCGGTGGAGACAGCGATGAGGAAGGCGGCCCCGGTGGGGGCGGCGGCAGCCGCGGCAGCGGCGTCCTCAAGGAGCGCTTCCTCGACAACGAGGAGTTCTACGCGATGTACGAGGAGGCCTACTCCGAGCTGTACGACCAGCTCATCGCCAGCGGCTACGCGGAGTCGACGCTCGATGAACTCACCGAGCGTGCCGAGTCCATCGGCGACGAAGGTGCCACCACCCTGTCAGAGTCTCTGCGCTCGACGATCACCTCGATCGCTGCCGAGGCGCCCGAGCCGAGCTCCGGAATGGGTGGCGGCCAAGGCCGCCGCGAGACCGAGGCCGGAGGCGATGACGATGCCTAGACCGGCTAGCCCCACCTAGGCCCGTTCATTCTCGCCGCCCGGCGAGGACGACGTCCCGGCACACCTCGAGGTGTCCGAGATGCTGCGCCAGTTCATGAAGGATGTGCTCAAGCACCCATTCAGGACTGGCACTTTCGGCGTCTGTACGCGAGGTCCCCTTCGCGGTGGGGTTCCGGATCCCCTCGGTGAGCGCGATCTCGGCCCACACCGGCAGGCGGTCACGCACGACTGCGACGAGATCATGTCCCTCGGCGACGGTACCGGTGGCATGAAACTCCGCATCCCGGTCCCGGGGATGCTCCTCCCCCGCGATCAGTGACCCTCCCCAGAAATGCACCATCCCGTGGATGTGGGCCACCAGTCCGAAAGCGGAGTTGACGATCCCGGGTACCGGGGTCGCGTTCACGGTCTCGTCGTCGAGGGTGTCCAGTGCTGCATCGTAGCCGTCGAGTACCTCACCCACGATGGACAGATACGCGCTTGTATACCCGGACTGAGGTTGATCGGGATGGTCATGGTGCATGGTCGTCCTCCGGGGTGTGGTCGATCAACAGGCGGAGTACCTTCTGCACGGCCCGCCTCTGTGCTTTTTCCGGACGCATGACGGCAAAAACGTCCCTGACAGCATTTATACCTATCAGCGGTCGCAGTGCGATCTGTGCGTCCGTCGTCGAACTCCACCTCGGCAGAATTGCCAGACACCCACCGTCGGTCCTGGTGGCGGACGCTGCCACGATCGCTTCGACCAATCGATTGTCCTTGACTCGTTGCAGGACTGACGGCTCCACGCCCGTATGGTGCGCGATCGACTCGAGGAGTATGTCGAAGGGATAGCCCCTCGGAACTCCGATCCAGCCCAGTTGGATGACGTCCTCCGGATTCACTGCCTCTTGGCTCGCGAGAGGATGGGTTGCCGGCATGGCGATGTCGAGACGTTCCCTACCCAGGGGGACCACGATGAGTTCCTCCGATCCTGTGGGCGGTCCTCCCGAGGTGCTGTGCGCCAGGACGAGATCATGGTCGACGGTGAGCGCCGCGAAGTCGCGCTCCGCCGGGTCGATGTCAGTGAGGATGACGTCGATTCCGCCGGCATCCGTGATGGACGGATCCGCCAGGACTCCCGGCATGAGAACAGAAGCCGCAGAGGGGAATCCCGCCACCCTGACCGTGCCCGACGGAGTGGACACGTAGTCATCCCAGGAGGCTCTGACCCGTTCCAGGGCCGTGGCGACGTCCACACCTCCGCTGGCGAGCAACTGCCCCGCATCAGTGAGCCGAAGACCACGGCCCACGGTCGTGAACAACGGGACCCCTGCAGCGCGTTCAGCTGCCTTGAGCTGCTGGGACACTGCCGAGGGGGTTCGGTGCGTCGCCTGTGCCACCGCAGTCACGGAACCCCGAGCAGCAAACTCCCGGAGTACTTCGAGGTGTCTGAACTCGATCATGCGCCAACCTTACAGTGAAGTTCTACTTCACCGTATGTTCTTCATATTGCGATAGACCTTCACTGTGCAGGACACCAGAATCACTTTTATGTCCCGTCCACGCACCACAACCACTGTTCTCGTCGCTCCCGCCGCGCTTGTCGCCTTCCTGTGGGGCGTCAACTTCCTTGCGATCGACGTATCCCTCCGACACTTTCCACCCATGTTCCTGGCCGCACTGCGTTTCGCCCTGATCGCCCTGCCTACGTTGTTGTTCATCCGAAAGCCCGACGTCCCCTGGCGATGGCTGATCGGCTACGGACTCGGCTTCGGCGCCGCCCAGTTCTTTTTCCTCTACTGGGCCATGGACGTGGGTATGCCGACCGGTTTGGCGTCACTCGTGCTGCAGTGCTCGGCGCCTTTCACCGTGATTCTCGGTGCCTTCTTCCTTCAAGAACGCCTCAACGGGACGAAATTGATTGGCATTCTCATTGCCGTAGGGGGCCTGGCAATCGTCGGCTGGTCCCGATGGCAGACGGCCAGCATCGTACCTTTCGTCCTGACCGTCTTCGCTGGCTTCGGTTGGGCCGTAGGAAATATCTGCAACCGACAGGCACGCACCTCTGAACCACTAAGGCTGACCCTGTGGATGTCCGTGGTACCACCGCTGCCGCTGTTCGCTGCGTCGATGATGTTCGAAGGACCGGCACGAATTCAGGTAGCACTCTCCGATGTCCTCTCCCCCGCTGGCCTCGCCGCAGTCGGTGGCCTGATGTTCACGGTCATCGTCGCCACGATCGGAGCGTCCGGAATCTGGACGTGGTTGATGTCCAGACATCCCTCGGGAGTCGTCGCACCTTTCTCCTTGTTGGTCCCGGTGTTCGGAATGAGTGCAGCGTGGCTGGTCCTGGGTGAGAATCCGTCCATTGCGGAGATCATCGGTGCGATACTGATCGTCACCGGCGTGCTGTTAGGCACGATGCGCTCTGACCGTTCAGCGCGGACTGGAGTCAGAAGTAGATCCCCTTCGCGCCACCATGGACAACAACATCAGCACCAGCAATGACAGGACACCGCCGACGATCACGTACATTCCGATCACGCCGACATATCCCCCGACGACCCGGTGGGGGTCGATGAACCCGTACGGGAACCACCAGGGTTCCGAGGAGAACGGCGCGTCCACCAACGGACCACGGACCTGGGTGTACACCGCCCACACCGCCGGCAGAACCAGCGCGGACCGTACCGTCCTTCCGGGGGACGCGACCTCGGAAAGGTGCCACCCCACCCACAGGTCCACGAGCATCACCACCGGGACGACGGCGTGCAGGATCAGGTTCGCCCACCAGGCCACGCTGCCGGGCGGCTCACTGAGCCCGCCGAGCAGGGCGAAGTATCCGATTCCAGCGATCACCGTATACGCCGCCGCAGAGATTCGCACCGTCGATGAGCGGACGAGCAGTGCCAGCACCGCAGCAAAGGCCGACATGGTGGTGAAAAAGCTGAACCAGTTGACGACGGCGGTGGCGACCGCCGGACCGTCGAGGCCGGCGTCCTGGGCTACTCCGACGGTGTCGATGAGCTGCAGCACCAGCGTGACGACGACGCCCACCGCAGCGACGGTACGTGGCCAACTCATGCCGAAGTCATTCCCGAGTCATCCCTGCAGCAGCTCGCTGGTGCCGTTGATGATCAGGGTCACCGCACCGGCGAAGGCGAGGACCGTGGCGAGCTTGCGCATGCCGTCGCTGGACATCCGGCCGTTGAGCTTGTCGCCGAAGTAGGCACCGATGAAGATCGCGACCAGTGCCACGGCCCAGATCCAGACGGGCAGTCCACCGACGTCAAGGTTGCCGATGATGAGGATCTTCAGCAGGAAGGACAGGGTGTTGGCCACCAGGATGACCGGGTGCAGCGTGGCGACAAAGTCCCGGTAGTCCCACCCGGTGATCCGGGCGTAGACGGTGAAGGCCGGCGCGGCGATGCCGACGACGGTGCTCATGAAGCCACCGGCGGCACCGGCGACGACCATCGGCACCCGGGCCCTCTCACTGACCTGCATGCGGTCGGCCTTGATCATCGTCACGCCCAGTGCCAACAGCACCAACGCACCGAGAGTGATCGACAGCCAAGGACCATCGATCGCCATCACCACGAACACCGCGGGCAGGGAGCCGATGAGCAGTCCACCGGTGAGAAAGGAGAACCGTCGCCAATCGGTGCGGTCGCGCACCGACCAGGCGTTGTTCGCGGCGTTGACCACGGACAGCCCGTTGACGACGGTGACGCCAGCGGCCGGACCGAGGACGACGGACAGGAACGGCCCGGCGACAAGACCGAGCCCCATACCGGTGATGCGCTGGAGGACCGCCCCGATGAAGACGGCCGCCAGCAGGATGATCGCGATGGTAAGCACGAAGGTCCACCTTAGGCCCAGCTACGTACGGTGGAAACTTCACCCCCCGGTCGTGCCGGTGACCCGGTCACTGTGGTGCCCCCAGTCGGACTCGAACCGACACTGCGCGGATTTTAAGTCCGCCGCCTCTGCCAATTGGGCTATAGGGGCGCTGCCGCGGCCACACCGTGGCCGCCGACGTCAGTCGTCACCCGTGGTTGCGGGCGATGACCTCGGCGAGCATCCCGTCAAGGATATCCTTCTCGCTGATCGTGATCGACGACAGCCCCTCGGCGAGGAAGCGGGAGGCGAAGGCGTCGATGACCAGTGCGCCACCGCCGATGACGTCGGCACGGCCCGGGTGCATCGGGGCATGTGCCCGGCGCTCCTCGACCGTCTCGCCGAGCAGGCCGAGTGCGGTGTCGCGGAACTCCCCCAGATCCAGCTGCGACATGTGCGTCGCCTCCGGACGGTAGTCGGTCAGTCCCAGCTGGATCGCGGCCACGGTGGTCACCGTGCCGGCGACGCCGACGACCCGGTCGACCGAGGAGAGGTCCACCTTGTCGTCGACCACGGTCATCAGCTCGTCGACGTAGCTACGTGCCTCGGCGATCTCGGACGCCGTCGGCGGCACCGACTGCAGGTAGCGCTCGGTGAGCCGCACGCAGCCCATGTCGGCCGAGTACACCCGTCCGTCGAGGATCCCGGTCTTCCCTGGTTCGGTGGTGCCGACCACGAACTCGGTGGATCCACCACCCAGGTCGATCACGCAGGTCTGCCCGGTTGTCCCGGCGCCGGCGAGGCCGAGGTCGGCGACGGCACCGGCGAAGGACAGTTCCGCCTCACGCTGGCCGGAGACGACCTCGGCCTGGGCCCCCAGGGCCACCCGGCCCAGGTGCCGCCCGGTGATGGCGAAGAAATCCTCCCGGTTCGCCGCGTCCCGGGTCGCCGAGGTCGCCCCCATCATCACGTCGGAGACCCCGTGGCGGACCATCCGGTCGGCGTAGATCGCCAGAGCCTCGTCCACCCGCTCCAGGGCGGCGTCGGCGAAGCGACCGTTGGCGTCGACACCCTGGCCGAGCCGGACGATGATGTTGTCCCGGTTGATCTCGCGGGTGGCCCCCGACTCGTCGACCTCGGTGATCAACAGACGGATCGAGTTGGTCCCGCAGTCGATCGAGGCATAGGTTGCGGTACTCACTGGTCCTCCTCGTAGAGCATCTCGTCCACCGCACCGTGGTCCTCGAAGGCCTCGGCGATGGACGTCCCGAGCTCCTCCGGGGTGGGCCAGTCCGCAGGGATGGCTGTGCCGGAGAGCTTCGGCATGTGGGCTGCCGCCAGCGCGACCGCCTCGGTGCCGAGCCGTACCCGGCCCGGTCCCTCGGCGAGGGCGTAGGCGATCAGCACGTGCAGGCACTTCACCCGGTCGGGCATGCCGCCGCCGGAGAAGTCGGTCCCCAGGGACTCGATGGCGTTGCGCTCGGCGAGGTAGTGCTCGTGGGCCGCGAGGTAGTCGGCGGCAAGCTCCTCGTCGGTCCCCAGCCGTGCCTGCATGGTGCGCATGACGCCGGCCACCTCGAGGCGGGACGCCTCGGCGGTCAGCCGCGGGTCGGTGAGGTAGTACAGCGTGGGGAACGGAGTGCCGTCCGGCAGCTTCGGTGCGGTCTTCACCACGGCAGGCTGGCCGTCAGGGGTGCGGTAGGACACCTCGAGAGCACCACGAATCTGGCGTCCGAGCTGCTTGGACATGATCTCTTTGTCGGCCTGGCTGACGGCCATCACTGTGCTCCCTGCTGTTGCTGCTGTTGTTGGTCCTGCAGCTCACGCTGCACCTCGGGATCGCCCTCCTGGGCGGGCTCCTCCGGCTGTTCCGGGTCGATCGGGAGATTACTGGACCCGCCCTCAGAACCGGAATCAGGGTCAGCCTCGCCATCCCCGTCGCTGTCGGAACCGTCCCCACCGCTCTGCGACGGGGTGGCCACCGAGCCCCAGAGCTGGGTGTACCACGGATCCGGCTCGTCCTCGGAGTCATCGGTGCCGGGGCTCGACGGAGAGGACGCGTCGATGCGGGGGTCCATCAGGCGGAACGCCGACTCCCCCTGCTCGACGACACCCAGACGGGTCCGGGCCTGCTCCCGGATGTAGGCCTCGCTCTGGTAGCGGTCCAGCTCGGCCTCGAGGCGGTCACGCTCCTCCAGCTGGTCCTGGATCTTCGCGTTGACCTGGGCGAGCTCCGCCTCCTGCTGGAAGTAGTTGCGAAGCGGGGTGGCGACCGAGAGTGCCACGAAGACGATCACCAGCAGGACAGCCAGTCCCACCAGCGGGTTCATCTTCTTCGGGAGGGCGACGAAGGTGCGGGCGAGCTGCTTTGGCGCCTGACGGACCTGCCGGTTACGGCGATCCCGTTGCTCCACCGACCGTGGACGCGGCAGGCCGACCTGGCGGCCGTCCCGACGGTCGCCCTGCGCCTCCTGTCGATCCCTCGTTCCCATGAACGACGATATTAGCCGGTGGAGTCCGGACTACTTCGCAGTGAACCGCGGGAATGCGGAGGCGCCGGCGTAGACCGCGGCCCCTTCCAGGTAGCTCTCGATGCGCAGCAGCTGGTTGTACTTCGCGACGCGCTCGGAGCGGGCGGGGGCACCGGTCTTGATCTGGCCGCAGTTCAGGGCGACGGCCAGGTCGGCGATGGTGGTGTCCTCGGTCTCGCCGGAACGGTGGGACATCATCGACTTGTAGCCGCTGTTGTGGGCCAGGGCGACGGCGTCGAAGGTCTCGGTGAGGGTACCGATCTGGTTGACCTTGACCAGCAGGGCGTTGGCGACGTCCTCGTCGATGCCGCGGCGCAGACGCTCCGGGTTGGTGACGAACAGGTCGTCGCCGACGAGCTGGACCTTGTCGCCGATCTCGGCGGTGAGCTTGGCCCAGCCCTCCCAGTCGTCCTCGTGCAGCGGGTCCTCGATGGAGACCAGGGCGTACTCCTCGACGAGCTCGCCGTAGACCTTGGCCATCTCCTCGGCGGTGCGCTTGCCGCCCTCGAAGTTGTAGGCGCCGTCCTCGTAGAACTCGGAGGCGGCGACGTCCAGCGCCAGGGCGACGTCGGTGCCCAGCGAGTAGCCGGCGGCGGTGATGGCCTCGTCGATGAGGTCGAGGGCGGCACGGGTGGAGTCGGCGGACGGGGCGAAGCCGCCCTCGTCTCCCAGGCCGGTGGACAGACCCTTGTCCTTGATGACCTTCTTCAGGGAGTGGTAGACCTCGGCGCCGATGCGCAGGGCGTCGCTGAAGGTCTCGGCACCGATCGGGGCGATCATGAACTCCTGGACGTCCACACCGGAGTCGGCGTGGGCGCCACCGTTGAGGATGTTCATCATCGGGACCGGCAGGACGTGGCCGTTGGGCCCACCGATGTAGCGGAAGAGCTGCAGGCCGGCGGAGTCGGCGGCGGCGCGGGCAACGGCCATGGAGACACCCAGGATGGCGTTGGCGCCGAGGCGCGCCTTGTTGTGGGTGCCGTCAAGCTCGATCATGGCCTGGTCGACCAGGCGCTGGTCGTCGGCCTCGAGGCCGGCGAGGGCCTCGTCGATCTCGTCGATGACGTTCTTCACTGCCTCCTGGACGCCCTTGCCGAGGTAGCGGTCGCCACCGTCGCGCAGCTCGTGGGCCTCGTGGACACCGGTGGATGCTCCGGACGGGACGGCGGCGCGGCCTACCGAGCCGTCGTCCAGGCCGACCTCGACCTCGACGGTGGGGTTACCTCGGGAATCCAGGATTTCGCGGGCGATGATCTGCATGATTTCGGCCATGTGCTTCGTCAGCCTCCTCGGCTGTGTAGGTGGACGGCAAAGTCCTCGAACGCGTGTCAGTCCTATTCTGCCCTATCCTGCCGGGCTCTTGTGGCCCAACTACCCCGACTACCCCGCCGACTGTCCGAGCGCGTAGTTGGCCGCGGCATCGCGCACGTCGATCATGTACTGCTCGGAGCGGTTGTAGCTGTGCAGAGCCTCACTCCACCCTTCCGGGGTGGACATGTCACGCTCGGCGCCGTTGCTGGTGCACAGCAGGCGCGCCGACGCTGCCGCAGCGTCGGCGATGTCGTGCGGGTCCCCGTCGGCACCGTAGAGCCGCCAGGAGTCGGGCAGGAACTGCATCGGCCCCACCGCACGGTCGTACTCGGTGTCGCCGTCGATCTCACCGTTGTCGGTGTCGGGCACCTTCATGAACTCACCGGAGCCGTCCAGCCGGGGCCCGATGATCGGGTCCCCGTTCGTCCCGCCGCCGTAGGTCCCGTGGTGGGACTCGACGTAGCCGATGCCGGCGAGGGTGTTCCAGGTGATGTGGCACTGCGGCATCTCGTCGGCCGCGACGGCCGCACCGGCGGCATAGCCCTCGAGGTAGTCCTCGGGAATGGACAACTTCTGGGACATCGCGGGCACGTCGTGGACGCGTGCGGCGGCCGCCGGGGGCACGTCGTCCGGTACCGGGACGCGCTCGGCCGGCTCGTCCTCCTTCTCCTCGTTGACCATGAACACACCGACGAGGACGACGACGAGCAGGACGGTGACCACCAGGCCGAGCAACCGTGCACAGCCGCCGCCGGCGCTGGGGCGGTCGTAGGCCTCGGTCACGCGGGGGCCTCGCCCGGCATCTCGTTCTGGACCCCGTCCTGGGTCCCTTCCTGAGCCCCGTCCGTCCGGCAGAGGATGCCGGACAGGGAGGCGACCGACACCTGGACGTCTTCACCCTCGACGGTCAGCACGGCCATGTCGGGGTAGGGACGGTCGGCGACGTCGACGTGGACGCCCGGGGTGATGCCGTTGTCCTGCAGGTAGCGCAGCAGCGCCGGGTCGCGGTCGCTGATCCGGTCGACGAGGACGCGTCGACCGGGCTTGACCTCGGACATCGGGACCGTCGGTGGGACGGCGACCCGCCCGGAAGCGTCCGGGATCGGGTCACCGTGCGGGTCACGGGTGGGGTACCCCATGACGGCGTCGATCCGGGCGATGAAAGTGTCGGAGACCGCGTGCTCCAGGATCTCCGCCTCGTCATGGACCTCGTCCACGCCGTAGCCCAGTTCACGCAGCAGGTAGGTCTCGATCAGCCGGTGCCGGCGAACCATCTGCAGTGCATAGGCCAGCCCGCCTTCGCTGAGGGTGATGTCCCCGTACGGCGCATGGTGGACGAGCCCGTCGGCGGCGAGCTTCTTGACCGCTTCGGACGCGGTCGAACGGCGTTGCCCCAGTTCCTCGGCGAGTTCCGAGAGGGACGCCCCACCCTGGCCCCAGTCCTGCAGATCGTAGATCTTCTTGAGGTAGTCCTGCGACCGGTCGGGGAGATCGGAGACATGCATGCAGGTGAGTGTACCCCAACCCCGGCGCGCGTCCGCGTTGTCGGTTGGGTGTTCAACGCTTTAACGAGTAGAGTTCGGGATATTGAACTTTAGTGTCACAACTAGGAGAACTGGCCCCGACCATGATCAACCGCTCCCCTCTTCGTCCGACCGCCGCGATCGTCGCCGTCACCACGGCAACGTCGCTGGTCGCCTGCTCCGGTGACGGCGCCGGCGGCGCAGGCTCAGACAGCCCGGACGTCCTGGCCACGTTCACGATCGTCGCCGACATCGCCCAGGAGGTCGCCGGTGACCACCTCACCGTCGAATCACTGACCCGCCCGGGTGCCGAGGTCCACGGGTACGACCCCACCCCCGGCGACATCCGCTCCGCCGTCGACGCCGACATCATCCTCAGCAACGGCCTGGGGCTCGAGAACTGGCTCGACAAGCTCACCGCGGACTCCGACGCCACCCGGGTCACCGTCACCGAGGGCATCGATCCGATCCCGATCGAGGGGTCGGACGACCCGAACCCGCACGCCTGGATGAGCCCGCAGTTGGTCAAGACCTACGTCGACAACATCGCCGACGCCTTCGCCGAGCACTCCCCCGAGGACGCCGACGCCTTCCGGGACAACGCCGAGGCCTACAAGGCCGAGCTCGATGACGTCCAGTCGACCCTCGAGGACGGCCTGTCCCACCTTCCGGAGAACCAGCGGGCACTGCAGACCTGCGAGGGCGCCTTCAGCTACCTGGCACGGGACGCCGATCTGACCGAGAGCTACATCTGGGCCGTGAACTCCGACGAGCAGATCACCCCGTCGCAGATCCGCGATGCCGCGTCCTTCGTCAAGGACAACGACGTCCCGGCGGTCTTCTGCGAGTCCACCGTCGACACCGGCCCGAAGGAGCAGCTGGTCCGGGACAGCGGCGCAGCCGACGGCGGCACCCTCTACGTCGACTCCCTGACGGACGCCGACGGGGACGCACCGACCTACCTCGACCTGATCCGCCACGACACCGACACCATCGTCGACGGCCTGGGAGGCCAGTCATGAGTATCGAAGTGAAGAATGTGTCGGTCCACTACGGCGCCGTCCACGCCCTGCAGGATGTCTCGCTCAGCCTCCCGGACGGTCAGGTCCACGGCCTCATCGGCATGAACGGGTCCGGAAAGTCCACCCTGTTCAACACCATCGCCGGGCTGATTCGTCCGGCCACCGGCACCGCCGAAGGCGCCCACGGTGGAGAATACCGCAGCGTGTCATACGTTCCCCAGTCCGAGAAGGTGGACTGGAACTTCCCGGTGAGCGTGCGTGACGTGGTGCTGACCGGCCGTTACGGGCACATGGGACTGCTGAAACGGCCCCGTCCTGCTGACCGGGCCGCCGTGGCCGAGGCCCTGGAACGCACCGACCTCACCGACCTGGCCGACCGCCAGATCGGCCAGCTCTCCGGCGGGCAGAAGAAGCGTGCCTTCGTCGCCCGTGGGCTGGCACAGGACGCCGGCACCATCCTGCTGGACGAACCCTTCGCCGGGGTGGACACCGTCAGCCAGGAGACCATCTCCACACTGCTGCGCTCGCTGGCCGACGACGGTCGCTGCGTCCTAATCTCCACCCATGACCTGGCGTCGGTGCCGCAGCTGTGCGACACGGTGACCATGCTGCAGCGCACGATCGTCGCCCACGGTGTGCCGGACGAGGTCATGACGACCGAGAACCTCATGGCCACGTTCAGCCACCCCGGCACACCTACCGTAGAGAACACGGGGCAGGAGCCGGGACACGGACCGGGACGGGAGGCAGCCTGATGGACATCTTCTGGATCACCGAGCCCCTGACCTACGGCTTCATCCAGCGTGCCCTGGTGGTCGCCACAGTCACCGCCGTCATCGCCGGACTCCTGTCCTGCTGGCTGGTGCTCATCGGCTGGTCGCTGATGGGTGACGCCGTCTCCCACGCCGTCCTGCCCGGCGTGGTCGTCTCCTACATCCTGGGCTGGCCTTTCGCCATCGGCGCCCTGGTCGCCGCCCTGGCCGCGGTGGGCCTGGTGGGGACGATCGGTCAACGCACCACGTTGAAGGGAGACACCGCGATCGGGGTGATCTTCACCGCCTTGTTCGCCCTCGGTCTGGTGTTGATCTCGGTGACACCTGCCGGCACGAACCTGCAGGAGATCCTGTTCGGCAACATCCTCGGCATCTCGGAGGATTCCCTCCACCAGGTGCTGATCTTCGGCGCCCTCGCCCTAGTTCTGATGCTGGTCATGCGCCGGAACATCACCGCCTGGGCCTTCGACCCGGACCATGCCCGCATGGTCGGCATGCACACCGGTGTGATCCGCTGGTCGGTGATGGTCAGTCTTGCGTTGGTCGTCGTCGCCGCCATGCAGGCGGTCGGCGTGATCCTGGTCGTCGCGCTGCTGATCACCCCGGGTGCGACCGCCTACCTGCTGACCCGTCGGATCAACCGGATGATGCTCATCGCCCCGGCCGTGGCATGGTGCAGTTCCGTCATAGGCATCTGGCTGAGCTTCTACCTGGACGTCTCCACCGGCGGTGCCATCGTCCTGGTGCAGGCCGGGATCTTCACCCTGGTCTACCTCTTCGGCCCCCGCGAGGGTCTGGTCACCACCGCCGTGTCGCGGCTACGCGCCCCAGCGGTCAGCTGAGTCCTCGGAAGGGGTGTCGTCGGACGCGGCACTGTCGGTCTCCGCATCCACGGCCCCGTCGCCCTCTACGACGGTGTTCTCAACTTCGGTGTTCTCAACGGCGGTGTTCTCGGAAGGCGCAGGCTCGAAGCGGAACTCCAGCTCCCGGCGGAATGCCTCCACCGCACCGAACAGACGGTTGTCGGCGTCACCGACGCCGTCGCGCTCCAGCCCCACCATCGGGAACCGGATGTCGGTCGGGATATCGGCGTCGTGCAGGCCGTTCTCCCGTGCCAGTGCGATGACCTGTTCTGCGGCCTCCAGTGCCGAGAAACCGGCCGGTGCCGCAGAATGTGCACCCGCGGCAGCCGGGGCAGCCGAAGCAGCCCCTGCGGCACCAGCAGGCGCCGCGGCTCCCGCCGAATCCACGGAGGACGACGGATCCCCTGCTCCGTCGCCCCAGATGTCGGCCTGATCGGACTGCTCGCCCTGCCCAGGCTGCCCGGTCGACTGGGCCGGCGCAACGGCCGGGGCCTCCTTGTACGGGGCCTTCCCCTCGGCCACGCGGCCCTCGGCCCACAGCCGCTCCTGCTCCTCGACGCCCACCGGACGCTCCACGTCCTCGAACAGGTACGGAGCCCGCGATCGCATCTTCGCCACGAAGGCACCGGCGACATGGCCGATGTCGAAGGAGCCGCGACGGTTGGCGATCTCGGCGTGGAACAGCACCTGCAGCAGGATGTCGGAGAGCTCCTTGCACAGCTCCTGCTGGTCAATGTTCTCCTCGGACTCCCCGGACTCGCCGGACTCGGCAGAACCGATGACCTCGGCCAGTTCCTCGGTCTCCTCCCGCAGGTACGCCAGCAGGCTGGCGTGGGTCTGCGACTGCTCCCAGGCACCCTGACGCAGCGCGCGGGTCATCACCGCGACGGCGTCCTCCATCTCGTCGATCACCGAGGACGGCACCTCGGTCCGGGCGGTGCGTCGCACACCGGCAACCGCGGCGGTGTGATCGTCCGTGCCAACGATCTCACCGTCCACGATCCCGCCTCCGGAGTAGTCCGGACCAGCTTCACCGGCGGCACTCGCGGCACCCGCGGCAGCAGCGGCAGTCGCGTCACCGGCAGCAGAATCGATGCCGTCAGCGTCGACGCCCTCCGCACCGTCCGCACCGCGACCGGACGCGGACTCCAGCTCCCGGTCGGGCTCCATGTGCACCAGCAGGCTCGGGGCCTTGATCAGGTCCTCCCCCTTCTCCAGGCGCACGGCGACCGCCTCGTTGTCGAGGTCGGTGGTGACCAGGACCTCGGCGTCGTCGAGGGTGTGCCCGCCGAGATCAGCGATGACCCAGCGGATGCGCACCGGGACCTCTTCGGAGTAGCAGACATCATCACCGAGCAGCGGCACCGCCTCGACAGGCAGCATCGCGGGGAACCTGGGATCCAGTAGCACGACTGACATGCCGGTCAGTGTACCGGTTCACAGTCAGTTCACAGCGAGTTACCTCTCCGCGAGTCCTGCGGAGTTCCCGAGCACGTCCCGACGCGGCACCCCGGCCAGGTCGGTCATGGCGTTGGCACACCACTGCACCAGGTCCATGTCGCGCAGCGCGACGGCCCGCATCCCGGAACCCTGCTTCGGCACCGGGACCAGCACCGTCTTGGGTGTCGGACGGTACATCGCCGCGGGGAACAACCGCTTGAGCCGCACCACCCCGGACTCCGGCAGGGTGATCGGCGAGAAGGTGATCTTCGACCCGGTCTGGATCACCTCGGTGATGTTGAGGTCGCGGCAGATCATCCGCAGCCGGGCGATCACGGCCAGTCGGGACACCTCCTCGGGGATCTCACCGTAGCGGTCCCGGAGCTCGTCGAGGACACTGTCGACGGCATCGTCGTCCCCGGCCTCGGCCAGCTTCCGGTAGGCCTCCAGGCGCAGTCGTTCGCTGGCGATGTAGGTCACCGGGATGTGTGCGTCGACCGGAAGGTCGATGCGGATCTCCCGACGTTCCGCCGAGTCCGTCCCGTCGACGGTCTCCCCGTCGGCCATCGCACGGAAGGCCTCCACGGCCTCCCCGACCAGTCGGACGTAGAGGTCGAAACCGACCCCGGCGATGTGTCCGGACTGCTCGGCACCGAGCACGTTTCCGGCACCGCGCATCTCCAGGTCCTTCGTGGCGACCGCCATGCCGGCCCCCAGGTCGTTGTTCTGGGCGATGGTGGTCAGCCGGTCGTAGGAGGTCTCGGTGAGGGTCACGCCCCTGGGGTAGAGGAAGTAGGCGTAGGCGCGTTCGCGGGAACGTCCCACCCGGCCGCGCAGCTGGTGCAGCTGGGACAGGCCCATGTGGTGGGCGTTCTCGACGATCAGGGTGTTGGCGTTGGCGATGTCCAGGCCGGTCTCCACGATCGTGGTGCACACCAGGACGTCGAACTCACGGTCCCAGAAGCCCTGCACCGTGGTCTCCAGCTGTTCCTCGCTCATCTGCCCGTGGGCGACGACCACGCGTGCCTCGGGGACGAGCTGCCGGATGTTCGAGGCGGCGTCCTCGATGGTCTTCACCTTGTTGTGGACGTAGAACACCTGGCCGTCGCGCAGCAGTTCTCGACGGATGGCCGCGGCGACGTGCTTGTCGTCCTGGGTACCGACGTAGGTCAGCACGGGGTGCCGGTCCTGCGGCGGGGTGAGGATGGTCGACATCTCCCGGATCCCGGCCATGGACATCTCCAGGGTGCGCGGAATCGGTGTCGCGGACATGGTCAGCACGTCGACGTGGGTGCGCAGCGACTTGATGTGTTCCTTGTGCTCCACACCGAACCGCTGCTCCTCGTCGACGACGATCAGCCCGAGGTTCTTCCACTGCACACCGGTGGCCAGCAGGCGGTGGGTGCCGATGACGATGTCCACCGTGC
>DXGC01000017.1 GCA_019114135.1 Candidatus Corynebacterium avicola
GGTCCTCGGGGCGAAAGATGGTTGTGTAGGAGCTTTCATCTTCACACCGGGGACCCCTACATCTTGTGGTGGGTCCCGATCCTCATACTTGGTACCTCATCCCGGCCACGCACCCCAGATCCGGAAGAGCCGTTTACCTTGGGGAAACTCATTTTAGTGGGCATGCAGCACCTGATGGAACTTGGTGTGAAGAAGAGGCAAGCTATATTTTCCGCGTAGAGTCGCCCCCTCCATCCAAGAAAAGCGGCAAGAAACGAAAGAAGAAGCGTGGAGGCTGTGACTTGCAGCTTCGTTTGGCGGTTTTTCCGCGGCTTCGAATGGCGGTTCAGTCGACGCCGATGGCAACACCTGGATAGGCCACCCGGGCGCTCGGGATGGGCTTATTAAAGGCCGAAGGCGCCGCCGCTGACGAGGATGAAGATGCCCAGGCCGATCAGGACGATCGGGAACAGCACGTGCTCCCAGCGCTCAAGGACTTCTGCGATGGGCGAGCGGGTGGCCACGAACTTTGCCAGCAGGACCAGGCCTGCCACCAGGACGAGGAAAACGATGCAGTAGATGATGACGGCGGCAGTGTCCACGTTGAGGAAGACCGGGACGTAGACGCCGATATTGTCGCCACCGTTGGCAAACGTCACACCGGCGACGGTCAGCACACCCACCTTTTTCCCGGCGATCTCCGCATTATCATCGTCGTCATCATCGCTTCGCCAGGCCTGCCAGGCCGCCCATAGTCCCAGGGCCAGGGGAATTAGTCCGAAGTACGGGATCGCCTCAGCAGGTAGGAATGCTCCTGCCCCCAGCGTGACCAGGACTGCGGCCGCGAGGATGCCCATGAAGCCGAGGTACTGACCAGCCAGAATCCGAAGCGTGGTCCCTTTTTGCCCCGCCCCGCGGGCAAAAAACAGCGAGAGCACGATGATGTCGTCGATATTGGTGGCGATAAACAGACCAATCGCCGACAGTAGACCGGTTACCACTACGCACTCTCCTGTCCAGTGACACACCCAGGTACGGCGCATCCGGCGTCGATGCATTCGGCGTTGTCATCGACGGCCAGGGTGATATCCAGCAACGCGTTCAACGCCTGCGCCAGATGAGCATCAACGATCTCGTAGCGGGTCTGTCGCCCCTGCGGTTCGGTGACAACAATTCCGCAGTCCCTCAGGCAGGCGAGATGGTTCGACACGTTCGAGCGCGTCAGTTCCAGATCCTGGGCGAGAGCGGCCGGGTAGGCCGGCCCCTCCAGCAGCGCCAGGAGAATGCGGGAACGAGTCGGATCCGCCATGGCCCGACCCAACCGGTTCATCACGTCTAGACGAGAAGCAATAGTCAGCATGTGCTGAACTATACAGCTGTTGCTGAACTAACTTCGACATGGGGTGGCGTCGTTGCCAGAGGTCGTCTGCACTTTCAGGCTGAGGCCTTCACTGCGCAGGAAGGAAGCGGCTGCCTAGTTGGCGGTGTTCCCGACGTGATTTAAAGGTGAGGGCTATTGCCGGCAGCTTCCGGCCCAGGCCAGCGGTGGCCCACGTACCGATCAAGGTGTCCCACTTCCAACCATTCATCACACCGAGGACCTATGCCCGATTCTACGTCTCTAGTCGCCGACACCATCATCCGGACCGTGGAACTCGGACTGACGATCACCGGGGCCGCGATCGACGACCACCACACGTGGATCACCTGCCAACCCGTCCACCAGGACCCGACGTGCCCGTCCTGCGGGCAACCAGGACGGGGCCGTGACCACGTCACCCGCCAACTCGTGGATCTGCCCGTGGTCGGACACCCGACCCGCCTGCGGGTTCAACTACCCCGGTTCACCTGCACGAACCCTGAGTGCAGGACGCGGATCTTCCAACAGCAACTCGACTGCGCACCACCAAAACAGAAGATGACCCTACGATGCACCCGCTGGATCCTGCAACGTCTGGCCATTGACCGGATGAGTGTCGCCGCGATCGCGAAGTCGCTGGACATCGGGTGGGACACCGTCAACCAGGTCGCCCTGGACCAGGCCCGTGAGCTGGTCTACGGCGATCCGAACCATCTGGCCGGGGTACGGGTCCTTGGGGTGGATGAACACAAGTGGAAACACCGCCGTGGCCAAGGGGATCCTAGTTTCGTCACCGTGATCGTGGACCTGACTCCCAACGTGGATGGCACCGGCCCAGCACGGTTGTTGGATATGGTCCCGGGCCGGTCGGCCGAGGTGCTGCGCCGCTGGTTGAAAGATCGGGACCAGACTTTCCGGGACCGGGTCAGGGTCGTGTCGATGGATGGGTTCGCCGGCTACCACACCGCCACTGGTGAGCAGCTGCCACAGGCGAAGAAGGTCATGGACCCCTTCCATGTCGTGCATCTGGCAGCGGACAAACTGACCAAGACCCGGCAGCGGATCCAGCAGGCCACGTGTGGGCATCGCGGCAGGTCCGGGGATCCGTTGTACGGGATCCGGCGGATCATGCTGACCCGGATGGAACTGCTGACCGAGAAACAACTCACCAAGCTGAACACTGTGTTGGCGGTCGAAGACCACGCCGCGGTGGACGTGACTCACCACATCTATCAGGACATCATCGCCGCGTACGGGCATCCGAACAAGAAGATCGGGAAACGTTGGATGTACAAGGTGCTGTGTCGGATCCGCACCGGCCTACCAACAGGGGTCCAAGAGCTGGGGCAGTTGGGCAGAACGACGTGGAAACGCCGACACGAGATCCTGGCCTACTTCGACCACGGTGTGTCCAACGGGCCGGTCGAAGCGATCAACGGACGCCTGGAACATCTGCGCGGCATCGCACTGGGTTTCAGAAATCTGACCCACTACATCTTGCGGTCACTGATCCACTCCGGAGGACTCCAGGCCAAGATCAATGCACTCTAAAACCGGAAGGGCCATCAAAGGTCGGATTTTCGTCGGTGCGCAAGGACACCACCCTTTCATGGTGGGTATGTCCCCTACGCGCGGACGCGGCGGTTCCGGAAATGCGATCAGGGACGCGAGGTGATGAATGTCAGTCTCGCGCCGATACTACGTTACCTAACCTAGTTAGCAATAATTGGTACTAATCCTGGAGTCATTTCAATGCCAACTCGTGCCGCAGTGCCTCACGGACCGTGGTGAACCTGAAGCGGTGGTCGGCGCGGCTCAGCCTGTCGCAGAGCACGTGCTGGTCAGCGAGGGCGAGCTCCTCGGCGCCCTCGCGTCCGAGGAGCACCTGCGGCCCCAGGGCAGGAACAGGGAGGGCGAAGGGGATCCGCAGCGCCTGCAGGTCCGCGAGGACCGCTGCGAAGTCCGCCTGAGTGATCTCCTCCGGAGCCACCGCATTCACCGGCCCCGACAGGTCGGGGCCGACGACGGCCCGGTGGTAGATGTCCACCAGGTCGTCGACGGCCACCCAGGGGAAGTGTTGCCCGCCGCTTCCGAGGGGCCCACCTCCGATCCGGGACGAGGCCCCCAGCAGAGTCAGCAGCGGCGAGCCCCCGGCCAGCACAAGGCCGGTGCGGATGTTCGCCACCCTCAGGCCAGCGTCGCGGGCCGGCTGGCAGGCATCCTCCCAGTCGGAGACGACCCCGGCGAGGAAACCGGTACCCGGTGCGGACTCCTCGGTGACGGCCTCGGGTCGGTCCGCCCCGTAGTAGCCGACGGCCGAGGCGCAGATGAAGGTCGTGACTCCGGGAGTCTCGGCGGCGAGCTCGGCGAGCTTGTAGGTGGGGCCGACCCGGGACTCACGGACCGCCTTGCGGTGACTGTCGGTGAAGCGTCCGGCGATCGGTGCACCTGCCAGATGCACCACGACGTCCACCCCGTCGAGGAGGTCATCGGCCGGCGACTTCGGATCCCAGACACGTCCTCCTGGCTTCGCCGTCCGCGACAGGGAGATCACGGTGTGCCCTGCGGTCTGCAGCATCGCCACCAGTTGAGTTCCGACGGTTCCGGTGGCCCCGGTGACCGCGATGGTCAACGGCGAGCTGTCCCAGTGCCGCGTCTCCTCCAGCCGGCGGAGATCAGCGGTGAGCTGACGGTCGCGGTAGTTCGCGATCCGCGACAGCAGTGCGTCCGGAACGTTGGCGGTGATCGTGTCGGTGACTGTGCAGGACGCGCTGTCGGTCGGGTCGATCTCGTGCTGGTGGCGCCAGGTGACGACCGTGTTCAGGGGAGTCCGCGGCGTGGACTCCAGGACGTCCGTGAATCTGCGGCCGTCCTCGAACTCCTCGGACTGATGCCGTGCGCGCCAGGTGACGCCGCCCGGGAGCCGGAAGGTCGTGGTGCCGTCGCGGAGGTTGTCCGCTTCGCCGGTGACCGTCATCCTCGCGATGCCGGGTGTCAGCCTGACCACTGCGCCCGGGCGGGTGTGCCAGTCCCAGGCAGTGTCGGCGGAGACCGGGAGGTAGGTGTGGTGGAAGAATGGCTGCGGTTGCAGTAATGACATTCTTCCGATGCTACGGACATTTCAATTCCTGTGAATTTCCCCGGAGTAATTACCGTTCGACATGAGCACTGAAATGAAGATCCTGCCACGGCATATTGCGACCGAAATTCCGCCGGTGATGCGCAGCGTCTAGTACGCTGTCCACGCTGGACGGTGACACTAGTGGATGAGATGACGATGCAGACCGACTACTGGTACGACGGGCGCGACCCCAACGTGGAGCTTCTCGAGGCCCTGCGTCGGTTCCGGGGCGCCGACCATGACATGCGGCAGCGGATGAGCGACCGGATGCGACTCAACGCCACCGACATGGAGGCCGTTCGTCTGATCCTTGCCGCCGAGCGCGCGGGGGACGTCTTCACTGCTCGCGACCTTTCCGAGGCCCTGCAGATCTCGACGGCGGCGACCGCGAAGCTGCTCAACCGTCTCACCCGGTCCGGCCACGTCGTGCGCACCAGCCACCCCAGTGACCGACGGTCGGTGACATTGACGGTGACCTCCCTTTCCCGGGACGAGATGTCCGATGTGCTGGGCCCCATGCACGAGAGGATGATGCAGGCGGCACGTCAGGTGTCCCCCTCGGCCCGGCGCGAGATCATCGACTTCCTGGACGCGATGGCCGATGTCTTCGCGGAGGACACCGAAGAACCGGAAAGTGATTCCCCGCAAACTAGCTAACTCGGTGAGCTATATGGTGTTAGGGTTGGCACCAATGAATAGAACTCCCCCGACACTCGTATGGTTTCGTGACGATCTCCGTACCACCGATCATGATGCACTGGCATGGGCGGTCCACCGCGGGCCGGTGATCGGCCTCATCGTCGACGAGGACCCGGACCACACCGGTGTCCGTGCCATGGGTGCGGCCGCGCGGTGGTGGTGGGGACGCAGCGTCGCGGCGCTGGCGACCAGCCTGGCGCAACGCGGGATCCCGCTGCTGCTTCGAGCGGGCGACCCGGTGGACATCGTCCCCGACATCGCCGGACGAACCGGTGCAGGTGGGGCCACCTGGCACCGTCGGTACCACGTGCCGCTCCACGAGGTGGACGACCGGGTGGCAGGCACTCTGGAGAAGCAGGGTGTCGGCGTCAGTGACCACGCGGGCTTCCTTCTCACCGAGCCAGGGGACGTCCTCACCGGGCAGGGCGAGCCGTACAAGGTGTTCACCCCGTTCGCGACAGCCGCCGCCACACAGGTGGATCCGGGGATCGACACACGCTCCGTAGACCCGCTGAGAGGGCTGAAGCGGACATCGCGGAGCCTCTCCCAGTCGGAATGGCAGGGCGCCGTCGACTCGTTGCCGGCAGAGGTGCGCGACAGCGTGGTCTCCCCCGACCTGACCACGGTAAACCCCACCGAACCGGCGTGGACCGCCTCGCTCGCAAAGCACTGCGAGCCCGGTGAAGAAGCAGCCCGACGACGGTACGGCGCCTTCCTGGACCGGCTGTCGGAGCCGGACGGGTCCCTCGACTACGACACGGACCGGGACCGGACCGACCGGGAGGCCACGAGTGGACTGTCGCCCCATCTCAGGTTCGGTGAGATCAGTGTCCGCCGAGCCTGGTCCGAGGTCGAGGACGTCCTGTCCCCTCCGGACGCCGTCTCCTTCCGTTCCGAGCTGCTGTGGCGGGACTTCGCCTGGCACCGGCTGCACGAGCGTCCCGACCTGCACATCACCAATGTGCGGCGGCAGTTCGACGGTTTTCCGTGGGAGTGGGATCCTGACGAGAACGACGCCGCCCGCTGGTCGGGTCCCGGGTCACCGGACCCGCGCCGTCCGACCGTCGAGGATGATCTCCACCGCGACCTCGCTGCGTGGCGTTCCGGGACCACAGGTATCCCGCTGGTCGACGCCGGGATGCGGCAACTGTGGGAGACCGGGACGATGCACAACCGGGTCCGCATGGTGGTCGGGAGTCTGCTGACGAAGAACCTGCAGATCCACTGGCGCCACGGCGAGGAATGGTTCTGGGAGACCCTCGTCGACGCCGACGCAGCGTCCAACCCCTTCAACTGGCAGTGGGTCGCCGGGTGCGGCGACGATGCCGCCCCCTACTTCCGCATCTTCAACCCGGTGACCCAGGCCCGCCGGTTCGACCCTGACGGCAGCTACGTGACCCGGTGGCTGCGGGGGAATGACGAGGACGGCGACTCCGGGGACACCGCGGACCCCGTCCTGAGGACACCGATCGTCGACCTCCAGCAGTCCCGGGAGGAGGCGCTGGCGGCGTTCCAGGGCATCCGCGGGTAGCAGTCCGGGCCGCAGATTTCCTTTTTCGAACCGGTAACCATACCCTTACCCCTACGCCCAAGGGATGTCGTAAGGAGGTGCTTCCCATGAAGCGCTTCCCGATCCGGACGGCAGTGCTGGCGCTGGTCGGGACGTTGGCGACCGGTTCACTCGTCGCCTGCGCCGACGCAAACTCCGGACCGTGGTCCCCGGGGGCGGGCAAACTGTTCGCGCGGTCCGAGCAGGCCTGCACCGACTCCGACGAGGCATCGCGGACCCTCTCGGCGGAGGGAACGATTGAGGACGCTGTGGTCGTCACGCCCGACCCCTATGCGTCGGACGTCGCGTGCCGGACGTTGATGTACGGGGGGACGGCGGCGGATGCCGCCGCCGCAGCACAGTTCACCCTGGGGCTCACCGAGCCACAGTCCTCGGGTCCCGGCGGCGGCGCGGTCGCCGTCTACTACGACGCCGCCACCGAGGATCTGCGCACGTGGAACGCCTCGGTACCGGCCCCCAGGAAGCTCGACTCCCGCAACCGGACGGGCGTCCCGAAAACAGCGACGCTGATGCACACGATGCAGGAGAAGTACGGGAGTCTGGAGTTCGAGGAGGTCCTCACCCCGGTCGCCGACCTCGGCGACGAGGGCTTCCAGGTGAGTCCGCGGTTCGCGGGTGCGCTCGACCGTCGAATGGACGTGATCACCGACCTGCCGTGGCCGGAGGTCTCCCCCACCGAGCTGCCGGAACCGGGTGACACGGTGACGAACCCGGAGTACGCGGAGTACCTGCGTACCCTCGAGATCCCCGACCGAATCCGCTCGGAGGCCGCCCTCTGCGTCGACTACCGCGACCGGGAGGTCTGCGGCTCAAGTTCCCCCGGCACCGGCATGATGGTCGTGGGCGAAGCACTGGGGATCCTCGACAACATCGACCCGGACGACATGGGCGGCGACCCGTCCCACGTCGTCACCGAGGCACAACGTCTCGCCCTGGCCAACGGCAACACCTGGATGCAGGACCCGAAGGTCGACCCGGAACTGGCGAAAGCCTACGTGGACACCCTGGTCACCGACCCGGGACACCTGAAACGGCAGGCTGAACGGGTCGACCCGGACGCCACGCTGGGGCACATCGAACCCAACCAAATCAACCGCACCGACGGCACCTACCTGCGCAACCGGGAGGAGGGCACCTCCCAGATCACCGTCCGCGACGGCGAAGGGAGCATCGCCAGCATCACCACCACGCTGTCCCAGCACTTCGGCTCCGGAGAGATGCAGGACGGCTACTTCCTGAACAACTCGCTGCGGAACTTCAGCATCTCGTCCACGGAGACCAACCAGCGCGCCGCCGGGGTGCGTCCGAAGACGTCCATGACTCCCCTGGTCGTGTTCGACGACGGGGAACCGACCTTGGCCCTGGGGTCGGCCGGCGGCAGTCAGATCCCGTCCTACCTGATCAAGACCATTGTCGGCATGCTCGACCAGGGCCTGTCCGCACGCGATGCGGTGGACGCGGAGAACTACGGGGCGATCGGTCGCGACGAGACCTTCACCGAGGTGGACGGCGGCGGCTCGACGAGCTCGCTGAGCGTGATCTCCGTGGCCGGCGGGACGGTGTACGGCGAGGCCGACGAGCGGTCCGACGGTTCCGCGCGGTCCGCCGTCCTGACCCCGTGACGTCGGGTACTCGAACTCCTACGCGCTGAGCTCGGCGTTCCTCCGCGAGCACGGGGTGCGGCCCACCGCGTACCGCCGGAAAACCCGGTCGGACCAGGGATCCGGCGACGATCTGGTGGACATCTGGTGTCCGGCACCCAAGGAATCGCGCTTTGGACCCGCTTCGGGGAGTGAAATATATCACCCACACCCTTAACCGTCTGATGGGTTAACATTCTCGATGGAAAACTCATCTCCTACTCTGACGTCAAGTGAAAAGAGAGTGTCCGGTGAAGCGCACCCCTCACATGATCGCCTCACTGACCGTGGCTGGACTCTTCCTGTCCGGAGCCATGGTCAGCCCCTCCGTCGCCCAGACCGAGCTGCCCACGGACAGCTCCGCGGACAATCCTGCAGGAGGCTCGGTGGATGGCTCCCTGGACGGCTTTGTGCCGGTCCCGGAGAACCCACTGGAAGACCCTGTCCAGAACAAGGCCAACGGTTTCCCCACGGAGCAGTCCTGCGATGACTCGGACGAGGTGTCCCAGTCCTACTCAGCAGACGGGTCGACGGACGAAGCGGTGGTGGCCACCCCGGACCCCTACGCATCCGACATCGCCTGCCGCACCCTGCTGGAGGGCGGCTCGGCGGCGGACGCCGTCGCCGCTGCACAGTTCACCATGGGCCTCACCGAGCCCCAGTCCTCGGGCCCCGGTGGCGGCGGGGTCGCCGTCTACTACGACGCCGACTCCGACGAGACGAAGACATGGAATGCCTCCGCACCCGCACCGGATGACGTCACGAGCTCCACGAAGACCGGTGTCCCGCAGACGACGAAACTCATCAACACCCTGCACGACGACTACGGGGACATGGACCTCGACGAGATCGTCGACCCCATCGCCGAGCTCGCCGACGACGGCTTCAAGGTCAGCAAACGGATGAACAGCGCGATCAACCGACGGATCGACGACATGACCGCCATCCCCTGGCCCGAGGTCTCCTCCGACGACATCCCGGATGAGGGGGACGAGGTAACCAACCCGGATTACGCGGACTACCTGCGCGACCTCGACATCTCCGGAGACCTGGAACCCGAGGACCCGCTGTGCGTGGACTACCGCGAGAACGAGGTCTGCGGCTCGAGCGACGCCGGCACCGGCATGATGATCGTCGGTGAGGCGCTGGGGATCCTGGACAACCTCGACCAGGACATGGTCACCGACAACACGAAGCACGTGGTCACCGAGGCCGAGCGACTCGCGTTGGCCAACGGCAACACCTGGATGCAGGACCCGGAGATCGACCCCGAGCTGTCGGAGGCCTACGTCGACGAGCTGGTGACCAACGAGGAGCATCTGGAGGAGCAGGCGGACCGGATCGACTCCGAAGACAGCCTGGAGGACATCGAGCCCGACCCGGTCGACGGCGAGGAAGGCACCTACCGTGACCACGAGGAGGAAGGCACCACCCAGATCACTGTCCGTGACGGCGACGGAAACTTCGCCGCGATGACGACCACCATCTCCCAGCACTTCGGCACCGGCAAGGTGGAGAACGGCTACTTCCTCAACAACTCGATGAGGAACTTCACCGTCTCCAACGACGAGATGAACCAGCGCGCGCCCGGCATCCGCCCGAAGACGTCGATGTCACCGGTGATCGTGTTCGAGGACGGCACCCCGATGCTGGGGATGGGAACCGCTGGCGGAAGCCACATCCCGTCCTTCGTCATCAAGACGATCGTCGGCATCATCGACAAGGGACAGGACGTTCGTGAGGCGGTACGTGCGAAGAACTACGGCGCGATCGGACGCGACGACACCTACCGCGAAGGCAACGGCGGCGAGGGTAGCGCGAGCTCCCTGTCCGTGATCCACGTCGACGACGGGACCGTGTACGGCGAGTCCGATGCCAGGGCCTACGGTTCCGCCCGCTCCACCTCGGTCGACGGCGAGTCCGACGACACCCAGTACGGCGGCGGACTGTCGTCCTCGGACATAAACCTTTCGTAGGGTTTTTTCTTAACGCTGACGATATGCCCCGCTTGCGACCATTCGGGGCATGAAAACAGAAGAGCAGAAGCAGAACTCATCCAGGACGATCATCGCGGTCATCGCCGCGATCGCCGTCGCCCTCGCCGTCATCCTCGGCATCGTCTACGTCGCCGGTCAGTCGTCCTCACAGGATGACTCCGGAAATTCCGCGTTCGGCAGTGCCGAGGGGGCTGGCAGCGACGTTGTGGACGTGGACGGCTCGAACGTCACCTGGATCGGCGACTCCGTCTCCTCCGGGCTCACCCCGGACGTCCTCCGCGAACGCTTCCCCGGCATCCAGGTCGACTCCGAGCCCGGCAAGAGTTTCCGGACCCTGTCCACGGATCTCTCCGAGATGGACTCCGCGGGGAACCTCAAGGACGTCGTCGTCATCGCCCTGGGCCTCAACGGCTTCCCCGACAAGGACGGCCTGGAGGAGACGCTCGAGCAGTTCGGGGGTCGCCAGTACATCCTCGTCTACCCGGGTGGTGGCTCCAGCGACCAGACCATCGACGTCATCGACCAGCTCGTCGCTGCACACCCGGACACGGTGCGCGCCGCCGACTGGCCGGGTGCGGCCGACAAGGTCAAGGATTTCGCGGACGACGGTGTCCACATCGGTGAGCAGGGGGCCAACGTCCTCGCCGACACCGTCGCCCCGGAGATCTCCGCCGCGCAGCAGCACCTCCAGGGCTAGAGGGGACCGTCGATGCTCCGGAACGAAGTTCTCCCCGCACCGGTCCCAGCGCCTGCCCGCGGCAACCGCCGGGTCACCCTGGACTGGTTGCGTGGTCTGGCCGTCGCCCTGGTCGTCGGCTACCACGTCTTCCCGCAGGTTCTGCCCGGTGGTCTGATCGGTGTCGACCTCTTCTTCGTCCTCAGTGGTTTCCTCGTCACCACCGTCCTGCTCACTGGACGGTCGAAAGGTCCGCATCTCTGGAGCAACTGGACGGCATTCTGGATACGTCGGACGCGCCGTCTGGTGCCGGCGATGCTGGCGGCCCTGGTCGGTGGAACGCTGACGGCACTGGTCCTGCTACCGGACGTCCCCGCCAAACTCGGCCAGCAGTGGCTGGGCGCGCTGACGTGGAGCAGCAACTGGCTCTACGCCTCGGACGAGACCAGCTACTTCGCCAAGTACGACCAGCCGTGGTGGCTGCACCTGTGGTCGGTCGGCATCGAGGCGCAGTTCTACCTCGTCTGGCCCGTGATCCTCACCGCCTTACTGGTGGTCGCCGCGAACCTGCGCCGGACGTCAGCCACGGTCATGGCGGTGGGCGCACCTTTCGCCCTCGCCGTCCTCTCGGCGGGTGCCTTCGTCCTCGCGTCCACCGCGGGCGCCGACCCGTCCAGCCTCTACATGAACAGTGCGATGCACGCCTTCGGCCTGCTCGCCGGTGCCGGGGTCGCCGTGGTGGCCCACCGACGGCAGGAGCGACGGGAGCAGCTGCGGCGGCGTCAGCCTCGGGTGTGCGACAGGACGCTGCCCTCCGGAGGTGGCATCACCCGCACCGTCGTCCTGCCCGCGCTGCCCGCCGTGGTCGCCGTCCTCGGCGTACTGGCGATCATTGTCCTGGCCGCGGTGTCCCCTACCGACGATCCCAGGTTCCTCGGCCCGACGATCATCGCGGCCTCGGCGATCGGCGCACTGGTCGTCGCCATGCTCACCCTGTTGCCGGAACCATCGTCCACACACAAACTGGGATGGCTGGAATGGCTCGGCAACCGGTCATACGCCATCTACCTGTGGCATTGGCCGATCCTGCTGGCCCTGCGCGGTATCGCCGAGAAACTCGACCTGTCGATCGGTGCGGTGGCGGGTGCTCCGCAGTCGACCGCCGTGGTGACCGATCCCTTCGCGGTGCTGCTGGTGGGCGTGGTGACCATCGCGCTCAGTCTCGTCATCGCCGAGCTCTCCTGGCGGTACGTCGAGCAGCCGGTCCTCCGGGACGGGTGGAGGGGCGCGGTCCGTTCTATGGGCGCGTGGCTGAAGAGCACGACGCAGCGTCCCGCGGCACTGTTCGACGTGGTCCTGGTCGCGGTCCTCGTGCTCGCCGGTGTGACCGCGGCACTGGTCCTCTCCCCGGGGATGACCGACCTGGAGACCCAGCTCTCTTCCTCGCTCTCTTCATCGGCCTAGCGTCGAAAATGGGTGCAGAACCACTTCTGCACGGATAGGCTCACCTACGTCGAAGCAGTCGAAGAAGCTGAAGACATAGCCAACAAAGGAGCCCTCATGCCACTGCCCCCTGTCCTGCAGCAACCGTTGTCCGTCCCCGTGGTGGCCTCCCCGATGTTCATCGCGTCCTCCCCGGAACTGGTGATCGCGCAGTGCACCTCGGGCATCATCGGCTCCTTCCCGGCGCTCAACGCCCGACCCGCCGAGAAGCTGGACGAGTGGCTGACCCAGATCGAGGAGGGCATCGCCGCCTTCCAGCAGGAGAACCCGGACGCCGTGGTGGCACCGTTCGCGGTGAACCAGATCGTCCACCACTCCAACGACCGCCTCCAGCAGGACATGGAGGTGATCGTGAAGCACCGGGTGCCGATCGTCATCACCTCACTGGGTGTCGTCCCGGAGATCAATGAGGCCGTCCACTCCTACGGCGGCATCGTCCTGCACGACGTGATCAAGAACCGGCACGCACAGAAGGCCATCGAGGGCGGTGCGGACGGCATCATCGCCGTTGCAGCCGGTGCCGGCGGCCATGCCGGCAGCCAGTCGCCGTTCGCACTGCTCAACGAGATCCGCCAGTGGTTCGACGGTCCGCTGCTGCTGTCCGGCGCGATCTCCCACGGCCGGTCCATCTTCGCCGCCCTGGCCGCCGGTGCGGACTTCGCCTACGTCGGCTCGCCCTTCCTGGCCACACCGGAGGCGAACACCGTCGACGACTACAAGCAGATGATCGTGGACAGCAGTGCCGCCGACGTCATCTACAGCAACCTCTTCACCGGTGTGCACGGCAACTACCTGCGCGGCAGCATCGAGAACGCGGGCCTGGACGCGGACAACCTGCCGGAGTCGGACCCCTCCAAGATGAACTTCGGCTCCGGCAGCGGCAACGACGCCAAGGCGTGGAAGGACATCTGGGGTTGCGGTCAGGGCATCGGCTCGATCACCGGGATCCAGCCCGCCGCCGACCTCATCGCCCAGTTCAAGGACGAGTTCCGGGCTGCTGTGGACGCCTTCGACGAGAAGGTACGCGTCCGCCAGCTGTAGCACTGCGGAGAACTTCAGGAGAGCGACAGGCGACTGGCAGGAGAACGACACCGGCCGGTCCGGTTCGAGGAGATCTTCACCACATAAGGGCGTCCCAGACTGCCGGTACCCACCTGGCCCGCTTACGATGGCGCACCCCCTCACAAGGTGAACCGCATACACGGACCCTTTTCCGAACTCTCCAACGGAGGTGCCCGCTTGGCTCTGCCCACCCTGTCCACGCTGCTTCCCCGATCTTTCCTTCCCCCGTCCCATCCCGCCCTCGGCCCGTACCACGACCGCCGTGAGATGGCCCTCGGTATCGTCCTCGCTGCCCTGGCCGGTGCGGTAGGCGCCGCCGCCTGGACACACTCCTCCGGCTGGTACGTCACCTTCATGACGGGCAACACCGAGCAGATGATCCTGAAGCACTACGAGGGTGAGCACCTCCTGGCGGTCAGCGCGCTGGCCACCATCGCCGCCTTCGTCCTCGGTGTCATGTCCGGCACCTTCGCCCGGCTCCGCCTCTGGAACAAGTCACGTCACGGTGCCACACTGGTCACCGTCGCCGCGACTTATGTCGCCTATGTCGCTGACCTGCTCACCAACTACTCCGACGGACCGTTGGGCGTGGCCCCTATCCTGTCGCTCGCCTTCGGCCTCGGTGCGCTGAACACCTCGATCAGCCGCGGCAACCAGGTGCAGATGCCGCTCTCCTACGTCACCGGCACCCTGGTGAAGATGGGTCAGGGGTTCGCCCTGCACCTCGCCGGGGAGCGGAAGTGGGTGTGGGTGGCCCAGTTGGTCACCTACGTCGGCTTCCTCGGCGGCATCATCAGTGGTGGCGCCATCTTCTACCTCATCGGTACCCACCATTCCCTCGCGGCGATCGCGTTGATGGCCACCATTGCCGCGGTGGTCACATGGAAGCTGGACCATCCCCGTTTCGCCCTGCAGGACGCGCAGGGCTGACCTCCCCTGCGGTCTCCCCGGCAAACTCCTCGACGAACTCGACGGTCCACTGCGCGATGGTCTCGGGCTTCGTCACGATGACCCAGTGGCCACCATCGATCTCACGTCGCCGCAGCTGCGGGACGGCGTCCTCCAAACCCTCGTGGTAGGCGTCGGTGACGAAGATGTCCTTGGTGGGCACGATCTGCTGCACCGGCACCTCGACCCGGGTGTGCTCCGGACGCGGCGCCCCGAGCCGCTGGAAGATGTTGGCCCGGTACAGGTTGGTCTGGGCCGCCCCGTCCTCCTTGTTGAAGGGCCCACGCTCGAACCCCTCGAGCGCCTTGACCAGCCAGTAGACGACCTTGTTACCCAACCCGCTGCGCCAGAACAGCTCGGGCAGCACGGGGAGGTAGTTGAACGGGATGTAGGTGGACGCCAGCGCCTGGCGGATCAGGCCCGGGTAGCGCTTCGGCTGCTTCAGCAGCAGCCGGAGGGATTTCCCAGTCAGGTCCAGGCTCGGACCGGAGACCACGGTGAAGGAGGCGAAACGTTCCGGGATCCGAACCGCCGACTCCCACGTCTGGATCGCACCCCAGTCGTGGGCGAGGACGTGCACCGGCCGGTCACCGGCGGTGGCGTCGATGACCGCCTCGAAGTCCTCGCAGAGCAGGTCGAGCGTGTAGTCGCGGACCCGGCGCGGATGCCCGCTGTCGCCGGAACCTCGAGGGTCGTAGTTGACCACGTGGTAGCGCTCGGTGAGGTGTGGGATCACCGGATCCCAGACCGACATGTCGTCCGGCCACCCGTGCACCAGCACGATCGTGGGTGCCTCCCCGGCCGGACGTCCGGACTCCTCGTACGAGATCGGGACGCCGTTCGCCCCGGTGACGGATGACTTCACTGTTCCTCCCGGTTGTTACACGGTGTTCGTTATCCGGTGTCGACGGTGACAACCCTAGACAGGCGCGGGGTGCCGCGTAGGGTAAAACACCATGTCCGCAGAACCTTCGCTGACCTCCATCCCGCTGACCACCGACCTCGTCCCCGGCATCGCCGAGTTCGAGCCCACGGACCGTGGCGCGCGCATCCACCGGCTGCCCGCCGCGACCCGTGCACGGTTCACGGATGCACAGCTGTCGATGGTGGAGACCCAGCCCGCCGGGGCCCGCGTCGCCCTGCGCACGGACGCCACGCGCATCGAGTTGGACGTCCTGCGTACCCGTCCGATGTACGAGGGTGTGCCGCCGCGTCCCGACGGCGTCTACGACATCGTCGTGGACGGTGAGCTCGTCCACCAGGTCACCTCCAGCGGCGGGGACGCTCTGGTCATGGACGCCGCCACCGGAACGTCCCGGATCGAGCCGGGGCCCGTGGCCACCATCGCCGTGGATCTGCCCGCCGGGGCCAGGACCGTGGAGATCTGGCTGCCACACAACGAGGTCACCGAGCTGGTGGATCTGCGCAGCAATGCGCCGGTGGAGCCCGCTGCCCGCACCGCCCCGCGCTGGGTGCACCACGGCAGTTCGGTCAGCCACGGTTCCAACGCCGCCACCCCGACCGGGACGTGGCCGGTGATCGCCGCCCGGGCCACCGGTGCCGACCTGTACAACCTTGGTTTCGGCGGCAGCGCCCTGGTCGACCCGTTCATCGCCCGCACCATCGCGGAGATGGAGGCGGACGTGATCAGCGTGAAGTTCGGCATCAACGTGGTCAACTCCGACCTGATGCGTCGTCGTGCCTTCGGCCCCGCGGTCCACGGCTTCCTCGACACCATCCGCGACCGGCACCCGGACATCCCGCTGATACTGATGTCCTCCGCCTACTGCCCGATCCAGGAGACCACCCCGGGTCCGCTGGCACCCGACTTCAGCGACGGGACGATGAAGTTCGCGGCCAGCGGCGACCCGGCGGAGGTGACGGAAGGTCCGCTGGGGAAACTCAGCCTCGAGGTGGTGCGCAGTGAACTGGAGGCGGTCGTCGCCCAGCGCGCCGACGAGGACCCGAACCTCAGCTACGTCAACGGCCTCGACCTGTACGGGCCGGCCGACCACGATGAGTTCCCGCTGACGGACAATTTGCACCCCGGACCGGAGGCGCACCGTCTGATCGGCGAGCGTTTCATCCCCGTGCTGCGGGGTCAGCTGAGGTAGCTGCGGACATTCATCCTGGTTGGAAATGGGTCGGAGGGAGGCGGATATGAAAGTATCCCGTGTGTCGCAGTGGAAAATGTTGTAGGTTGTAGCCGCTCAACATCGCCAGACGCCCCTCACCGGAGGAGAACATGCCCGGAAAGCACAGAGTCCGAAAGTACACCCCCCGACACGCCGCCGCCCGTAAGGCGCCGGTCAAAGCCACCGCAGCCCTGGTCTCCCTTGCGGCCGCCAGCGCAGTGATCTCACCCACCGCCGGTGCCGTCGACGGCATCGACGTCTCCAGCCACCAGAACAAGTCGGGTCCCATCCAGTGGGTCCAGACCTCGGTGTCCGGCCAGAACTTCACCTACGTCAAGGCCACCGAAGGTACCGACTACGTCAACCCGAGCTACATCTCGGACTCCAACGTCCCGAAGTACGTGGGCATGGCGGTCGGTTCCTACCACTACGCCCAGCCGGGCGCCGGCTCCGCGGCCGAGCAGGCGAACTTCTTCGCCAACACCTCCATCGTCAGCCACTTCCCCACGCTGCCTCCCGTGCTCGACCTCGAGGAAACCGGCGGTCTGAGCCCGAAGCAGCTGCAGGACTGGGTCCGCGAGTACGTCACCGTGGTGAAGCTGCGCACCGGTCGCGACCCGATGATCTACACCTCCCCGACCTTCTGGCGTACCGCCATGGAGGACACCAAGGAGTTCTCGAACCTGCCGCTGTGGCTCGCGCACTACGACACCAACACCCCGGACGTGCCGGGTGGGTGGGGCTTCGCCACGATCCACCAGTACAGCAGCGAGGGTTCTGTCCCGGGCATCAACGGCCCGGTCGACATGAACAAGTTCAACGGCAACGAGCTGCAGCTGGCCTCGTTCCTACGCTAGTCGGTCAGCGCCCGCGCAGCTCGGTGGTGTTGACCACGCCACCGTTGGGGAGGACCTGCCAGGTCACGTCCACCCCTGCCCCCGGGGTACCTGCGGCCTGACGCACCGGACCGTCGATAACGTTCTCGGCGGTGCTCAGCATCGCCACGGTCGTGGACGGGCCGGACACCGTGTGGATTCCGCCCTTCACGGCCCCGGTGGAACCGGCGACCGGGGCGGCCGTCAGAGCCTGTGCGGTCACCGGGTCGATGTACACCTTCCCCGACTGCGGGTACAGGTACTGGTCCGGCGTCGAGGCGGACGCAGCCGGTGCCGCCATGGCGGCCACTGCCGCACCACCGACAGCGAGAGTCGCAGCCCTGAGGGCGATACGGGAGAGGGACCGTTTCTGGCTCGTCATGGCCCTGACCCTAGCGTTGCACTCCCTTGGTCCGTGCGAAGCTGGCAGCGGTGTGTCGTGGCGCGGGGCCGCGCAGGACCGGGCGACTCAGTCTTGATCTGCCAGCTCCAGTCCGGCCGACCGGAGTGCCATGTCCACCGCGTCGCGGAGAACCTGCAACTCTGCGCCGGCCTCCCTGAGCGCCTCCACTCCCCGTAGGACGGTGACCAAGCCGTTGGCGGCCTGCCGCG
The DNA here is from genome assembly GCA_019114135.1 of Candidatus Corynebacterium avicola. GTDB lineage: Bacteria > Actinomycetota > Actinomycetes > Mycobacteriales > Mycobacteriaceae > Corynebacterium > Corynebacterium avicola. The sequence goes on from DXGC01000017.1 coordinate 18,178, forward strand.
GATGCACATCACCCGACACCGTCCCGGCGTTCTGCGCCTGGACCAGCGTGTCCTCGAACAGATCCCGGAGCTGCCCATAGGCGTCCCGGACCGCCTGTTGCACCTCCGGCTCCCGTGCACCCAGCTCTGCAGCGGAATGCGACAGAAGGCACGCACGGTTGGTCACCTCGTCCTGCGGCGGCAGGGCGCCCAGGACGTAACCGCGGAGACGGGACGCTGCGCCCGCATCGTCCCCGTCCAGTGCCGCACGAGCCTCCTCGAGCACCTGCTCTGAGTAGCGCTGCAGCGCAAGGGTGAAGAGTGCTTGCTTTCCCCCGAAGGAACCGTAGAGACTCCCCTTGCCGAGGCCGGTGGCCGAGACGAGGTCACTGACGCTGGCGGCGGCGTAGCCCTCCGACCAGAACACCTGCATCACCTGCTCGACGACGCTGTCGTCCTCGAACTTCCTCGGTCGTCCCATGAGCACAGGGTACCTCCCCGTCGCCCTTTACCGATCACCGCAATCCGCGTATTGTAACGATTGGTCAATAACTACGACACGGAAAGTGAGGAATCACCATGGGACAGCTCGACTCGAAGGTGGCACTGGTCACCGGCGGAACCACAGGAATCGGCCTGGCCGCCGCACAGCGGTTCGCCACTGAAGGGGCGACAGTTTTCGTGACCGGTCGGCGCCAGGCCGAACTCGACGCCGCCGTGAAGATCGGCGGGGCCGCGCGCGGAATCCGCAGCGACGTCTCCGTGCCAGAGCAGCTCGACGCACTGATGGAGACCATCAGGGCAGAGGCAGGGCACCTGGACGTCCTGTTCGCCAACGCCGGCGGCGGAGACTTCGCCAGCCTGACCGAGCTGACCCCCGAGCACTTCGACCGCATCTTCTCGGTCAACGTCCAAGGGACGGTCTTCACCCTGCAGAAGGCACTTCCCCTGCTACGGGAGGGTTCGTCGGTCGTGATCACCGGCTCCAGCAGCGCAAGCCGTGGGGTACCCGGTTTCGGGACGTACTCCGCCAGCAAGGCCGCCCTGCGACAGTTCGTCCGGGTATGGGCGGCCGAGTTGGCTCCCAGCGGGATCCGCGTCAACACCCTGGTGCCCGGGTCGACCGACACACCTGGCCTGCGGGCACTGGCACCCGACAAGGACGCACAACATGCCATGCTCTCGGGCATGCGGGCGGACATCCCCCTCGACCGGTTGGCGGACCCCGAGGAGATCGCGTCCGCCGCGTTGTTCCTCGCCTCCGAGCAGTCCAGCTTCGTCACCGGCAGCGAGCTCTTCGCCGACGGCGGTGAGGCCCAGGTCTACCCTCAGGCCGGCTGACTGCCCATCGCGCCGTCCTTCCCGTGACGGAGGGAGAGCACCAGAGACGCGGCGGCAGCGAGGATCACCACAACTCCGTACCCGATGACGGTCGGGATCAGCCCGACCCGGGTACTGATCACACCTGCGATGATGGCAGGAATCCCGAACGACAGGTAGGCGACCACATACACGGCGGAGAACAGTGCTGCGCGCTCACTCGCGGGAGCAAGTGGGAGCAGCACACGCAGTGCGGCTGCATAAGCGACACCCCAGCCCACACCGGTGATGACCAGCGCCGCAATGTAGAGCGGAAGCACGTGCGCTCCGACGCCGAACGCTCCGAGGGCAGTGCCGATGATCAACGCACCACATCCTGCGATGGACGATGACCGGACCGGTACCCGGCGCGCGACAAGCACCGAAGTGGCTCCCACACCGGTCAACAGAACCACCGGCAGGACCTGGACAAGATGGTCCGAAGAACCGAAACCTTCGCTGATGATGTTCGCACCCAGCGAAATGAACAGACCCCCGGTCGCCCAGACCGCCGCGATCACCGGCGCAGAGTGAAGGAAAGCCGAACGGGCGCCCCTGTGGACGCGGACACTCGGGCGAAGCGACCTGGCAACACCGGGTTTCCTGGGCGATGTCTCCGGGTGGTTCCACACAAGCACCACGCCCAGCAGACTCAGAACGGCGAGAATGCCGAACACAACCTGCGCTGACAGCCGGACGTCCGCCTCTGCGGCCAGGAATTCAAGACCGAAGCCACCGACCAGCGCACCGAGGGCCAGACCTGCCGTGGGACCGGCAGAGTTCAGAAGTGCTCCGACTCCTGCCAACCGGGGCGGTTGCAGCTCTGCGGCATAGGCCCCCAGGGTCGACATGGCCAACGCGACGCCGACACCCTGCAGGCAGCGGGCGAGGATCAGCGTCACGGGAGACACCCCGAACCCCATCAGAACAAAGGACAGCGCCAGCAGAATGAACGCGGCGACCGCCACGGGCCGGCGGCCGAGGTGGTCGGACAGTGACCCGACGGTGAGCAGGGCCACGAGCAGCACGATCGGGTAGATCCCGAAGACGACGGACATGAAGGACGTTCCGACGTCGAGGTCCGACTGCCAGCTCGGATAGAACGGGGAAGGCGCAGTCGATCCCGCCATGGCAAGGGCGATGAGGGCAGTGCACAGGACCAGACCGACGGTAGATCCCGGTGGGTGGTGGTCGTTCTTGTTCGCGTCGGCAGTTCCGGAGGTGGGCGTTTCTGTGGTGGATGTCTTGGTGGTGGGCATCGAATCTCCTTGTTCCATAAAAATCGAACAACCGGAGACTACGCCCACCGTCCAGATGGTTCAAGTATTATGGAACCATGCCTGGTCCGATAGCGCTTCCCCACCCCTCCCGCGACGAATTGAGCATCACCGACGTGATGTCAGCACTCGGTGATCCCGGTCGCCTGTCCGTCGTCAGGCAGCTGACGGACGGCCCACAGGACGTCGCTGGCTGCAGCTTCGGACCCGGGGAGATGCCGAAGTCGACCCGTTCACATCAATTGAAGGTGCTGCGCGAAGCCGGACTGATCCGCAATGAACCCGCAGACCGAGGCCCCCGTCGTATGGTTTCCCTGCGCAGGGAGGACCTTGACGCCCGCTTCCCGGGCCTGCTCGACGTTGTCCTGGCGAGCGCCAGCGACAAACTGATCGAGGACGAAGCCAAGTAGACGCCGGACACCCACTCTCAGCCGACGCCGTCAGCGCTCCCGGACGTTGCGGAGCAAGGTTCCTCCGACCGCATACCGCTCATCGGACACCTCGCTGATCAACACGTGAACGGACTCCGCGGGCGCACCGGTGCTTGTGACGATGGCATCGGTGATGCCCGCCGAGATCTGCCGGTACTGGGCGTCCCGGTCACCTTCCATGAGCTCCGGGACGATACTCAGGTTGACGATGGGCATGATTCCTCCTGGTTTTTCTGGGGTGTTCGGGTGTGTTCTCGTGTGGAAGGTCCCGACGAGACCCTCCACATTCCACACTTGCACCACGCGCTGACCTGCGGAAGACGGCACTTCCAGGTCAGGTACGCACCCGGAGGTAGGATTCGAGGATGAGCAGTTCAACACCGGACAACTACTGCGGGGAATCAGTCCGTGCCACGTTGAACATCATCGGCGGGAAATGGTCGATGCTCATCCTGTGGGAGTTGCTGCAGGAGGAGTGCCGCTACGCCGAACTCCAGCGCAGGGTCGGGGGAATCTCGCAGAAGGTGCTCTCCAGCGAGCTCAAGTCGCTCGTGGCCTCCGGACTCGTGGACCGGGAGGTGGAGCCGACCGTCCCACCTCAGGTGACCTACCGGATCACGGAACGTGGCAGGAGTCTGGACCAGGTCTTCTCAGCACTCCAGCGGTGGGGTCTGGAACAGCTGGACGCGGAGTGACCGGGCAGAACTGCAGTCCAGTTTTTCGCCCTGCAGGCAGGTCACGGCACTGTTAGCGTAAGTCCGGCGCAACAAGGTGCACCTCACAACAGCACCGCACCACCGCGCCGGCCACTCTCCCATCGTCCTGCATCGAGGATCCATGTTTCTGAACAACCGGGTACGTCCGCGTCCATCTGCAGTCCTGTCCACCGCCACCGTCATCGCCCTGATCGGTGCCGTCCCGGCCCTCGCCGACGGCGACGACGGTGAAGCGAGTTACTACTCCACCAAGCAGGCCTATGAGCCGCAGGGCGACAGCTACTCCTCCGCTCCCTCCGGCTTCTCCCCGATCCACACCCAGAGCGTGGACCGTCACGGATCCCGGGGACTGTCCGGCTTCAAGTACGACGACCTCGCCCAGCAGATGCTGGAGGAGGCACAGGAGCAGGACGCCCTGACGGACCTGGGCGAGGACCTCATCCCCCAGGTCGAGGCGATGATCACCGCCAACGAAGATCTCGAGGGCGGTTTCGACCAGGAGGCCGGCTACGGCAACCTCACGAACGTCGGACGCGAGGAACTGCAGGGCATCGGTGAACGCAACCTCGCCCGCAACGCCGACCTCATGGAGTCTGTCGAGGACGAGGACCTGAAGATCGCGTTCACGTCTTCGGGCGAGGACCGCGCCACCGACTCGGCCTGGAACTTCGGCAGCGGGTTCCTGGACAAGAACTCCGGACTCCAGGACAACGTCGACTACGACGAGGATGCCGGACACGTCACGGTCGAGCCCCGCACCGACCTGCTGTACGCGCACAAGGACGAGGACAGCCCCGGGTACGAGCGCTACCAGGAGTGGGCGGACGGCGACACCCTGGAGGAGAAGGTCGACGCCGCCTACGACGAACCGGATTCCCGGACCGCCTCGCGGGATCTCCTCGAGCACATCTTCACCCCGGAGTTCGTCGACAAGATCGACGACGGCGACCTCAGCTTCACCGCCCGTGGGGAGGACGAGGACGAGTCCGTCGAGGGAATCGTGGACGCCGCCCTGCAGTTCTACAACCTCTACATCATCGCCCCGGCGATGGCGGAGGAGCCCGCGACGCCGTCTGAGGGTTGGATCTTCGACCAGTACATGGACGAGGAGAACGGGCCGGTGCTCGAGTACCTGCTCGATGTGGAGGACTACTACGAGAAGGGTCCCGCCATCGAGGGCGAGACCGTGTCCTACGACAACTACGAGCCGCTGCTGGACGAGATGCTCGACAGCGTCGGGCGCCGCGCCGACGGTGGCGACGTCGCCGCCGACTACCGCTTCGCACATGCGGAAGCGCTCATCCCGCTCGCCGCCCTGCTCAAGACCCCAGGGTCGGAACAGGGCGTCCCGGAGGACGAGGTCATGGACTACGAGAACTCCGACTGGCGCGGCAGTGATGTCTCGCCGATGGGCGGGAACATCCAGTGGGACTCCTTCGAGAACGAGTCCGGTCGGGTGATCGTCCGGATGCTCTACAATGAGAAGGAGATCCCCTTCAACGAGGGCTGCGTCCCGATCGCGGACGATTCGCTGTTCTACACCCTTGACGAGCTCAAGGAGTGCCTCCCGCTGGGGAGCTCGAGTGACCACTCCGAGGCCCGGCTACCGGACGCTTCAGACACAGCCGGCTCCACTGGCTCCACTGGCACAGTCGGCTCAGTCGGCTCAGTCGGCTCAGTCAGCCTTCGCTGATCGTCAGTCGCTTGATCTTGTCACCGTCGAGATCGAACTCGAACTTCGACGGTCCGTTGGCGTGGTGTGACCGCCAATCGCCGACGACGGTGATCCTGCCGTCAACGGTGGAAGCTCGCTCCGCACGGAAGGTGGGCTTCGATCCGATGAACGCGATCTGACTCCACTCGTCGATATCGTCGCGGCCGGTGATGATCTGACCCCAGTCATCGACGACCGCATCTTCAGTGAGGGCGTCAAGAAATGCCTGTTCGTCGTGGTCGTTGACCACGGTGAGGAACGAGGCGATCGGCTGGGGGATTTCAGGGCTGGACACTAGAACTCCTTCGATTGATCACGGGGCGAGTTTTACCGGGTGGTGTAACCACCGTTGGCGAAGATCGTCTGTCCGGTGATCCACCAGCCCTCGGTGGCCATGAACCGGACGATCGGCGCGATGTCCTCGATCTGGGTGAGCTGGTTGCCCATGCCCTGGGACTTGTGGAACTCCACGCGCTCGGGGGTCTCCTGACCGTAGAAGAACGGAGTGTCCATCGGTCCGGGGGCAATGGCGGTGACCGAGATCCCGCGGTCGGCGAACTCCTTCGATGCAGCGCGGGTGAAGTGTTCCACCGGGGACTTGCCACCGGCGTAGGTGGAGTAGCCGTCGGTGAAGGCTGCCAGCAGTGCGGTGACGATGGTGATGATCTTGCCGTTGTCGGCAAGGTGCTTCCCGGCCTCCTTGATGAAGAAGTAGGCGGCCTTGGAGTTGATGGCGAACATCGAGTCGTACTCGTCCTCGGTGGTCTCCACGATGGGCTTGCGGAGGACCTTTCCGACGGCGTTGACGGCGACGTCGATGGTGCCGAGAGCCTTCTCCGCGTCGTCGAACAAGGTGGTGACGTTCGCTGGCACGGTCAGGTCCGCCTGGAACAGCACGCCTTCGACTCCCTCCTCCTTGATTGCCGCGAGAGTCTCTTCGGCCTCGCTACGACTGGAATCGGAGTTGTAGTGGATCGCGACGTTGGCGCCTGCTGATGCAGCCTGGCGGGCAATGAGACCGCCGAGGTTCTTGCCCCCACCTGCGATCAGGACGTTCTTTCCTTTGAGCGTGTGCGTGCTCACGGGTACTCCCTCTTCCTTCGGCTATCGCTTCTTTATCACTGTCACATATCGCCATATCGGCGATACAGACGATACGATAGCACCATGGCTGGCACAGTGTCGACGACAACGAGGGAACGGCTGATCACCGCGGCCGCCGACATGACCGCAGCCTCCCCCGGCGAGGACATCTCTCTCCGCCGGGTGTGCGAGGCCGTGGGCGTGAAACTGCCGACCGCCTACCACTTCTTCGGCTCGAAGCAGGGGCTCCTGGACGCGGTGGTGGAGCACGGCTTCGACATGTACCTGTCGGAGAAGATGGCGATGGAGTCCAGCGGGGACCCGATCCAGGACATCCGCGCCGGCTGGGATGCCCACGTGACTTTCGGCCTGGACAACCCCGGCTTCTATGCCCTGATGTACGGCAAGGTCCAACCCGGCTACTCCCCCGCGGCACAGTCGCGTCCCAGCGAAGTTCTTCTGTCCCTGACATCGGCGGCAGCGGAACAAGGCAGGCTTGTCGTCTCCCCGAAGCAGGCCATGGCGCACATTCTGGCGACGAATGTCGGGGTGACCTTACGTCAGATCATCGAGGACAAGCCCGACCCCGAGCTCAGTGCGTCCGTCCGCGAAGGAGTCATTGCCGCGATCACGGGATCCGGGGGCAACACCGGCGAGACCTCGTCCGTGGCGACGATCGCGGAGAAGGCCGCCGCGAACCCGGACATCCTCGGCGCCGCAGAAACCCACCTCTTCCTGCAGTGGCTCTCACGGATCAAAGAGGAGGACGGGAAGGGCCACCGCCAATGACCACTTCACGAGGTGACCAGTACCATCACGGGAATCTCCGGCAGGCGCTTGTCGAAGCTGCCGTGACGATGCTCGAGCAGGGAGACAACTTCTCGCTCAGAGCTGTTGCCCGCGAGGCCGGAGTCTCCCAGACCGCGCCCTACCGGCACTTCTCCGACCGCAGCCAGCTGGAGTCCGCCGTCGCCGCCCAAGGCTTCCAGGCACTGGGTCAGGAACTGCTGAGCGGGGGCGCGCTCCCCTCGCGCCCCGAGGACCTCTCCGAGTTCGCCGTCCGGTACGTGCGGTTCGCCCTGGCGCGACCGCGGATGTTCGGGCTCATGTTCGGCACCGAGTGCGACGACCGGGACGATGACCGGGTGCGGGCGTCCGGTGCGCTCCACGAGAATCTCGCACAGACACTCTCCCGCGTCTACCCGGACCGTTCGGAGGCTGCGATCGCCGAACTGTCGACCGGACTCTGGGCCGCAGCCCACGGCCTCGCCTGCCTGCATGTCGACGGGAAACTCAGCTCCGAGGACACCACCGAAGTGGACGACCGGGTCCGCGCGTCCTTCCGCGCCATCGTCCCCTCCGCCTGATCCTTCAGTATCAACACCACCGAACCTCCTGCACATCCACATGTTGACAGTGATTACTTCGGTGCATAGTGTCGGGAGGCATCGAGCACCGATGACAAGGAGCACCACACCATGACCACAGTCCTGATGGCGGTCACCGCCGCACGACACTGGACCCTCACCGACGGCACCAAGCACCCCACCGGCTTCTGGGCCGTGGAGTTCCTGGCCCCCTACGACATCTTCACCGGGGCCGGGTTCGACGTCACCGTCGCCACTCCCGGCGCGGCCACCCCGGTCGTCGACGAGCTGAGCCTGGGACTGACCGGCGGCATCCTGCCCCACACCGTGAAGAAGTTCCGCGCCCGGCTCGAGGAACTCACCGACGTCCTCGAGAACCCGTCCGACCTGCACACAGTCAACCAGGAGGACTACGACCTGGTGTTCTACCCCGGTGGCCACGGCCCCATGGAGGACCTCGCCGTCGACGAGGTCTCCGGGAAGATCCTCAGCGACCGACTGGCGTCCGGCCGTCCTCTCGCACTGCTGTGCCACGCACCGGCGGCGCTGCTTGCCACCGTCGACGAGGACGGCACAACCCCCTTCGCCGGTAAGCAGGTCACCGGACTGTCGAACCGCGAGGAGCTGATCAACTCCTTCGCGAAGAAGGCCCCGTGGCTGGTCGAGGACAAGCTCAAGGAGGTCGGCGTCGACTACTCCAAGGCGCTGCTCCCCTTCCGTCCGCACGTCATCCGGGACGGCAACCTCTACACCGGCCAGAACCCGCAGTCCTCGAAGAAGCTGGCCGAGACGCTCGTCAGCGCACTGTCCTAAACAACCTCCGGAATCGCAGTAACCACCATGCAGACCATCCTCGGGGCCAACGGCCAGATCGGAACGGAACTCGCCCGCGAGCTCCACGACAACTACAGCACCGACATCCGTCTGGTCAGCCGTCGTCCCCGCAAGATCCACGACACCGACGAGACGGTCGCAGCAGACCTCATGGATCCGCAGCAGACCGACGCCGCCGTCGCCGGCAGTGACATCGTCTACCTCACCGTGGGGCTGCCCGCGGACAGCGAGCTCTGGGCGAAGCAGCTGCCCACGATGATGACGAACACCATCGACGCCTGCGAGAAGCACGGCGCCAAACTCGCCTTCTTCGACAACACCTACATGTACCCGATGACCGACACCCCGCAGACCGAGGAGACGCCGTTCTCCCCGACCGGCAGCAAGGGTCGCACCCGGGCCGCGATGACCACCCTGCTTCTGGACGCCATGTCCCGCGGACGCGTGGATGCGGTCATCTGCCGCGCACCCGAGTTCTACGGCCCCGGGAAGACGCAGAGCTTCACCAACGCCCTGGTCTTCGACTCTGTGGCTGCAGGCAAGAAGGCCCGCGTCCCGCTGAGCGCGGACACCCGGCGCAGTCTCATCTGGACGCCGGACGCCAGCCGGGCGATGGCACTGATCGGCAACACCCCGTCCGCCTTCGGCCAGACCTGGCACCTGCCGGTCGACCCCTCGCGCCCCACCTACAAGGAGCTCGTGGACCTGGTCTCGGAAGAGTGGGGCCGCACGATCGGGACCACGGTCCTACCGAAGCTGCTCTTCACCGTCGGCGGGTGGTTCAACAAGAACGCCCGCGAACTGGGCGAACTACTCCCCCGCTACGCTGTGGACAACATCTTCGTCAGCGACAAGTTCACCGAAGCATTCCCGGATTTCCAGGTGACCACCTACGCCGAGGGCATCGCCGCGATCCATCGGGAACGGCAGGACGCCTGACCGGAACCAAGGATGATCGGTAAAGTTAACGTGAGAATCTGTTCTCATGTTAATGTTAACGCCATGCGCGCGCCCGTTGACTCACCATTCAACCCCGGAGCAGACACACCACCACGTATCTGGGCGGGACGAAACCAGCAGCTCAGTGACTGGAACAACATCCTACGTCCGAGGCGGCTCACTGGAGTCGATGACCGGGGACGGACATTTCTGGGCGAAGCAGGTGTCGGTAAGTCGTCACTCGTCCGAACCATCGCCTACGACGCCGAGAATCGGGGAGACTGGGTAACAGACCAGATCCGGATTCCCTTGGGCAGTGACCCGATGAAGAGACTCGCCGGAGAATTACTCAACCTGGCGAACCGGTCAGGACTGTCGACCCGGCCACGGAAACACATCAAGGACATCCTCACTCGCGTGAGCAGTATCGCCGCCTTCGGCGTCTCCCTGGGATTACGTGAGTACCAGGAAGGTGACGAGCCTTACGTTGCCATGACCAAGTTGCTGGTCGAACTCGGCAGAGCTGCTGCGGCGCAGGGAGTCATGGTGATGGTCCACCTCGACGAAGTCCAGAACATCACGGACGACGCGACCCTTTCCCAAGTGCTGACAGCACTCGGTGATGCACTGAGCACGCAGATCACAGTGGCGGTACCCGGTGGCCGGGAGATCAGGCGGCACCTGCCCCTGGCGGTCTATCTCACTGGACTCCCCGAGTTCGAGGACATGGCTCACGCGCAGCAGGGGGCAACATTCGCACGCAGATTCCTCACGAATACGTTGCGGCCAGTGACGGACAACGACATGGCAGCTGCTCTCCAAGGCATCCTCGTCGACGGTTGGGAGGTACCTGACGGAGATGGAGGAACGTCGCGGGTTTACCTGGCCCCGGATGCTCGTGACGCCATCATCGATCTCAGCAAGGGGGAGCCATTCCTCTTCCAGTTGGCCGGTGCTTACGGTTGGTACGCCGGAGACTCCGACACGATCACTCGCGAGGATGTTCTCGCCGGCTGGTCATTGGTCGAGAGTGAAGCAGTGTCCCACGTGCGACGCATCCTCGACCGTCTCCCCACCAAGGAACGTCAGTTCATCGAGGCAATGGCTGAGGTTGACCCGGGGGAACGCACGCTCTCCTCCATCGCCGCAGCGGCAGGTTACGCCTCCTCACAACAGACCGGGGCGGTACCGCAACGACTCGACCAGGTACGTGGAATCATCGAGCGTGGCAAACACTATGCATTTCGACACCGGGCGATCGAAGCATATCTGACGTCAGACTGGCCGACGTCGGGCCAGAACTGACCTCGATCACGGGTGTCGGTGCGTGCTGCTCATCATGCTGCCGGTGAACTCCGCACGTCGTAGAGTTGGCATGCATGACGTTCCCACGGAGACTCCGCCGTAGCGGCGCCGTCCTCACCGCGCTACTGACCGTAGCCTCGCTCGCATTGAGCAGCTGCGCCTTACGCGGCCTGGACGACGACGCCCTACGAATACAACTGTCGTTCATCAAGAACTCCCAGAACAACGGCGAATACATCGCCGACCACGAGGGATACTACGAGGACGAGGGCTTCACGAAGGTCGACTTGGTCGCCGGCCCCACCGCCGTGGAGCAGTCCGTGGCCGCCGGGCACTCCACAGTCGCCGGCTCCACCGCCCTCGGTGCGGCCAACGGCATCGACAAAGAGGGCATGCCGATCAAGATCATCGGGGCGATCTACGCGGAGAACGCCTTCACCATCATGTCGATGGACGGCCCGGACGCCATCCGCACCCCGGAGGACCTCGAGGGCGCACGCATCGCGGTGACCCCGGGCACCGCCCAGTCCATGGTGGAGGGCTTGGCCCGGGCCAACGGCATCGACCCGGACACCATCACCTTCGTGCCTGCCGGCGAGACCTCCGCACTGACCAGCGGTGAGGTCGACGGCTTCCACGGACTGACCGCCAACCAGGGCATCCAGATGGAGCAGGCCGGTCACGACATCGTCTACCTCAACCTCGCCGAGCACGGCATGCCCTTCGCCGGTGCGGCCTACGCGGTCTCCGAGGACAGCCTCGAGAACAACCGGGAGAACCTGAAGAAGTTCCTCGTCGCTTCGATCCGCGGCTGGCGGGACGCCATCAACGACCCGCAGCTCGGCACGGACCTGACCCTGGACGTCTACGGCACCGACCTCGGTCTGGACCCGACCAACGAGCAGCTGCAGTCCGAGGCGCAGATCCAGTACATCGACAGCGACTACACCAACCCCGGCGAGCTCTTCCGCCTCACCGACGAGGCCATGGAGGAGAACGTCGAGTCCCTCCGGCTGGCCGGCATCGACGTGACCGCCGACGAACTCTTCGACATGAGCCTCCTCGACGAGGTCTACGAGGAGAACCCCGACCTGAAGGAGACAGCGACACCATGACTACTCTGACCAGCGGAATCACCCTCGACAAGCTCACCAAGACCTTCCCAGGTGGGGTGACCGCGCTGAAGGACGTCTCCCTCGACATCCCCCAGGGGCACTTCCTGGCCCTGGTCGGACCGTCCGGCTGCGGTAAGTCCACCGTCCTGCGCATCCTCGCCGGACTGGAGGAGCCCACCGAAGGCTCCGCCTCCGTCCACGACTCCACTCCCAAGGAGCTGCGCGGACGCCACGAGCTCGGCATTGCCTTCCAGGACGCGGCCCTGCTGCCGTGGCGTTCGGTGGCCTCGAACATCAAGCTGCCGCGTGAGATCGCCAAGAACCCCCTGCCGGACGAGACCCTGGCGGAGCTGATCAAGCTGGTGCGGTTGGAGGGCTTCGAGGACTCCAAGCCCGGCCAGCTCTCCGGCGGTATGCGCCAGCGCGTCTCCATCGCCCGCGCCCTGTCCGCCGATCCTTCCGTCCTGCTGCTGGACGAGCCCTTCGGTGCGTTGGACGACATGACCCGCCAGCGGATGAACCTGGAGCTGCAGCGGATCTGGACGGAGAACCCCTCCACCACCCTGCTGGTCACCCACGGGATCTCCGAGGCGGTGTTCCTCGCCGACTCGATCGCCGTGATGGGCGCCCGACCCGGCACCGTCAAGGAGGTCGTCGAGGTGGACCTGCCACGGCCGCGGACCCCCGAGATGATGCGCACGCCGGAGTTCCACAAGATCGTCGACCACGTCTCCGACCTGCTGTTCTCCTTCGAGGAAGCCGGGGACGCCTGATGCTCTACGTCCTGCTCATCCTGCTCGGCGCGCTCGCGCTGTGGTGGTTGCTGGCGGCGACGGTGTTGCGTCCGCTGGAGACCATCCCCACCCCGGGCGACATCATCTCCCGCATCGCCGACGACGGCCTGAACTTCTACTGGATCAACCTCAAGGTCACCGCCATGGAGGCCGGCCAGGGCTACCTGCTCGGCGTCGGCCTGGCGATCGCGGTGTCGATCATCGCCCTGCTGTTCCCGCGGCTGCGCGGGATCGTCATGCAGGTCGCGGTGATCAGCTACTCCCTGCCGATCATCGCCGTCGGCCCGGTGCTGTACCTGATGGTCGGCGCCCCCTCCAGCGGCGACCCCTCGGCCACGGCCGTGCTGCTGTCGGCCCTGGCGATCTTCTTCACCACCGTCGTCGGCACGCTGCTGGGGTTGGACGCCGCGGACCAGCGGTCGCTGGACCTGGTCGACGTCTACGGTGGCTCGCGGTGGACCCGCCTGGTGAAGGTCCAGCTCATCGCCGCCGTCCCGTCGATCCTCACCGCGTTGAAGGTCGCGGCACCGATCGCCGTGCTCGGCGCGATCCTCGGTGAGTACGTCGGTGGTGTGGACCGTGGTCTGGGCCCGGCGCTGCTGAATGCGCAGCAGGCCTCGGACGTGACCCGTACCTGGTCGCTGGCCCTTGCCGCCGCGGTGCTGGCCGGTGGCTGGTTCGCCGTGATGGCCATGGTCTCCCGCATCGTGAACCGTCTCGGCTGGGGTGCCGCCGAAGTGTCGACCACCGCGACGCGGATCAAGAAGAAGTCCCCGCTGGCCGTGACCGTCGAGGTCATCGTCTCCCTGATCGTCATCGGTGTGGTGTGGACCTTCGGCCTGCGCCTGTTCGGCATCTCCGAGTTCGTGGGACGCACCCCGGCCGAGGTGATCAGCTACCTGACCTCATCCAGCGATCCAGCCGAGGGTGGCACCGGGGAGAACAACTTCGCCACACTGCTGCCGGATCTGTGGCGCACGCTGCTGGACACCGGTACCGGCTTCCTGCTGGGTCTGGTGGCGGCGATCGCGGTGGCTTCGCTGTTCCTGGTCTTCCCGGCGGTGGAGCGTGGCCTGATGCCCCTTGCCCTGTTCTTCCAGTCGGTGCCGCTGGTGGCCATCGCCCCGGTGCTGATCATCGTCTTCGGACGCGGCCAGTTCACCGTCGCGGTGATGGGTGCGATCATCGTCTTCTTCCCCGCGCTGGTGAACATCGGCTCGGCGTTGAAGAACGTGCCCCCGGCGCTGGTGGACCTGGTCCGGACCTACGGCGCCGGACGCGGCACCGAGTTGGTCAAGGTCCGTATCCCCGCCTGCCTTCCGGCGATCTTCGCCGCCATTCGCATCGCGGTCCCAGGCGCGCTGTCCGGTGCACTGCTCGCCGAGTGGCTGGCCACCGGTGAGGGCATCGGCAACACGGTGATCACCGCGGTCGGCAACGCCGACACCGACGTGGTGTGGGCCTCGGTGACGGTGGTGACCGGTACAGCGCTGATCCTCTACGGTGTGGCGTCCCTGCTGGAGAGCAGCGCCCGCAAGCGCTGGGGCACTTAGTCCTTTACCTCGCCCGCATCCACCTGGAGCAGCGCGGCATGGCCGACGAGGCAGGCGGCGCCGAACATCAGGACGGCGTCCACCAGGTGGGCGAGGAAGGCGCCGACGACCGTCGGCCCGCCCCAGGCGTTGACGTACATCTCCGGATCGGTGCTGTAGCCGAACTGCATCCCGACGCGCATAACCAGGTACAGGCAGAATGCCACGACCAGGACGGCGCCGACGGCTCGCTGGACGATCAGCGGCGAGGTCCGGGACTGGGCGAAGGTGTAGCGGAATCGCTGGCCGGTGGTCCGGCTCCAGGGGGCGCCGAGCCAGCGGAGTGACCCCGTCCGCCAGGTCACGAACCCGGCGACCGCCACGAGGACCACGCCGAGTGCGACGTGTATCCCGATGGCGTTGCCCGAGGGATTGTGAACCGGGGCCGTCGAGTTGCCGTCCGCCACGACAAACCCGAGGACGAGCCCGGCGATCAGGGCGACCGCGGTCAGCAGGGGCAGGGTACGGATCCTGGAGTTCATGGTTCAGGACGTTACGACGCACTCCTGGCTGGCACATCCCCCTGCAGAGTGAACTTCGCCGGCAGTCCCTCCTGATGCCAACAACCACAAATGATCGAGAATCCTCCGAACAACTCCGTTCCCGGGATTCTCGCTCGTTTGTGGTTGTTCAGTCGGTCGAGTTCGCGGCGTTCATGATCGAGTCCAGGACTCCCGGCATAGCCTCGTCCAGGTCGTCCCGACGCAGCCGATGTCCTCGCGCACCATTGAGAAGCACCCTCCTCGTGATTCCCGCATTGACGAGCAAGGTGAAGTGATGGCTGGCGGTTGACTTACTGATCGTGTCGTAGAGGTCTCCGCAGTTGAGCTGTCCGTCTGCGCTCGACGCCAGGCGCCGGACCATCTCCAACCTGATCGGATCAGCCAAGGCGTGAAGCACGGTTTGAACATCGCCGACCTGCGGCAGCTCTTCATCGGACGTCGTTAGCGAAGCCACGTCTCCTCCATACAAGTTTGACAATCATCGAACATGGTCCTATGTTCCGTAAGTGCGATGAATATCGAACTTACTGGAGGTCCACTTCCGTGTCTAACCAGCTCAACAACAAGGTCACCGCTCGGGCGGAACAGTCCGTAGAAGCATCCCAACCATGGCGCTACTGGGCTCTCCTCGTTCTTCTGGGGCTGGGCCTCGCAATCTCCGCGATGCCGTCCCCGCTGTACGCCCTCTACAGTGACCGCTGGAACTATCCGGCCGTGATGACCACACTGATTTTCGCCGCATATGCCGCGGGCGCTCTCGGCGCAGTGCTCGTCTCCGGTGCGATGTCGGACCGTTACGGCAGGAAGCCGGTGTTGCTGGCGGCATTGGCCTTCATCCTCCTCGGCCTTGTCGTGTTCGTCGTTGCACCGAACGCCGGCTTCCTGGTGGTTGCACGGCTCTTGCACGGAATAGGTATCGGTGCCGTCGTCGTCGCAGCCGGGGCTGCTCTGCTGGATGTCCGTCCCGAGTGGGCGGCCCGCACCGGTGCACTCAACGCGATCGCATTCAATCTCGGCATCGCGGTTGGCGCCGTGTGCTCGGCCTTGCTTGCCCAGGCTGACGTTGCTCCCCTCACCTCGCCGTATGTGCTCTTCGGGATGATCAGCCTTGCCGTGGGTCTCGCGGTCCTGGCCATGAAGGAACCACACCCCGTCCGGAAGAAGTCGCACCACAGTGGCGGCCTGTCAATTCCCCGTCCCCACGTACCGGCGTCGGTACGTGCACGTTTCCTTTTTGCTGTCGGCGGTGCCGGTACCGCCTGGGCTTTGCTCGGGGTCTTCCTCTCGTTGGAACCAGGGATCGCAACGGAGGTCACCGGGACCGGGGGACCACTGTTCGGCGGAGTGATGATCGCGGTCTTCGCACTGGGCGCCGCCGCTGCGCAGTCCACCACAAGTAGTCTTCCTGCGCGGAAGGTTGCAGTGACCGGGGACGTCGCATCAGCGATCCTGCTGATCACCGGGTTGCTCGCATTCTCTTCGGGAAATCGTGCCCTAATCCTGGTGAATACCGCGTTGCTCGGAGCGGCCTATGGTCTGGCGTTCGGTGCGTCTCTACGACACCTCACCAGCGGCCTCCCACCTCAGGAGCGAGGTGCCGTGATTTCGGCGTTCTATCTCGTCACCTACAGCGCCATGGCGATTCCGACCGTTCTGGCCGGCATCGGCGCAACCGTGTGGGACGCGACCACGATCTTGACTCCGTTCAGCATTGTCGTGGTCCTGGTAGCTCTCGGCACAGCAATGCTCGGTCGTTCGACCACTCAACAGAGCGGTGGGACTGATTCGAATCCTCCGGCCCAGTGACACGGAACCACCGGACTACCTGCCCTCGCTCCTCACGTTCACCCGCAGCCCGTGCTCCCCTGGCAAAACGCGATCCTCAAGTTCCCAGTCGTCGGTGTAGTCCCCGGTGAACTGCGGCCGGTAGTCGATCACCGAGTCAGTGAACAGTCTGTCCAGTCGCTGACGAAGATCACTGATCGCCCGGTCGTAGTCCATGAGGTGATCAGCACTCGGTAATGCCCACGGTGGCAGAACACCCATCCCCGTGTAGGCGAATGTTCCGTGCAGAAGTCCGAAGAGCAGTTCCGTGAGTTCCCCGGACTTCCCTCGCGGACCGATGGCGCGGGGCCTGTCGCCGAGTGTGGTGACCACCAACGCGCGCTTGCCGACGAAGGGGCCCTGTTCGAACCGCAGCCTGCGTCCGGTGACCGGATCGGTTCCGAAGGCGAACCCGCTGACGAAGACCCGGTCGAACCAGCCCTTCAGGATCGCCGGCATGCTGTACCACCACAGCGGGAACTGGATGACCACGGCGTCGGCACGCCGTATCTTCTCCTGCTCGATGGCGATCTCCGGTGATTGTGTGCCGTCGATGTACGCACGCCGGGTGTCGTCGCTGACATGGAAGACCTGCGCTCGGCCGCTGCCCTCGGGGGCAGCCTCCGGTGGCCGGATGACTGGGTCGAACCCCATGGCGTAGAGATCCGATTCAACGACGTGATAGTCAGCGCGTCGGAGATGGTCAATCCCGTCACGACGAAGCTGGCCGTTCAGGGAACGTGGCTCGGGATGGGCACTGACCCACAGGACGGTGGAATTCGGTTGGTCGACGTGTGTCATACCCTGATCGTCCCGCAGCAGAGTAGATTCCGGAAGTACGGACATTTTTGTCGCTACGGTGAAATCGGCGATCAGGTAAAGGAGGAACAATGCGCTTGCCGGTATCTAGAGCCATGGAGGTGTGCCCTGTTGAAGTCGCGGTATCCGTGCTCGGCGGGACGTGGAAGCTAACGTTGGTGAAGCACCTGCTCGACGGGACACGTCGATTCAACGAGCTCGGCCGTCTCGTACCCCTGGCGAACACCAAGACACTGACCCGGCAACTCCGCGAACTCGAGGAGGACGGCATCGTCCTGCGCACGGCGTACCCGGAAGTTCCTCCACGGGTGGAGTACGCGCTCACCGAACGCGGTCAGTCGCTTGCGCCGTTGGTGTCTGCAATGGATGAATGGGGAGCCGAGTTTGCGAGACAGCAGAAATAGCCACGGTCAGTAGGGAACTCATCAGTACCCCCTGCTGCTCATTCAGCTGTCGACGGACGCCGACCTGGAGGCCACGAGCTCAGCGTCCTCACGTCCGCCGAAAGACAACTCCTCCAGCCGCTGAGTCGTCCCACCGTCCGCCGGAGTCATCACCGTCATACGGTGGTTCGTGTCCGGGATGATCGTGGAGACGAAGTTGAGGTCCAGCTGCCCGACGATCGGGCTGTTGAGCTGCTTGACCTCGTAGCGGTCGAGCAGAACGTCCCGCTGGTCCCACAACCGTGCGAACTCCGCGGACTCCTCCCGCAGTCGCTCCACGACGACGGGCATGTCCCGGTCTCCTGCCGCGCCCACCTCGGCACGCAGCTTCGCGACCATGCGGGCGGCGACCAGGTCGGGGTCGAGGTAGTAGTCGCGCCACTTGGGATCCGTGAAGAACTGCACCGCGCAGTTCCGGTCCGCGGCCGGGAGCAGGTCGACGTCGGCGAAGAGCAGCCGGTAGGCCCGGTTGTAGGCGACGATGTCGAAGAACGGCGTCTGCACGCAGGCCGGGTAGGGGTCCAACTTGTCCAGGACCGGTTGAACCGCGATCAACAGCGACGGGTCGCAGACCGGGACGTCCGACGCCACCGGCGGCAGGCCGGCGAGATTGCGGACGTAGGCAGCCTCCGCGGCGTCCAACTTCAGCGCCCGGCTGATCGCCGTCAGCACCTGGGCACTGACGTTGATCTGACGTCCCTGCTCGAGCCACGTGTACCAGGTGACCCCGACGCTGGCGAGCACCGCGACCTCCTCGCGCCGCAGTCCGGGCGTGCGACGACGTCCGGTCGGCGGGAGTCCGACGTCCTCCGGGGACAGTCGCTCCCGCCGACTGCGCAGGAATTCCCCCAGCTCGTGCCGGGCAACGGTGCCGTCTGAGTCACTCATACCTCGATGATGCCCCTCCGCCGTTCACTTAGCCAGGTTCGTCCAGTACCCCCATAAACAACTTCTGGTACCCGTATGCGGACCGTTCCACGCTGGTCGGGTGACTTCAACAACCAAGACCCATAACCGCACCGGCACGGAGCCGGAGACGAGCTCTCCCTCCACTGACCAGTTACCACCGTCGACCCTGGGCATGCCCGGCCTGCTCGCCACGCTCGCCGCCCTCCTGCTCTCGGTGGTCAGCTTCTCGTCGACAGGTATCGCCGCTCCCGACATCGGCTCATCCCTCAATGCCTCGGCCGCCGAACAGTCCCTGGTGGTCTCCGCCTACTCCCTCGGATTCGCCGTCCCCCTCGTCCTCGGAGGACGCCTCGGCGACCTGTTCGGACGTCGGCGTCTGATGCTGCTCGGCATGGCGGGCTTCACCATCCTCTCCCTCGTCGCAACCTTCACCACGAACGTGACCGTCCTGATTACGGTCCGAGCGATCACGGGTGTCTGCGCCGCTGCCATGGTTCCGCAGGTACTCGCCACGATCACCGCGACCACCCACGGTAAGGAGCGTGCCCGCGCCATCGGCCTCTTCAGCGCGACCGCCGGCGGTGCAACCGCGGTCGGGCAGGTTCTCGGTGGCCTGCTGCTCTCGGCCCCGCTGTTCGGTGACGGCTGGCGGACGGTCTTCGCTGCCAGCGTCGTCATGGGCGCGCTGGCCTTCCTCGCCGGCCTGCGGTGGGTGCCGGACTCGAACGCCCCCGGGCACCGTTCCCTCGACCTGATCGGCACCGTACTTCTGGGTGGCGGACTGATCGCATTGATGATCCCGGTGTCGCAGGGTTCCGCCCTCGGCTGGCCGGTGTGGTGCTGGGTGCTGCTGGTCGCAGCACCCGTCCTGTTCGTCGGCTTCTGGACCTGGCAGCACCGGGTGCACCGTCGTGAAAGGGCTCCGCTGATCCCGCCGCCGCTGTTCGACCTCCTCTCCTACCGCACCGGCACCATCATGGCCCTGATACTGCAGTTGGGTTACGGCGGTTTCACCTTCGTGTTCGCGCTCACCGCACAGACAGGTCTCGGCTGGTCACCTCTGGTCACCTCGCTCATCCTGCTGCCGTACGCCCTGTTCTTCTTCGCTGTGTCCATCTGGGCCGGGAAGCTCGCTCTCCGCTTCGCTGCCCGCAGTCTGCTCATGGTCGGCGGGATCATCCAGGCGACACTCCTGGTCATCAGCGCCGTCGTGGTCTACGCCCAAGGGGACGGCCTGAATGCCTGGGTGGTCGCCGCGCTCCTCATCGGAGTCGGCGTGGGACAGGCATTCATGTTCGGCCCCCTGGTCGGCGCAATGGTGGCGGACGTCCCACCCAAGTACGCCGGAGCCGCATCCGGGGTTCTCCAGACGACCCAGCAGGCGTCCACGGGACTCGGTGTCGCCATCGCCGGTGGTCTGCTGATCACCGTCACCAGCAGCCCCTCCGGTGCTTCGGCCGGATCCTATGTCACCGCACTGGCCGTCTGCCTGCTCGTGCAGGCCGTCATCGCCGTGATCTTCGCGGTGGCCGCGCTGGCGCTGCCGAAGCGCTGAGTCAGCGAACGATGCCGTCCCGCAGACGGTCCCAGTTCCCTGAGCCGATTTTCTCCTTGTCGGCCTGGGAGATCGGGGCGCTGGTGAGGAACTCCCTGGCGCCCGACTGGGACGCCGCCTCAAAGGGGTAGTCGGTCGAGAACATGATGCGGTCGGTGCCGATGACGTCGACCGCCCACGACAGGTAGCGGTCGCTGAGCATCCCGCTGGGGGTCACGTAAAGATTGTTCCCGACGTAGTCCTGCAGCGTCCTGTCGCGGTCAGCCATGCGGACGAGATGGTCGATCCGCTCCAGGTAGAACAGCACGAGTTCGCCCCAGTGCCCCATCACGAGTTGGAGCCTCGGGAACCTGTCGAATACCCCGGACAGCACCATGCGAAGGAACTGGACTCCGGCGTCGTAGTGCCATCCGATGCCGTGCGTCGCGAATCCGGACGCCAACGCGGCGTCGAGGTCAGCGCTGTGCCCGGCGCCCGTCCCGGTGGTCAGGCCGTCGTAGTAGGCGGCCCGGACCTCCGGCGGCGGGGACTGCGGGTGCAGGTACAGCGGCGCCTGTAGTCGCTCGGCCGTCGCCCACAGCGGATCAAGGCGGGGATCGTCGACGGACATGGTGCCGGAGCGACCGAAGAGCATTGCTCCATCCAGACCGAGATCCTGCACGCACCGTTCAAGCTCCTCGGCTGCCGCGCCCGGAGTACCGGTGGCGAGTGCGGCGAGTCCCTGGAATGTCCCGCCGCTCTGCTGGACGATCCCGGCGATGTGGTCGTTGGTGGTGCGCTGCAGGCCGAGGGCCTCATCAGTCGGCAGACTCTGCAGACCAGGGGTCGTCAGAGACAGGACCTGCACATCGACGCCGGTTCTCGCCATCGCCTCCCGGCGGGCGTCGTCGGTGTCGAGCAACCGTCGTCCGGTGTCGCCACCGACCGAGGCTTCGTAGGCGAGGTCGCGGTCGGCGGGGCTCTGGCGGGACCATGCCTCAAGCACCGGAGGGGTCACGATGTGTTCCTCGAGAGCGGTGATCTTCAGTGGCACGGTCGTGTCCTCTTATTCTCTGGTGGTGTCGGTTGTGTCGGTGTCGTCGATGAGTGCTTGCAGGTCGTCGAGGACCCGGGCAGTATCATCCAGGCCGAAGGCGGTGCGGTGGAGTACCAGTCCATGGATCAACACGACGACCAGTCGGGCGAAGGAGGCCGGCTGCACACGCTGGGGGACGGTGCCGGCTTCCTGGCCGCGACGCAGTGCGTCCTCGATGGTGGCCATGACCTCGGCGACCCCGGCGTTGGCGTGCTCGCGGAGATCCTCGTTGCGCAGGATCTCGCCCCAGGAGTCGACCGCGCAGCGCAGCAGTTCCGGTGAGGTCTCGGCCGTGATGGCTGAATCCGCGGCGTCCGGACGCAGCGCCCGCCCGATCAGCTCGACGATCTGCGGCGGTTCGTCGGAGTCGCGTGCCTGGGCCAGCACGGGGTCGAAGACCGCGGCGAAGGCCATGTGGGCGACCTCCACGACGAGCTGCTGCTTGTCGCTGATGTAGCGGTACGGCGTACCGGTGGCCACGTTCGCTTCGGCGGCGATGTCCGGCATGGACGTCTGCTGGAAGCCGTTGCGGGAGAAACAGCGCACCGCGGCGTCGACGATGACCTGTCGGTTGTGTGCGCGCTGCTGGTCACTGATGCGTGGCATGGTCGCCGTCCCTTGCTTGATCTAGGTGTCGAGGAGTGTCGGTGCGAAGATATCTTCGCTGGTGAGCAGCTGCTGCGACAAGCCCTGCTCGTGGTGGTACCGCAGGAAGGCGTCGATCGCGGTGCGGTTGGCCTCCAGGCCGTACGGCCACCAGTCGTCGCCGAGCAGCTCACGGTTGGCGGCGAACAGGCCGCTGAACCAGGGAGTGATAACCTCCATGTGCTGCTTCAGCGCGCCCTTGCGGTAGTCATCCTGGACGAGGTTCTTGGCCTTGAGGAAACCGTCGTAGATGGTGCGCAGCAGCTCCGGGTCCTCGGCCAGTTCGCGGCGCACGGCCACGATGTGCATCTGCGGGAAGATCCCGGTGCGCCGGAAGTAGTCGCGCTCGACACGTTCGTAGTCCGGGAACAGGCGGGCGATCTTCTCGCTCGAGCCGTCGAGGAAGGACGCCGGGACGTCGACGGAGAACAGGGCGTCGATCTCGCCGCTCTCCAGCATCTCGGCGAGCTTCTGGCCGTCGGCGGCATGGCGGATGTTCACGCCGGACGGGGTGGGCATCGGGATCCAGTCGAAGTCCGGGATGGGGAAGTCGGTGCCGCCGATCACCCAGTCGTTCGCGGCCGGGTCGAACCCGAACTCATCGGAGAGGATGCCCTTGATCCAGACCCCCGGGTCGCTGCCGAAGAGTCCGAACTCGCCGATAGTCTTGCCCACCAGGTCCTCCGGTCGCTCGATGCCGGCGTCGGTGTTGACGAACACCGAGGAGTGCCGGAAATTTCGCGCCGGGAAGACCGGCAGTGCGACGAAGGGCGGCTCGGGGGTGTCGAGGAGGCGGAGGAAGTAGGTCAGTCCGAGTTCGGAGACGTCGTACTCCCCCTCGACCATCTTCTTGAACAGGTCGGAAGCCAGCGGGACGCTGTCGACGGTGGCGTCGATGCCGTCGAAGGTGACGCGGCCGTCGACCAGAGGGGTGGTGGGCTCGTGCACCGTGGTGCCGACGCGGAGTGAGGTGTTCATGGTGACTCCTGTCTTAAATGAATGAACGCTCATTCATGTTAGGACCCATCGAAGCAATCGTCAAATGGCGCAGTGAAAATGAGTGCGCCTGCAGGCCGCTGACCTAGTCTTTTACGCCATCTACCCTCCCCCTATACGGTAAGCCGCCGACGGGCCCCGCGGGGTCGAGACTGTGGACGAGCGGACCGAGGATCCCGGCGAGCGTGCGTGCGTCCTCCCCGGAGATCCGGTCGAGCACCAGGTCGTGGGCCGCCGTCGCCTGGACCGTGGACGCTGCGTCCAGAACCTCGCGTCCCTCCTCGGTGAGCGCGATCAACTTCGCGCGGCCGTCCGATGCCGACGGTGCCCGGGCGACGAGCCCGCGATCCTGGAGCCGGCCGACGACCTTGGACATCCGCGGCACCGGCGCGTAGGTCCGCTCGGCCATCTCGCTGATCTTCAGCGTGTTCCCCGGCGCGTCCGACAGCGACATCAGTGCGCCGTACTCGAACAGGGTCAGCCCCACCTCGCGCAGCCGACTGTCCATCGACGGCGTCAGGAGCTGCGAGAACACCACCAACGAGGCCCACAGTTCAGCCTCGTTCTCGGTGAGCTCAGCGGACTTGTCGGGCCCCTCGTTCTTCGAAGTCATGGTGCGAGTCTAACAAATTACTTGCACCGGCAAGTTCATCGTCTTATAGTTGCCACTGCAACTAATTGGACCGTCACGGCCCAGAGACCGGATCAGAAAGGACCCACCTCATGTCCCCCACCGTCCACCTCACCGCCGAAGACACCCCGATCGTCTCCGTCAAGCCGGTGACCATCGCCGACCCCGACCGCGGCACCGACATCTCGCTGCGTATCTCCGCCCCGGTGCGCGGCACCGACCTGCCGGTCATCCTGTTCTCCCACGGATTCGGAGAATCCATGTCCGGCTACGCACCCCTCACCGACTACTGGGCGTCCCAGGGGTTCGTCGTCCTGCAGCCCACCTACCTGGACTCCCGCAGCATCGGCCTCGCCGAGGACGACCCACGCCGTCCCGGCATCTGGAAGCAGCGGGCGAAGGACGCGGTCAGTGTCCTGGACCACCTCAACGAGGTGCTGGCCTCCATCGACGGACTCCCCGAGCGGGTCGACACCACGAAGATCGCCGCCGCCGGGCACTCCTTCGGCGGGCAGACCACCGGCATCCTGCTGGGTCTGCGCGTGATCGACCCGGAGACCGGGGAGGTCGAGGACCTCAGCGATCCCCGCGTGAAGGCCGGCGTGCTCATGGCCACCGCCGGACGAGGCGCGGACCTGTCACCGATGGCGGTGGAGAACTTCCCGTTCATGAACCCGACCTTCGAGCACATGTCCACGCCTGCGCTCGTGGCCCTCGGCGACCAAGATGACTCCCCACTTTCGACCCGTGGACCCGAATGGTCGGCCGACCCCTGCACCGACAGCCCCGGTGAGAAGCACCTGCTGACACTCACCGGCGGCGAGCACTCCCTCGGCGGCATCCCCGGCTACGACGCGGCCGAGACCACCGACGAGAACCCGGAGCGGGTGATCCTGCTGCGCTCGGTGGCGGTGGCATTCCTCCGCCACGCCCTCGACCTCGACGAACAGCCCTGGAGCGAGGTCACTGAAACGCTCGGCGGGACCGGTACTGACCAGGGACGTCTGGAATCGAAGCTCCGGTAGCGACCGCGGGCGTGCTATCGTCGGCGTCGACCTCAACGGGAGCCCGAAGGTAACGGGCTGAGAGCGGACCTGACACCGGTCCGGACCGACTGAACCTGATCCGGGTAATACCGGCGACCAAGGGAGAGAGCGGCTCAGCCATGGGCACGACAACTTCACGCACGCCAGAGACTGGCGCATCACAGACGAACAATTCCACGACCGGCGCACCGACCTACCGGTGGCGCGTCGTCGACATCATCACCGCAGCAGTCCTGGGGGTGGCCTGCGGGGTCATCTTCTGGTTCTGGAGCGTCTTCGGCTCCGTCGGACTCAACTTCTTCGACTCACTCACCCCGGGCCTCGGCGGCCTGTTCACCGGAGTGTGGGTGATCGGTGGTCTGCTCGGCGGACTGATCATCCGCAAACCGGGTGCCGCGATCTTCGTCGAACTTCTCGGCGCTGTCGTCGAGGCCATCATGGGCACACACTTCGGCCCGGAGGTGATCTACTCGGGTCTTGCCCAGGGCCTTGGTGCAGAACTGGTCTTCGCCGCCTTCCGCTACCGGAAGTTCGGGGTCTGGGTAGCCGTCCTCGCCGGCATCTGCGCAAACGTGGGCGAATGGTTGCTGGAGCTGGTGACCATGGCGAACTACGCGAAGAGTCTGACCTACAACCTCACCCTGCTGGGCTGCATGGTCATCTCCGGCGCGGTGCTCGCTGGCCTGGTCAGCTACTGGCTGGTCAGGGGGTTGGCCTCCGCCGGGGCGCTCGACAGGTTCGCGGCGGGACGAGAACGGGCGGACCTTGTCTAGCGTGACCGGGTCGTCCAGCGCTTGCACGGCCGCGGCCGTCTCCCTCCAGGGCTACGGCTGGCGTCACGCCGGACGTCGCGAGCCCGCCATCAGGTCCCTGGACCTGGATATCTCCGCCGGACAAAGGGTGCTGTTGCTCGGGCCGTCCGGCTCCGGAAAATCGACCCTGCTCCATGCGCTCGCGGGGCTCCTCGGCACTGGTGAAGACGGCGAGGCG
Organism: Candidatus Corynebacterium avicola; assembly: GCA_019114135.1. GTDB lineage: Bacteria > Actinomycetota > Actinomycetes > Mycobacteriales > Mycobacteriaceae > Corynebacterium > Corynebacterium avicola. The sequence continues at coordinate 44,119 of DXGC01000017.1, forward strand.
ACCGGTGTCGCCGACCTCGGCGTCGGTCCGTCGGCCTTGCTCGGCCAGGACCCGGAGTCGCAGATCATCGCCGCCCGCGTCGACGACGATGTCGCCTTCGGTATGGAGAACCTCGGCGTGGATCCCGCGCAGATGCCGGGGCGCATCCGGGAAGCCCTGGATGCCGTGGGCCTGGAACTTCCCGACGACCATCCGACCGAGCGGCTCTCCGGAGGCCAGCAGCAACGTCTGGCCCTCGCCGGTGTGCTGGCCATGCGTCCCGGCCTGGTCCTGTTGGACGAACCGACCGCGAACATCGACCCGGACAGTGTCCCGGCGGTGCGCGATGCGGTGGCCAGCGTCCTGGACTCCACCGGCGCGACCCTGGTCGTCGTCGAGCACCGGGTGGAGGTGTGGCGGGACCTGGTCGACCGGGTCATCGTCCTTGGGGCGGCCGGGACGGTCATCGCCGACGGGGAGCCGGACGAGGTGCTGGGACACGGCGAAGCAGGCGGACACAGCGGTCTCGGCGAGTACCTCGCCGAGCAGGGCATCTGGGTCCCCGACCTGCCGCTGGACCTGCCCGCGCTCCCGCCTGCTCCCCTGCAGAATTCCCTGTCCTCGGCCGCACCCGACACCGTCCTGCTGACGACAAAAAACCTTGCCGTCGGCTGGCGTGGGACGCCACCCTTGCTCGACGACCTGAATCTCGCCCTGCAGCCGGGGTCCACCGTCATCACCGGGGCGAACGGCACCGGGAAATCAACCCTGGCCATGACACTCGCCGGTATCCACGACCCGGTGTCCGGTGAGGTCAACCACCGGGACGGCGCACCGCATACCTGGAGATCTCGCCAGCTCGTCTCCCGGATCGGGATGGTCTTCCAGAACCCGGAGCACCAGTTCGCCGCACGCACGGTCCGCGACGACCTACTGCTGGGACCAAAGCTGACCGGCGTCGACAACGACACCGCCAACGCCCGGGTGGACAACCTGCTCGAGCGACTCGACCTGAACCACCTCGCCGCGGCGAACCCCTTCACCCTCTCCGGTGGGCAGAAGCGTCGCCTGTCGGTGGCCACGGCACTGGCGACGCGTCCCGAACTGGTCATCCTCGACGAGCCGACCTTCGGACAGGACCGGTTGACCTTCGCCGCCCTGGTCACGCTGCTCCAGGAACTGCGGGAGGAAGGCACCACGGTGCTCTCGGTCAGCCACGACCCGGAGTTCGTCCGGTTGATGGGAGAGTCGACATGGGCATTCTGAACCTGACGGACCCCACCACCCGACTGCTGGTGATGCTGGTGATCGGGACGCCGCTGATGCTGTCCATCGACCTGACCTCGGCGTCTGTGGCCCTGGTCCTCGAGCTACTGGTGCTCGCCCCGCTGTGCGGGTTCCGGTACCGGCAGCACTGGCGACGGATGCTTCCGGTTCTGGTCATCGCGCCCTTCGCCGGATTGTCCATGCTGCTCTACGCCCGGCCCGGCGGCGAGACCTACTTCTCCTTCGGCCCGGTGATCGTCACCGAGAACTCGGTCGGGCTGGCCATCGCCCTAACGGTCCGCGTCCTCGCCATCGCCCTGCCGGCGGTCATGCTCACGAAGGACCTGGATCCCTCCCGCCTCGGCGACGGCCTGGTCCAGCTCTGGAAACTGCCCGAACGTTTCGTCGTCGGCGCGGTGGCAGGGGTACGGCTGGTGACACTGTTCCGACGCGACTGGGTGGCCCTGGAGCGTGCCCGGCGCGCCCGTGGCTTGGAACGGCAGTGGGCCAACGCCCCACGTCAGGCTTTCGCACTGCTGGTCCTGGCGTTGCGCCGCGCCGGACGGTTGGCAACCACCATGGAGGGACGCGGGTTCAGGTCAGGCGACCGCACCCGGCTGCGTACCGCGGCCTTCACCAGGTGGGATGTCCTGCTCCTCACCGTCGGCGTCGCCCTGCCGGCAGTCGCTCTGCTCACCGCATTCGCCACCGGGGACTTCGCGCTGCTCGGGGTTCACTGAGCGGCACGACGCCGTCTCAGTTCGCAGCGAGCCCCGTCAACGGCGATGTGATTGGTGGGACTACTCGTCACGATGGAAAAGGCCTGTTCTCACGTGCCTCGGTGAGAACGTCCGTCCACCAGGCCAGCTCGTCCAGCACCGCAGTCAACGCGCGATCGGTGGATCCGTCCGGGGCGAAGTTTCCCTTGCCGTCAAGGGAGTCCCACGGGGTCGCCAGTCCGAGGAAGCGACGGATTGTGACCATGTTCAGTTCGGCAAGAACGCCGCGCAACTGCTCGGCCGCAGCGTACCCGCCTTGCATTCCGTAGGAGATGACGGTGGCAGGCTTGAGCATCCACTCGGCGTAGTGCCAGTCGATCAGTCGCTTCAGCGCTGCGGGATAGGCGTGGTTGTATTCGGGAGTGACCACCACGAAGGCTTCGGCTGCATCGATGCGGGAGGCGACCTCACTTTTGGGGCCGCCGCCGGGATAGAGCTGGGCATCATCCGGTAGGACGATCTCCGCCACATCGATCAGGTCGGCAATGTCGCCGGACGCGGTGACGGCGTCAACGACCCATTGGGCGATGACCCGGTTGACGCGCCCCTCACGCGGACTCGAGGAGATGACCGCGATCCGCCTTTTGGTGTTTGTGCTGTTGGTTTCGGACTTGTTCTGCATGCTTGTACTTGGCATACACCCCATGCTGAAGGTTGAACATTGGTTGAAGTCAAGGGCGATGGCAAGTCTTTTTGACCCACATGACTCACGTCGTGAGGATAAGGTTTTCGGTGACGATACCCAGGAGACCTAAGTACCGACCGGAATGAACTCAACTCCTAAACCACCACTGCGTCCCGCCCGCCGTTCCCTCCCTCCCGCTCCGCGCGTCCCGGCAGCGAAGCGCTTCACCGAGGCCCGACTGCTGCCCTTGGTCGGCGGCCCTGCGGAGGACGTCATTGCCGACACCGACGGTCGACACCTGCTCGTCGGCGTGGAGGACGGTGGCATCCTGCGCATCGACCCAACGTCCGGAGCGTTCCGACGGATCGCCGACACCGGGGGACGCCCACTCGGCATGCTCATCGCACAGGACGGCTCACTGCTGGTCTGCGACGCCGACCGCGGGCTGCTTCGAATCACGGATGCGCCGGAATCCGGGGACATGACGACCGCAACCGCCTCGGTCACTGTGCTGGTCGGCGAGGAAAGTGGGTTACCGCTTCAGTTCTGCTCAAATGTCACGGAAGAATCCGACGGCACGCTGTGGTTCACCCAGTCCTCCACCCGTTTCAGCCTGAAGCACTACATGGGCGCGGTACTGGAACACCGTGGTTCCGGTCGGCTGCTGCGCCGGACGCCGGACGGCACGGTCACCGTCGTCGCCGACGAGGTGGACTTCCCCAACGGCATCGCCCTGGCTCCCGACGGACAGTCACTGTTCCTGGTCGAGACGACATCCTACTCCGTGGCCCGTCGGTGGATCCACGGACCGCGGGCAGGGGAAGTCGACCGGCCGGTGACCAACCATGCTGGCTTCCCGGACAACCTCTCAGAGTTCCGGGACGACGGCCCGGGCCTGCGGGCCTGGTTCGCGGATGCCCAGCAGCGCAGCACCCCGCTCGACCTGCTCGGCCGTCTCCCCGGCGTCGTCGCCTCGGCAGCCTGGGCCCTGCCGGACGCACTGCTCCCCCAACCCGCAGGCATCGTCCAGGCCACCGCCGTGGACACTGACGGCACCACGGTACGGACGGTGCGAGGAACCTGGCCTGGATTCTCCAACCCAACCGGCGCCGTTGAACTCGACGGTGCGCTCTACCTGGCGAGTAAGGATCATGCGGCTTTGCTCGCCGTACCGCTCAACTGAACAGGGACCGAAGAGTAGCGGCGCAACGGGATTCCGGCCGCCGCCTGCTCACCGCATCCGCCACCGGTAACATCGCGCTACCTAGGGTCAACTGATCGTCTACAGGTGGGGCACCGGCAATTACAGAACATCCACTAAAGGAAGTATCCGAGGCTGTTCGCTGCGCCAACAAGGGCCTCGCCACTCGGCAGCGCCTGCGGGTCAACCAACCACTGCACCGCCAGTCCGCTCACCATAGCGTAGGCCGCTGCTCCGAGTTGATCGGCGCGGTCAGGCTCGACTGTCGCATCGATCCCGTAAAGTTGGCTGGCCAGCCCGCGACGAGCATCAACAAGTGACTCTTCCAGACGCACGGTGACGTCTGGATCCTGCCTTGCGACGGCCATGAGCTCGAACGACGCCGCCAGGGCTCCGCGATGGCCATCGAATGTTCCGATGATCGCATCCCAGGTCACCGAAAGCCGATCTCGAGGAGTCTTGTGCGCCTTCTCGGCGACAACGTCCAGTGCCTCATCAAGCACGGAGCTCCAGTCCTCCACCCCAGCACGGATGGCCTCCACTAAAAGCGCATCAAGGGTACGGAAGTGATATCCGATCGCCGCAAGGCTAACTCCTGCACGCGTCGCGACGTCACGCGCACTGGTGCGGGCATAACCCCGTTCCTCAAGGCAGGACCGCGCACTGTCCAGCAACGCCGTCCTATTGTCCACCTTCACGAGCCCTCCATTGTTCCGTTCTGTACCACTTTCGCCAATCTACCATCGGACCGTCTCAGACGATCGTCTTGCACAGTCGTGCAAACAACTCTAGATTGGACGAGACCGACAGAGAGGAAACTCATGATGAATCGTCTCCGCACGATGTCCAGATCCCGAAAAATCGTTCTCGGCATTCTCATCACATTGCTGGTCACGACAGGCCTGGCCGTGGCCGTCGGCTCGTTCCGGCACACCCACATCATCACCGTCACCCGAACCACAACCGCAGACCCGAACGTGATGTGGCATCTGTGGGAAGATGTACCGAACAGAACTGACTGGGACCACGGCCTGGACTACATAAAGCTCGACGACGAGTTCCGCGAGGGCGCCGCTGGCACCGTCAAAGTCGACGGACAAGACCCGCTCGACTACGAGATCATCGACGTCGACCCAGGTATCGGCTTCACTGACCGGTTCTACAGTTTCGCGGGTACCTACACCGACTGGCATCACACGATCAACGAACGTCCGGACGGACGACACGATGTCACTTGGCGACTCGAAGCCAGCGGCCCTTTATCACTGATTTCCACGCCCGCGCTCAAGAGCATCTTCGGCGACGAAGTCCCCGCAGCCGTCGACGAATTCGTCGAACTCGCAGAAAAGCGCACTGCCGAAGAGGACTGAATCATGATGAACAGCCACACCTATCCGGCCTGTGCTTTTTGCTTATCCCACATGTGCAGGAGCACGTATCCGATGATGACAACGAGCATCAGTAGTCCATAGAGGCCGAGGGCCACGTCAATGACAGGTGTTGCCACAGCGATGGCCCAGACCCACGACCGACGCTCCGTCCCCGTGCCCGCGCGTTTCGCCCACGGTTTGGCAATGCCGATCCAGCCAATGATCGCGAGGCCGGCCACAAGAACCCATCCGCCGATCATTTCCGCCCACACTGGCCCGCGTTCTCCGTTCCCGGCAGCCGAGACGATCTCATCGAGCCAGCCTCCTAGCCACACTGTCCCGAATATCAGCCCGACGATCGTCCCCACGAGCTTGACGGTCACCCACGTTCTCCGGAGTCCCCAGGGCATCAACGTTGCGAGCATGATCCCGCTGTACGTCACAGCGACGGCGCAGGGCACGAGCAACTCGTCATCGAGGAACAAACTGAACTCCGCGGCACGGAGACGACCTTCCGCCTTCAGCTTCATACCGTGGAAGATCAGCATGGATTCGGCAACAGCAGCGATCATCCACCCTCCGGCAGAAATGATGTGGATACCGAGAAGTAGTTGCCGCCACCGTTGCACGGTCATGCCGTCACCTCCGGGGCGACATTCCGCTTCGACCCGAATGCACGGAAAGCTGGTCGCGTTGAATGAAGCTTGACACCGAACACTGGGCACCAGAGCCAGGTCAAGGTCGTGAAGGGGAGGATGATCCCGGACGACTCGATCAGCGCGTGGGCCACCCGTCCGTCCCTGGACCGAGAGAGTGCGCCCTTGTGCCAGCGAAGTCGGGCCACACTCGCTGCAGCATCTGGGTAAGGCATAGAAGACTCCAAAATGCGACATATTATGACGTTTCTGCCGGAACACTAGATCTCGATTTCGCCATTGTCAACACAAACATCCTGTTAAAACGCCTACCCAGGACAGACATATTATGGCCTGGTATCGTCGGTGGAGTGTCTGATAGTGGAGCCCTGCTGGTGAGAGCCCCGTTGAGCTTGTTCGTCCTCGCGGCATTGAGCGAACAGCCGATGCGCCCCTACGGCGTGCACAAGAGGCTTCGCGAACGCGGCAAACAGAGCGTCGTCAACATCCGTAACCGCAATAGCGTCCAGCAGACGATGACCAGGCTGGAACGAGACGGCTACATCCGGAAAATGCCTGATGAACCGCGTGACTCGTCGGGGCGGTTCGAGGCCACCGAGTCAGGACACGAGGCCCTCCGGAATACACTCATCGAAACTCTCGCCGCACCGGCCAAGGAGTACCCGAGGTTCGACGCAGCCGTGTCGTTGATCGCATCACTGAGTCCCGATGAAGTCGAGGGGGCGCTTGCCGCACGACTCGCCGCGATCGATGACGAGCTCGAGGCTCTTTACCGCGTGGTCGCCGACGCTCGCCGCACGCTGCCCCGCGTCCTGCTGTTGGATGACGATCTCCACTGTGCGATGCTTCAGGCTGAACATACGTGGATCCGTCAGACACTGATCCAGCTCCGGGCCCGTTCACTCACATGGTCCACGGAGGAACTCAAGGAAGTCGCTGGGGGAACCAATGAACAGCACGAATGACACGTAGGGGTCGCGAGAGTTTACCCAGCCCCGCCCATTACCTTGATCCTGTCCCCGTAAGCTCGGGGACGGGTCACTGGCCACGGTATGGCTGATTCGCCCTGTTGTTCGACATGATCCGGGGTGTTGCCGCCGAGGAACCAGGACACGAGCTGACGGCTAATAGGGACGCGGCTCACCAGCCTCAACTGGTGACGCATCTTCGTAACGTGGGTGCCCGCACCACGTGTCTGACCAGTGATCTTCCACCACCGACCACGACCTCCCCACGTCAAGGAGGGGAACGATCATGGAAGACACCACCAGCTACGACGTCTGTCTTGGATTGAGAGGTCGGCAAGACCGCCCACCACCGTGTCGCACTGACCACCGACGGCGCCACGATCTACGACAAGCCCTACCCCAGGTCGAAGACGCACTGACCGAGGTGTCCAACCAACTTAAGCAGCACGGCGAGGTACTGCTGATCGTCGATCAGCCCAACACCATCGGTGCCCTGCCAGTCGCCGTGGCACGCACCAACGGTTGCGGAGTCGCCTACCTGCACGACCTGCGATGCGTAAGGCCGCCGACCTGCACCACGGACGGGATGCTGTTGCTTCATCCGGCATGATTGCGTCCTTTAGCGTGGATACTCCTCTTTCCATCAAGAGTGTCCCGGCGGACTGAGCTGATCAAGGACCCCCTCGCGCGGACTTGACCAACGAAGCCGTCTTCCCGGATCACTACCTGAACTCTGTGTCGATGATCTTTCTATTCACCGGTAAAAACAACTCAATGATGAGTTCGCAGACGGGGCGGGCAACGAGCATGACGACCGTGAACGGTAGGACCCAGAATCCACTGTAGATCTCCGCGCGACCGGATACAGCTGGGCCAAGCGCGAGAACAACGACGTAAACGGCCGTAAGGGCCCCAAGAACTTGGTTACTCAACTGTTGAACTCGCTTGTCCTTGAAGCGGCCCGGAAATAGAAGCACACCGAGAATCGTCATCGCAGAGACCGTGAGCATCACGCAGAAGAAATACTTGAACACCTGCGCCCCGAGCTTCTCACCCACATTACTGAGGGAGTCAGGGTCATAGTCACTACTCCACGCAGCGAAGTAGGAAGAGATCAGCCCGAGAAGCAACGCAAACACAAGCAGAGCCCAGTACTGGATGGGCATCGCCCTGTAACTACGGAAGAGGTCCTTACGCATGTGTGCCCTCCTTGAGAACCCAGGGTCTGCCACATCGGTCGACGTGACGAATCCATGCATACTCAGGAAGCCGGACGCAGCAGTCGCTCATGGGAACTTATGTTCGTCCGTCCCGTATTGGCCCTCTTTCGCGGGACTTCGCCCCGCAACTCCCCCACTGTCAGTTTTCGCACCCCCTGCCGCCGAAACATCGAAAAACCGGAGGCCACAACCCATAAAGAGTTTGTGACCTCCGGCCGGTGCAGTTCGAGAACCGCTCACTGTGGGCGAAGGGGGACTTGAACCCCCACGTCCCGAAGGACACTGGCACCTGAAGCCAGCGCGTCTGCCATTCCGCCACTCGCCCGTGGCATCATTCACCGCATCTCTACGGCGACGACGTGGGTTGCGTTTGCAACGCGGATAACACTAGCACCGGCCAATGATTGACACAAAACCCCAGGCAGATGCTACATTCGTGGACTCCTGACGGCACCACCGGACCACACTGATCCTGCAGGTCGGCGTACCGTCTCCCCCGTTTTCGGTCCAGTCTCCACGGCCCCAAACACCAGAGAACCCACATCGCGGAACCCCTGGAAGCAACCGCGACTCGCCGATATCCAGCTAGTTCACAGGGAGGATCCGTATAGTAGTCCGACAACGTGGGAGCATTGCGCTCTCGGGGGACAGCGCACTCCCATACGTACGACACCCGTACGACGACAGAACGACATGCACCAGCATGAGCAAGAACCGACCGTTTACACAACGCGACCAGGAAGGAAGGCGACGGCGCCATGGATCTCTTCGGACGATTCCGTAAGATCGACAGCTCCCTCCAGCGCGGCCTGGACAACGGCTTCGCCCGTGTCTTCGGCGGCGAGGTTGTCCCCGCCGAAATCGACGAGCTGCTGAAGCAGGAGGTCGAGGACACCCTCATGGAGAACGGGCAGGGCACCGTCCTGGCCGCCTCGAACTTCACCGTCCACGTCTCCCAGCGCGACCACGACGCACTGCTGGAGAAGCACCCTGCCCTGTCCGACGAGCTCAAGGGTCGGCTGCAGCGCTTCATCCGCAACGAGGGTTGGCAGACCGCCCACCCGGTGTCCGTCACCCTGGTCAGCGACGATGACCTGCACACCGGTCAGCTGAAGTCCCGCTCCTCCTTCGACCCGCCCGAGAACACCAACAGCCCCGCCCCGAGCAGCGCCGCCGATTCGGGACGCTCCGGCGCATCGGACGGATCCGCCTGGTCAGCAGACGGCACCGGTCACGCAGCGGGCGCTGCAGGCGCGGGTGCAGCTGGCGCAGCCGCTGCCGGTGGTGCTGCCGCCGCAGGTGCCGGCGCCTCCGCCAATCCGCTGGTGGGCCTCGCCCAGCCGTCGCAGTCCGAGCAGGCCGCCCAACAGGCGCGCCAGGACCAGCAGAGCTGGCAGGCGCCCGAGAAACAACAGGAACGGAGCTCCCGCTCCGCCGAGGGTTGGGGTTCCCCGCAGCCCGCCGCTGAACCGACCTCCGCACCCGAGCAGGCCGCGGCGTCCGACGCCGCAGGCGCTGCAGCCGCAGGCGCAGGCGCAACCCCGGCGTCCTACCCCGGCACCGAGGTCATCTCGAGCAACCAGCCCGACCCTGTGCGCACCGGCGACCAGGCGACCGGCGCCACCGACGCCGCCGCGGCCGGCGACCCCGCCCCGCAGACCACCGTCACCCTGCACCTGCAGGACGGCTCCGCACGCAGCTACGTCCTGCAGTCCGGCGAAAACGTCATCGGACGTGGCAACGCCGTGGACTTCCGACTGCCCGACACCGGTGTCTCCCGTCAGCACGCCGAGATCGCCTGGGACGGCTTCGACGCCGTGCTCACCGACCTGAAATCCACCAACGGCACCACGGTCAACGACATCCCGGTGGAGAACTGGCTGCTCGCCGACGGCGACGTCATCACCATCGGGCACAGTGAGATCGAAGTACGTTTCACCTGATATCCCCTCGAACGGGTAGATTCGGCACGTAGGATCTGACCATTCCCCACCCGGACCATTGAGGAGATGACAACCCATGCAGACGACGCTCGTGCTGCTCGCGAAGATCGCCCTGCTCGTCGTGCTGTGGCTGTTCATTCTGCTGGTCGTGCGCGCACTGCGCCGCGACCTCGCCACCGCCAACGCCGCGAACGCCGGCGGCTTCGCCGCGCCCGCAGGTGCGGCCGGTGCCTCAGCCCAAGGCTCCCGGGGTTCCTCCGGCGGTCGTGGCTTCCGCCGCGCCGCCGCACCGAACTCCCTGGAAGTGACGTCCGGGCCACTGACCGGAACCACACTCAACCTGCAGGGATACAAGGAGGTCACCATGGGGCGTTCATCGTCGTCCACCCTGGTCGTCGAGGACGACTTCGCCTCCGGCTCCCATGCCCGCCTGCTCAACCGCGGCGGCACCTGGTACCTGGAGGACCTCGACTCCCGTAACGGCACCTTCCTCGACGGGAACCGGATCGACCAGCCCGAGCAGCTCTCCGCCGGCCAGGAACTCCGGATCGGCCAGACCACCGTGAGGATGGACGCATGACCGACGCTCAGCAGCCGGGCCGCCTCGCGCTCGACTACACCGCCCGCTCCGACCGTGGCCTGGTCCGCACCAACAACGAGGACTCCGCGGTCGCCGCACCGAACCTGCTCGCCCTCGCCGACGGCATGGGCGGCCACGCCGCCGGTGAAGTCGCCTCCGAGCTCATGATCACCGCCCTGTACTCCCTGCAGAACACCATGTCGCAGGGGGTGGAAATCCCGCGCGACCAGATGCCGCAGATGCTCGCCGACGCCATGGACGACGGCAACCGCGACATCGCCGCCCACGTCGAGGACAACCCGGCCCTGGACGGCATGGGCTGCACCTTGAGCACCCTGCTCTTCGACGGTGGCTCCCTCGGTGTCTGCCACGTCGGCGACTCCCGCGGCTACCTGCTCCGCGACGGCGAACTCACCCAGATCACCAAGGACGACACCTTCGTCCAGTCCTTGGTCGACGAGGGCAAGCTCGCACCGGAGGACGTCTCCAGCCACCCGCAGCGTTCGCTGATCCTCAAGGCACTGACCGGACGCCCGGTCGAACCGACGCTGGAACTGCGTGAGGCGCGCGCCGGCGACCGCTACATGCTGTGTTCGGACGGCCTGTCCGACCCGGTGAGTTTCGACACCATCCGTGACGTGCTGCGCAGCGGCACCCCGGACGACGCCGCCTCCTCCCTGATCAATCTCGCCCTGCGCGGTGGCGGCCCGGACAACATCACCGTCGTCGTCGCCGACGTGGTCGACGTGGACGCCGCCGCGGCAGCCACCGAGGCCGGCGACGCGCCCACCCTGACCCTGCCGACCGGCCCGGTTCTCGCCGGTGCGGTGAATGCCGCCGCACCGGAACTGCCCCGGCCCGACACCTCGGCCGGTCGCGCCTCTGCAGTGCAGATCATCCAGCGTCCCGCCGAGGCCGCCGGTGGTTCCGGCACCGGTACCGTCGCCGACGACGGCAACGGTGAAGCCGGCGGCGACGGAGACGACGAGGGATCCGACGACGACGATGGGTCCGGCCGAGGCGGTTCCGGACGCCGCGGACGCAAGCGCGGCAAGCGGGGCCGCAAGGGCCTGTACATCGCCCTGGCCACCGTCCTGGTGCTCGTCCTGGTAGCCGGTGGCGCGATCTGGTGGGTTCGTGACTCGCTGAGCCAGTCCTACTTCGTGGCGGTCGCCGCGTCGGAGGACCGTCCTTCGCCATCGACCACCACCTCCGAGGACGCGCCGCCCGCGGACGCCAGTGAGGACGCTGCCGGTGACGACGCCGACCCCAGCGCGTCCGGTAGCGCCGCTCCCGACGCATCCTCCGAGGCGGACGCCACGGATGACGCCGACGCAGCTGACTCTGCAGATGCCGACGACGCCACGGCGAATGCGGCCCCGATCATCATCTACAAGGGCTCTCCGGGGAGCATCCTGGGCATCTCCACCCAGAGCCCCTACCAGGAGATCTGCCTGGACGAGAACGGTGGCGTCAACATGCTGCCCGCTGGCAGCGACGACCCCTGCCACCGGCTCTCCACCGCTGACCTGACCCCGGCCGCCCGCGGCACCCTGGACAACCTCCCCGGTGACTCCTACGAGGAGGTCCAGACGCAGGTCCGTCGTCTCGCCGAGCAGACGCTGCCGCCGTGCGTCACCCGCGACAGCGGCAGCGACAACGGCGACAACGGCGACAACAACCGCAGTTCCTCGAACTCCACCTCCAGCCTGTCCGACCTCACGACACCTGGAGTCTCCTGCCGGGAGGTGAACTGACATGTCGGCTCGTTCCGCCGTCGCCGCCCGCCCCCGCGGTGTGGAGCTCGGCCTGCTCATCGCCTCCGGTGTGGTGCTCGCCGTCGCGCTGGTCGCCCTGCAGCTCTCCCTGGGCAATGACCTGGACTGGGAGGTCGGCATCCTCGTCGGCGGCTACATCCTGGTCTTCGGCCTCGCCCACCTGGTGCTGTGCCTGAAGGCACCGAACGCCGACCAGATCATGCTGCCCGTCGCGGCCATGCTCAACGCCATCGGTCTCTTGATGATCTACCGCCTCGACCTGGCGTTGGAGCAGGCCCTGGCCAATTCGCAGATGATGTGGACGGTCATCGCCGTGGTGTTCTTCTCCGTGGTGATGTGGTTCATGAAGTCCCACACCACGCTGCAGAACTACGCCTACCTGCTCGGCCTCGGTGCGCTGATCCTGTCGGCCCTGCCGATCGTGTGGCCGACCTCCATGAACGCCGACGCCAAGGTGTGGATCAGCGTGGGGCCGGTCTCGATCCAGCCCGGTGAGTTCGCCAAGATCATGCTGCTGATCTTCTTCGCGGCCCTGCTGGTCAACAAGCGCACCCTGTTCTCCGTGGCCGGCAAACGTTTCCTGGGTCTGCAGTTCCCCCGCCTGCGCGACCTCGGCCCCATCCTGCTGGTGTGGGGTCTGGCGATCCTGATCATGGCGGCCCAGAACGACTTCGGTCCCGCCCTGCTGCTCTTCGCCACGATCCTGGGCATGCTCTACATGGCCACCGGACGCTCCTCCTGGCTGGTCATCGGCCTGGGTCTGGCGATCATCGGCGTGTACATCGTCTTCCAGATCTCGGACAAGATCCAGGACCGGTTCACCAACTTCCTGGACCCGATCGGCAACTACGACGGGACCGGCTACCAGCTCTCCCAGGGATTGTTCGGCCTGTCCTTCGGTGGGCTGACCGGCACCGGCCTGGGCGAGGGCTACCCGCAGAACGTTCCGGTCGCCTGGTCGGACTTCATCCTCTCCTCGATCGGTGAGGAGCTCGGCTTCGTCGGCCTGGCCGCGGTGCTGATCCTCTTCGCCATACTGATCAGCCGTGGTTTCCTCACCGCACTGCGGGCCACCGACTCCTTCGGCAAGCTGGTCGCCGCCGGACTGTCGCTGACCCTGGCGGTGCAGATCTTCGTGGTCACCGGCGGTATCTCCAAGCTGCTGCCGATGACGGGACTGACCACCCCGTTCATGTCCCACGGTGGTTCCAGTCTGCTGGCCAACTACATCCTGCTGGCCCTGCTGCTGAAGATCTCCCACGACATGAACACCCCGAAGACCGGCGGAGGTAACGCCGCTAACCCCGGGGGCAATGCCTCCGGTAACGCCGAGGACCCTGGCACCGGTAACGATCCCAGTACCAGTCTCAGCCCAGCAGTCAACGCCAACCAGAACCCCAGTTCAGGAACCAGTTCAGAGAAGGAGGCCCGTCGATGAACACCTCGATCCGCAAGGTCGCCGTTTTCGCCTTCGTCCTCGTGGTCATCCTGCTGGCCAACCTGACCTGGATCCAGGGCTTCCAGACCGCCAACTACGCCGAGAACGACCTGAACTCCCGCCAGTACTTCAAGCAGAAGTCGATCCCGCGCGGCCAGATCACCGCCGGCGGACAGGTCCTGGCCCAGTCCGATGCCGACGACGAGGGCCTCTACAGCCGCATCTACCCCGAGGGTGGAGCGTCCTACGGTGCGGTGCTGGGCTACCTCTCCGACCGCTACGGTGCCTCCGGCATCGAGGCCTCCCAGAACGCCATCCTGGACGGCACGGACGACTCCCTGTTCGCCACCCGCGCCTGGGACACCCTGACCGGCAAGGAGCAGCGCGGTGCCAACGTGGATCTGACCCTGCAGCCCAATGTGCAGCAGGTGGCCTACGACGAGTTGAACTCCCGTGGCTACTCCGGATCGGTGGTGGCCCTGCGCCCGTCCACCGGTGAGGTGCTGGCCATGGCGTCGACCCCCGGTTTCGACCCGTCGGCGGTGACCAACCCCGACTCCGAGGCCGCCGCCGACGCCTTCGAGGCATTGCAGGACGACCCGAACGCCCCGCTGCTCAACCGCTCCACCCAGCAGACCCAGCCGCCCGGCTCGACCTTCAAGCTGATCACCACCGCCGCCGCCCTGGAGGCCGGGGACAACGGCGACACGATGGTCGACGGCAATTCGCAGATCACGCTGCCGGGCACCGACACCACCCTGGAGAACTACGACGGGGTGTCCTGCGGTGGCGCCCAGGTACCGCTGAGCACCGCCTTCGCCAAGTCCTGCAACACCTCCTTCGTGGATCTGGCGACCCGCCACGGTGAGGAGTCCTTCCGCGACACCGCGGACGCCTTCGGCATCGGTGCCGAGGACGACGAGGACTTCGGTCTGCCGATCCAGAACTCCACCATCGGCGACATCCCGGACGACGCCGCCCTGGGCCAGTCCGCCATCGGTCAGCGTGACGTCGCGCTGACCCCGCTGCAGAACGCGGTCATCGCCGCCACCATCGCCAACGACGGTGTGCGCATGAAGCCGCACATCATCAAGCAGGTCACCGGCGCCGACCTCGACGTGATCGAGGAGACCCGTCCGAAGGAGGCGGGCCGGGCGATCTCCTCGGAGGTGTCCTCGCAGCTGACCGAGCTGATGCGCGGCGCGGAGAGCTACGCCGGTGGCACCGGCGACATCGCCTCGAAAACCGGTACCGCCGAGCACGGCGAGGACTCCCGCAACTCCAACCCGCACGCCTGGTACGTGGCCTTCGGCCCGTCGGAGGACGCCGACGTCGCCGTCGCCGTGCTGGTGGAGAACGGTGGCGACGCCGGCCAGGCCGCCACCGGTGGTTCCGTCGCCGCCCCGATCGGGCGCTCGGTGATCAACGCGGCAATCCAGGAGGCGAGCTGACATGACCGGCCCCTCAGACGGCAACAACGGCAACGTGAACAACGGTGACAACGTGAACAACGGTGCGTCCGGAAACACCCCGGACGACGGCACCCGCCTCTTCGGCACACCCGGCGGCACGGGCAGCAACGGCGAAACCTCGCAGCGCGACCAGGCCGCCGCCGAGCGGATCCAGCGCGTCCTGGACGCCCACTACGGTGCCGGCGACGCCAGCGACGGAGGGCACGGCGCGCACGCAGTGTCCGGCGCAGACCCGGGCCATCGCTTCACCGTCTCCCGCATCGTCGGACGCGGCGGCATGTCCACCGTCTGGCTCGCCTACGACGCCGAACGCGGGCAGGACGTCGCGGTCAAGGTGCTCAAGCCCGAGCTCACCGACGACCCCGAGTTCCGTAACCGCTTCCGCCTGGAGGCCGAGGCCGCCGAGACCATCGACTCCGAGAACGTCGTCGCCACCTACGACTACGGCGAGCAGCCCAACGTCGACGGCACCGGGGTGACCTACTGCTTCATCGTCATGGAGTACGTCCAGGGCGAGTCCCTGGCCGACATCCTCGCCCGGCAGAAGACCCTGCCGGAGGTCATGGCGCTCGACCTCATCGCCCAGGCCGCCGTCGGCCTGCAGGCGATCCACGGCCGTGGGCTGATCCACCGCGACATCAAGCCCGGCAACCTCATGATCACCGCCGACGGTGTGGTCAAGGTGACCGACTTCGGCATCGCCAAGGCCGCCTCGGCCGTTCCGCTGACCCGCACCGGCATGGTCGTCGGCACCGCCCAGTACGTCTCGCCGGAGCAGGCACAGGGTCTGGACATCGAGCCGTCCAGCGACGTCTACTCCCTCGGCGTGGTCGGCTACGAGGTACTGGCCGGCGAGCGACCCTTCGCCGGGGACTCCACCGTCTCGGTGGCGCTGAAGCACATCAACGAGGCCGCCCCGGAGCTGCCCGGCACGGTCACCGAACCGATGCGCCGGCTCATCGCCATCTGCCTGCGCAAGGAGGCGGACACCCGCTACCCCGACGGTGCCGCCCTGGCCGCGGCCACCGTCCCGGTGCGCGAGGGCGAGATGCCGCCCGACCCGGCCGCCGGGGCCATCGCCGTGCCGCCGTCGTTGACCGACCCGACACCCACCGGTGAGGGCAGCGCACAGCTGGCGCAGGTCACCGACGAGTCCAACATGGGCCCGGCGCCGAGCACCCGGGACCGTAAGCGCAAGCGCAACGGTTCGTGGATCTTCGCCCTGGTCGTCGCTTTGCTCGCCGCACTGGCGCTGCTGGGCTGGGCGGTGTACTCGATGAACAATGGGGACGACACCCCCACCACCCCGACCCAGACCGAGACGGTCACCGACCGGGTCACCGAGGAAGAGACCGTGGAGCCGCCGCCGGTGACCGTGGAGCCCACCGAGGACACCCCGGAGACCACGGAGACCCCGACGCAGACCACGCCGACGGAGACCCCGACCGAGACAGACCCGGGAGACTCGGACCCGACCGACACCGGGACCCCGTCCGAACCCACCGACCCGACAGACGGCAACGGCGGCAACGGCGGTACCGGCGAAAACGGTGACGACACCGGTAACGGGGAACTCGATGATCTACCGTGGCCGTTGAACATCGGCGGTGGTGAGACGGCGGACCCCGGCGAAGCCGGGAACACCGGAAACACCGGTGCCACGACCGATGAGACCAGCGCCGACGCCGAGGCGGCAGGCGCGAGGATGGGGCCACTGTGACGGGTGATATTCGCCCAGATACCCCTAACCCCGGTATTCTCCCAGGAGACAGCACATTCGACACCAGGAAGGCAGCGGCATGGACCTGAGCAACACCAGGCTCGGCGGGCGCTACTTGCTCGGACCCGTCATCGGAACCGGTGGCATGTCCGACGTCTACGCCGCGACCGATGAGCTTCTGGGCCGCGACATCGCCGTGAAGATGATGCGCGCCGACCTGGCCCGCGACGACACCTTCCTGGAGCGCTTCCGTCGCGAGGCGAAGAACGCCGCGAAGCTGAACCACCACGCCATCGTCGCCGTCTACGACACCGGTCAGACCGAAGAGGCGCAGGGCTCGGTGCCCTACATCGTCATGGAGCGCGTTCACGGCCAGACGCTGCGCGACATCATCCGGGACAACGGTCCACTGCCGATGAACGAGGCCGGACGGGTCATGTCCGAGGTCTGCCGCGCGCTGAGCTTCTCCCACGAGGCCGGCATCATCCACCGCGACATCAAGCCGGC
>DXGC01000018.1 GCA_019114135.1 Candidatus Corynebacterium avicola
GCGGCGTCCCCGGGCCAGGCGAGGATCAGGGTGGGGATCCGACGTTCCCCCAATGCTGCGATCCGGTCCCGGTAGGGCAGGTCATTGCCGGCCGCACCACGGAAGACCACCGGCAGCAGGGCCTCGTTGACATCCGGCACGGTGAAGGGGATGTCGGTGGCGCGCGCCGGGGGAACGGGCTCGTCACGGGTGGACTCGGCGAAGGCGGTCAGGCCGTGCTCCTCGACGAACTGCGCATTGCGCTCGTACACGCCGGCGCGGTCACCGCGCAGTTCCCAGGCCGTCGGCGGGATGCCCAGCACCATCGATCCGTAGCGCTGCACCGCCAGGTCAGGGTCGGAGGCTGCGGAGGTGAGGATCGTCGCCGAACCCATCGACTGACCGACCACGTGCACCGGGCGGGTGGGTTCTGCCTCGGCTGTCTCGATCTCCTCGTCGCCGAAGTAGCCCGTCACCCGCTCCAGGTCCTTCGCCAGCGAGGTCCACCGGTAGGACGCCGGTAGCGGCGCGGCCTCGGAGAGACCGTGGCCGCGGGCGTCGTAGCGCAGCGTCCGTAGCGCGTCCTGACCTGCGGTGAGGTCCAACTTGAGGGCCACGTCGCGGGCGCGGCTGGAGGTCAGGCCGTGCAGCTGGACCACCGGGGCAGCGTCCAGCGGTCCACGGACGTCGTAGGCGAGTCCGTCGATGGTGCCGGTGGTGCTGACTGTGGTGGACGTGTCGGTCCGCACGGGTGGTCCTTTCTGCTCGTGTGTCCCCAGGAATTGAAGGCGATCCGTGCAGGAAATATGCATGTAACCGCACGGCCCTATCGTCCAGGGTATGAGACTCACAACTGTAGCCCGCATGGAACTTTCTGCAGGAGATGTCCGCGTCTACGAGCCGATTGTCGCCGAAGTCACACCTGACACACCCGGCACACCCGGTCCGGACGACACCGGTGACATCGACTCCGGACGTCTGCCGTCCTTCGACCAGGCGCGCCACGCCGGTGACGGGACGCGTCCCGGGTCGTGGATGGCGGTCGCTTTTGCTGCACCGGCCACTGGACCACCGGTGGACGAGGACAGGATCGCCGCCGCCTGGCACCGGGTGATCGAACGGCACGGGACACTACGCACGGTGCTGCGCCAGCATCCACCGGACCACATCCGGGTCCACGACATCGAGATCACGGGTGGGGACTGGCGGTCGGCGGGCGGCTCGAGTGACCCCCGCAAGGTGCTGCGCCTGGTCTTCGACGAGTGCTGTGAGCCCTTCGGCACCCCCTCCCACCGACTGGCGGTGGTGACCCACGAGGACGGCACCCACACCATCGTCATCGGCCTGGACCACAGCCACACCGACGCCTGGTCGTTGCTGGTACTGGTCCGGGACATGCTGGCCTTCCTCGGTCAAAGGGATGAGGAGGACCCCTCGGTGGCCGCGACGCCGGACGCACTGCCGCCCGCCGTGCCGTCCTTCGCTGAGCACACCCGCGAGCTGGAACAGCGTCCCATGGCACCGCTGACGGTCAGCGACCGCTGGGACGACATCATGGCCGACGGGCACGGGGACATGCCGGTCTTCCCCCTGGATCTCGGCGACGTCTCCTCCCCGCGCGACGAGGTCGTCGAGGTCGTCGACGTCCTCGACTCTGACGGCCTGGCTCGGCTGGAGGCCGCGGTGGCGTCCCGCGGGGTCCGGCTGCTGCCCGCGGCGGTGAGCGTCCTGACCGCGGTCAACCGGGAGCTCGGTGCCGGTGACCTGCGTGCGGTGTTCCCGGTGCACTCCCGCACCGGCCCGGTGGACGACAAGCGACGCTGGTCGGACTCGGTGGGCTGGTTCATCACCAACTCCGTGCTGGAGTGCTCCTCCGCCGACCTGGGGGAGTGCACCGGCGCGGTCGCCGAGGCGATCGCCCTGGGCGCCCACCCGCTGGAACCGTTGCTGCGTCCCTGGGGCGGCATGCCCCACACACCGGGCATGTTCGCCCTGTCCTGGCTGGACAACCGCCGGTTGCCGGTCAGCGTGCCCGCCGAGGCTCACCCGCAGCACGTGTCGGCGTGGATCAGGACGGACGGGGTGATGGCGTGGTTCGTCCTCAACGACGACGGCATGCACCTGCGGGTGCGCTACCCGGGTACCCCGGAGGCGTCGATGAACGTCAGTGAGTGGGCGCGCCGGGTCACCGAGGGGCTGCGCAATGTCGCAGACCGCGGTTTCGGCTCACACGGTGCAGGTTCAGACGACGCCGTTCTCGTAGGCGAAGACGACAACCTGAGCCCGGTCTCGCAGCGCTAGTTTCTGCAGGACCTTGCGCACGTGGGTCTTCACCGTCTCCTCGGAGATGAACAGCACCTCGGCGATCTCCGCGTTGGAGCGTCCGGTGGCGACCTGCTCCACGGTCTCGAGTTCCCGCGGGGTCAGGGAGGCGAGTGCCTTCGTCCCCGCCGTCTCCGTGCGGGACGCCGACCTGGGGGAGCGGGCCACCGCATCGGCGATCAGTCGTTTGGTCACCGTGGGCGCCAGCAGCGCCTCCCCGGTCACCGACAGGCGCACGGCACGAGCCAGCTCGTCGGCCGGGGCGTCCTTGAGCAGGAAGCCGGAGCAGCCGATGCGTAGTGCCTCGTAGACGTAGTCGTCGAGGTCGAAGGTGGTCAGCATGATGATCCGCGGGGCGGGGTCCAACCCGGAGGACAGGATCCGGCGGGCTGCCTCCAGTCCGTCCATCACCGGCATGCGCACGTCCATGAACACCACGTCCGGTTGCAGGCGGGTGATGCGCTCGACCGCCTGGGCGCCGTCCTCGGCGTCGGCGACGACGGTGATGTCCTCCTGCGCGTTGAGCAGTGCGGCGAAGCCCTGACGCACCATCGCCTGGTCGTCGACGACGATGACTGAGATGCTCATGACGTCCAATCTACCTGGTCACTGCTGGTGGACTCAGCGAATTCGGACGGGGACCCCGGCGGTGACGGTGAACCCACCGTCGGCCGCGGGCAGGGCGGTGAAGGAACCGCCCACGGCGCGCACCCGGGCGGACATGCCCTGGATACCGGCGCCGCCGCTGTGTTCCGGAGGAACGATCGCCCCCTCGGCCGCCGGGCCGTTGTCGACCGTGAGGTTCGCCCAGGTGGCGCCGTTTTCTCCACCGTCGCTACCGTCGGCTCCCGTGATATCGAGGTTCACCAGCACCTTCCCTCCCGGCGCGTGCCGGGAGGCATTCGACAGGCACTCCTGCAGCACCCGCTGCAGGACCACACCTGAGGTCTCGTCGATGGTGGCGGTCGCCGGGTCCAGCGTCCAGGTGACGTCCATCCCGGCGCGTCGGGCGGCGGAGAGCGTCGGTTCGATCTGGTCGGCGCCGACCGGGGTGGTGGTGCCGTCCTCGGCGTCGGTGCGCAGCACCCCGAGCAGTTCGCGGACCTGGTTGAGGGCCTCGCGGGCGGTGGAGGACAGGGAGTCGAACTCGGCGTGGATCGCCGGGGTGACCCCCTGCAGCCGGTAGGGCGCGGACTGGGACTGCACCACGATCATCGACATCTGGTGGGCGACGACGTCATGCAGGTCACGGGTCAGCCGGTTGCGTTCCTCCGCCATCACGCGAAGCTGCGACTGCTCGCTGGCGCGGGTGGTCTCCTGCCGCAGGCTCTCGGTGGAGGTCGCCAGTTCCCTACGGGAGGACACCAGCCAGCGGATCAGCAGGAAGAGCACGGTCCAGAAGAAGACGCCCACGATCCAGCCGATGCGGACCCCGTCCGGGTTCAATGCCATGAGGAAGCCGGTGCCGACGACGGCGACGATGACAGCTCGGTCTGACGCCCGCAACACCGTCACCGCGAGGGTGACGGCGAGTGCGAGGTGGAAGGCCACCGGCCAGCCGAGCGCGAACTCCTGGACGTAGCGGAAGGGGACACTGATGAAGCAGACGATTGCCACACTGAGCCATGACCAGAAGGGCCAGCGCACCGAGGTGGCAACCGGCCAGGTGCCGAAGGCGGCGATGACCGGGATCAGAACGGCGTGGAGGCCCTCGTTGAAGTAATTGTGCGTCAGGAAAGACGTCGGCCATGCCACGGCGTACAGGACCGCGGCGACCAGCAGGAAGAAGATCGGCACGCCGACGCGCTTGGCGGTGCGTCCCACCACGGTGTGCGGTGTGCGGTTACTGCGTGCATACTGCCCGACGCGCCCGAGGGCGGCGACGGATCGTTCGGCGGGACTGTTTCGACGGCTCATGGTTCATGACGCTATCGGGTGGGGAGGTGAGACGAATCCCCCTGGAGAGTGACATTGGAATCACTGCGGTGGGGGATTACCGCGGTGGATCCCGGTTCATAGCTTTCTGAGCCATGACACGCACACTGAACCGCACCCGTTCCTCCCGCAGCGCTTCCATCGTCGTCGCAGCCGGTGCCGCCCTCACCGTCGCCATGGTCCCGATGGTCGCCGCCGCTGCCACACCGCCTCCCGAGGTTCAGGACGCTCCGGCGGTCCGTAGCGGCGTCGGGGCCGTCGCCGCCGCGGAGGCGCTCGCCGCCGGCGAGAGCGGAGCGTCCTACATCTCCGGGGAACTGGTCGACGAGCTCGGCTACACACCGCAGGTGGAGGACGGCCTGGCGATGAACCCGCAGGGTGACTGTTCCTCCCCGGTGACGCTCCCGGCATCCTTCGAGCCTGCGTGCCGGACCCACGACCTGGGCTACGACCTGTTGCGCGTCGCCGACCGCACGGGGGAGCATATACCCTCCGAGTTGCGCTCCCACCTGGACCGGCAGATGGCCGACCGCATGCGGGCCAGTTGCGACACCGCAGGCTGCAAGGCGATGTCTGTCGCCGCGCATGTGGGCGTGGGGCTGAACACCACGCGCCAGGGGAACGGGGCACCGGTGTCCGAGCCGTGGCTGGAGTGGTTGCCGTGGTGATCTTCAACGCGGCCGTCACCAGGATGCTGGCCACCGGCATGGCGTCACTGGTCCTGGTCCTGAACTCGTTCACGGCCCTGACCGGCATGGTCTGGTGGATCTTCGACGACGGTCCGTTGGCGCAGTCCCCGCGGGACGTGCTGACCGAGGAGTCGGAGTACGGCGCGGTGCGCGTCTTCGGCGACCGTCCCGGCGAGGACACCGAGACAGCGGCGCAGGAGACCGTCGACGACCTCGTCGCCGCCGATGGGTTGGACCGTGACGTGGTGGTCGTCGCCCTGCCGACCGGGTCGGGCTGGGTGGACCCGGACCAGGTTGAGGCTGTGGAGCAGTGGGCAGACGGTGACGTGGCGACGGTGTCGGTGCGATATGCGCGGGTCCCCTCGGCCGTGGCGTACCTGCTGCGCCCGGAGTTGGCGGAGCAGTCGGCGACCCACCTGCTGGAGGAGGTGGTCGACCGGGTCGGTGAGCTGCCGGAAGGTGAGCGTCCGGAGATCGTGGTGCACGGTCAGAGCCTCGGGGTGGCCGCCGGGACGGCCGCAATGGAGGCGGTGTCGGACACCTCGGATGAAGGCACCGCGGTGTCGGCGGCGCTGTGGCAGGGACGTCCGGGCACCGTGTCCGCCCCGGAAGACGCGGCGTGCACCGTGGACTCGGTGAACGCGGACGACCCGGTGGGCGCCCTGGGGTGGGGCCTGCTCACGAACCCGGTGGCAGGGGTCGGGGTACTGGCCGATATGCCGGGTTCTGAGTCGGCGACCCCGGGGACGTTGCACACCTATCTTCCGGTGCTTCCGCCGGACGGGTGCGTGGGGGAGGAGTCGCGACTGGTGGAGGTAGACTCAGAATCCTGAATGTGAGATAGGAGAACCAATGGCTGACAACAATGGCTGGGGTCGACCGGAGTCGTCGGGGCAGGACTCCGGCGACGGTGACGAGACCCGCATCTTCGGTACGGGGGCCGGGGCATCCCAGTCTCCGCAGCAGCCTCAGCCGCCGCAGGTGTGGAACCAGTCCGCCTCCAACCAGAACCCGTGGTGGGGAAACGACACCCAGTACGGCGCCCCGGCCGGACAACCGCCGCAGCAGTTCCAGCAGTACCAGCAGCCGCAGGACGACAAGCCCTCCGGTGGCACCCGGCTGTTCTTCCTCATCGCCATCCCGCTGCTGATCCTCATCCTTGTCGCCGCGCTGCTGGTCTGGAAGTGGGACGACTTCTTCGGCTCCGACGGCTCCGGCTCGCAGGGCACCGCCACCGCGCCGCAGGAGCCCGGGGCCGGGGATGACGCAGACGGTGACTCCGAAGCGTCCGACGGAGCGCAGGAATCCGAGGACTCTGAGGACTCTGAGGACTCTGAGGACACAGACAGTGGGCAGGAACGGGGCCGCCCCAGTGACCCGGACCTGCCCGATGACGTGGTGCCGGCGAACGCCGCCGCCCGGAACAACACCCCCGCCGGCGACTTCAACAACATCTACACCTCCCCGCCGGGCTCCAACAGCTACACCAGCGAGGAGTTCGCCCAGGCCGTCCGCGACGCCTTCGTCGACGCCTACCTCGACAGCGATGACCGGGAGACCAACCACGTCCTCGACGTGCACAGTCCGGTCACCAACCAGAGCTACGAGATGACCTGCCGGGACAACGGTGACTACATCCACTGCACCGGCGGTAATGATGCGAACGTCTACATTGCGTAGCCGGACGGGGAGGGGCGCGTCCGCGGCTGTCGCGCTGCTGACCTCTGCCGCGCTGCTCACCGGCTGTGTCATCGGCGACGTCGACCAGGACGGCGGAGACGGCGGAGACGGCGGAGACAGCGCCATCAGCACAGAGAGCGCAGGCGGCACACCGCAGCCCACCACCTCCGGTGCCGAGGAGGATCCCGACAGCACCGGGAGCACCGGTGATCTCGAGGTTCCCGCCGATCTCGGCGAGGTCTCCGTGGCCGTGCTCGACGACGGGAAGCTGCTCACCGGCGGCAGTCTCGCTGACGGCGGTGATTTCACCGACGCCGCCTGGTCCACCAGCAAGGTGCCGCTGTCGATCGCCGCACTGCGCCATGCCGGGGACGGCGGTGACGAGGCTGCGGTCGAGCAGGTCAGCGGGAACGTCCGGCAGGCGATCACCGCTTCCGACAACGCCGCCGCCGACGCACTGTGGGACTCCCTCGGCGACCCGGCGACCGCCGCGTCCCAGGTGGAGGATGTCCTGGCCGAGGCCGGTGATGGCGCTGGCGTCACCTCCGTGCCCTCGGAGCGTCCCCGCATTGAGTTCTCCGCCTACGGACAGACCCAGTGGTCGCTCGGCGACCAGGCACGCTTCGCCGCACGACTCGGCTGCCTGGACTCGGCCGGTCCCGTCGTCGAGGCGATGGGGCAGGTCGACCCCGGCCAGAGCTACGGGATCGGACGCTTCGACGACGCCCTCTTCAAGGGCGGTTGGGGTCCGGGCAACGATGGCCGGTACCTGGTGCGCCAGTTCGGCCTCGTGCCCGGCGCAGACGGCACCGTCGTGCCCGTCGCCGTCGCGGCCGTGGCCCCCGACGGGTCCTATGAGGCGGCCCAGGGGGTGCTCGACGATCTCGTCGAGGCGCTGCGCGACCGCATATCCGGGGCTACCGGAGTGACTCCCCCGGGCGAGCAGGGTGACTGCTGATTCTGCTGCACGTGCACTAGGGTCGGACCGATGGTAGTTGGACGACAAGCACGCACGACTTCCCGGCACAGTGCACCGGGTAACCGTCGGACGAAGCGCATGAACCTCTGGGTCGTGGGCGCGTTGCTGCTTGCCGTCCTGTCCGTCGCGGTGCTGCTCAGCGCCATCGCATCGCAAGACGACGACGGCTACGACGAACAACGTGCCCAGCAGGAACTCGAGGAGGACGTCGCCGAGTCCGCCGCCCCGACCGCCTCCCAGGAGGCCGAGCACATCCAGGCGTCCCTGACCACGGTGGCCGACGAGATCGCCGAGGAGTTCGACGTGAGCGTCGGGGCGACGATGCGCGCCGGTGGAGGCAACGTCCACGTCGGCGACATCCAGGACACCTCCGCGCTGTCCTCGATCAAGGTGCCGATATCCATCGCCGCGGTCCAGGACGCACAAGTCAACGGCCAGCCGGTCGAGGAACTCCAGGAGGACATCGAGGCGGCGATCACCGTCTCCGACAACGACGCCGCCCTGCGACTGTGGGAGGGGCTCGGTGACGAGACGGAGGCTGCGGAGAAGGTCAGCGCGGTACTGCACCAGGGTGGCGACCCCACCGATGCGCTGACTGCCCGGGACGATGACGCCTACGAGGGCTTCGGCGACATCCGCTGGTCCCTGGACCACCAGGTGATCTTCGCCAACCGCATGGCCTGCGTCAACGGATCCGACATGGTCACCGACGCGATGGGACGCCTCGCCGAG
This sequence comes from Candidatus Corynebacterium avicola, assembly GCA_019114135.1. Classification (GTDB taxonomy): domain Bacteria; phylum Actinomycetota; class Actinomycetes; order Mycobacteriales; family Mycobacteriaceae; genus Corynebacterium; species Corynebacterium avicola. Next base: position 8,317 of record DXGC01000018.1, read on the forward strand.
GAGCACATGGGTGGTCTCGGCCAGCTGCCGGACGCCCGGATCAAGGGCGGTTGGGGGATGACCACCGACGACCAGTTCATCCTGCGTGAGTTCGGTCTGGCCGGCCCCGCCGGCTCCCAGGTCCCCCTCGCTGTCGCGGTGATCCCGGAGGACGGCACCGAGGCCACCGCCCGGGAGGCCGTGGCGGAGATGGCGCGGCGCATCGCCCCGCTGGTCGAGGAGAGCTCCGGCAGCGACGGCGACGCCGACTGCCAGGCCGTCACCGCCTGACCGTTACCTCACCCAGGGATCACCCGCTGACCGGCGGGAGAACCCCGATCTGCGCACCGACGGACTCGGCGTAGTGCAGCTGCTCCAGCCAGCCCGGCGTTCCGGGGCGCACCCGGATGAACGGACGGTTCGACGGCGCCTCCCTGGTGCGACCGGCCCGGGCCTCGAACCGGAGTCGGGCGTCATGGCCGTCACGGGTGAGCACCGTGAGGTCCTCGTCCGGGTCGGCCAGGGAGATGCGGGCGGCGGTGAGCATGGAGATCGTCTCGTCCAACGCCCCGACCAGGGCGTCCCGGTTGTTCTCGCACATCGCCCGCACCAGTTCCGGTGCAGTGCCGGCGACCCGGGTGCTGTCCCGGAAACTGGTCGCCGCAAGTGACAGGGCCAGTGCCCCGCCCTGGTAGGCGGTGATCGCCAGCGCCTCGGCCAGCACATGCGGCAGGTGGGAGATCCGGGCCACCGCATCATCGTGTTTCGTCGCCCGGGCCGGGACCGCCGCAGCGCCGACCGTGGCGGCCAACTCCACCACCTGACGCCACACCGAGATCCAGGGGTGGTCGGCGGCGGTGTCGGACGGTGCATTGTCGTGGGTGACCACCCACACCGCGCCGGAGAACAGCCCGGTGGTCGTCGCCGACCAGCCGGAGTCCGCGGTACCGGCCATCGGGTGGCCGCCGACGAAGCGTGCGTCCAGGCCCTTCTCCTTCACGAGGTCCAGAATGTCGCCCTTCACGCTGGTCACGTCGGTGAGACCGCAGTCGGGGGCGTGCTCGGCGACGGCGTCGAGCATCGGGGACAGTGCCGGGAAGGGGACGCCGAGGACGATCAGGGCGTCCTGCTCCGCGGCGCGCTGCAGGGTGGCGGTGAGGTCGCCGGAGACGTCGAAGCCGTCCTCGCGGGCGGCGTCCACGGTGGCCTCCGACCGGTTCCAGCCGAAGGCCGTCCGACCGGCTTCCCGGAGGTCGCGCAGCAGGCTGCCGCCGATCAGCCCCAGCCCCAGCACGCATACGGGTGCGGGGCCGCTGGTCGGCACGGCGGGGGTGGCGGAAGGTAATTGAGAATCCACCTTTCAAGTGTGGCACAGGCCGACTACGGTTAGCGAGCATGAACGGATTCGTCGTCGCAGCACAGCTCACCGAGGGTGGCACCGGGGTTTCCGGTGCCGACGGCGCCGACAGTGCCGACGGGGCCGCAGGATACGGGGGTGGCGCGCAGTGGCGCGTCCGTGTCCTGCAACGTTCCGTGCCCGACGGTCTGGACGGACTGGTCCGCGACCTGCGGGCGCTGCGCTCGACCGGGGTGCTGGTGGGGATGGTGTGCGTCGAGGACGACTGGTGTGCCCTGGTCCGCCCCGTCCCGGGTGGGGCCACCCTGCTGCTGGGTGACGCCTCGGTGATCGTCGAAGACGACGACGAACCCGGTATCGACCTGGCCCGCGACATCCTCGATGAGCTCGACGTGGACGGCCCCACCGACGAGGACATCGACGACGCCGACGACCCCGACGCCCCCTGGCCGGAGGGCGACTTCGACATGCTCGCCGACCTGGGTGTGGGGGAGCAGGTCGTCTCGGTGATCTTCGACGACGGTGAGATCCTGGCCTCCGACCAGTTGCTGCGCGTCGCCGAGGAGCTCGGCTTCGACGAGGAGCTCGCCGAGGTGCTCGACGACCTCGGGTACGACACAGACAGCACAGACAGCGGGGACTGGTGATCGTCGGATCCGGCCTGCCGCGTCCTGAACCCGAGGAGCAGGACGCGGCCCTCATGGCCCGGGCCCTGGACGTCGCCGCGACGACCCCGGGGCAGGACATCCCGGTCGGTGCCGTCGTCCTCGGCCCGGACGGTGGGGAGCTGGCCGCGGCCACCAACCGCCGTGAGGTCGACGCCGACCCCACCGCCCACGCCGAGGTCCTGGCCCTGCGCGCCGCCGCAGCGTCCCTCGGTGACGCCTGGCGGCTGGAGGACTGCACCCTGGTCGTCACCCTCGAACCCTGCGCGATGTGCGCCGGCGCCGCCGTCGGCGCCCGGGTCGGACGCATCGTCTTCGGCGCCTACGAGCCCCGTACCGGGGCCTGTGGTTCGGTGTTCGACGTTGCCCGTGACTCCCCGTTGCATGCCGTGCAGGTTCGCGGTGGGGTGCGGCAGGGGGAGTGCGAAGAGCTGCTCACCGGGTTCTTCCGCGACCGGCGGTAGGTACCCGGTCCGGTTCCGAAGGTCGCGGGGGTGGTGGCGGGGGCGGCAAGACTTCTCTATCCTCGGGCAACGACAAGAGTTTTTACCCCATCGAACCCCTTGGAGGGCACCACAATGGACATCGGAGGACTCGGCGACAAGGCCAAGAAGGCCGCAGGCGAGAACCGCGACAAGATCGAGAAGACCGCTGGCGACGCCATCGACAAGGCCAACCTCGGCGAGAAGGGCGACAAGGCCAAGGACGCCCTGAAGAGCGGCCTGGACAAGCTCAGCGACAAGTAGAGCGTCCGGCTCCTGCCGTTTTGGAACCTTTAGCCACCGTGTTGTAGTTTAGTCCGCGGTGGCGTGTCCGAGCGGCCGAAGGTACTCGCCTCGAAAGCGAGTGTGGGTAAAACCACCGGGGGTTCGAATCCCTCCGCCACCGCCATACAGCAAGCCCTTCCGTCACAGACGGGAGGGCTTGTTCTCGTTTGCCAGACTCTTTCCCTACGATGGAGGGCCGACAAAAGTTCTCGAGAAAGAACTAGTGGACCGTAGAAGTTAGTGGGTGAGAGTGCGTGGCGAAGCTGTTGTTCCGCCTCGGACGATGGTCGTACATGCGCCGGTGGATCGTCATCGGCATCTGGTTCGTCCTCGTCGCAGCGGTCGGCGGGGCATCGCTGACCATCCAGAAGGGCTACAACGACCTCTTCGCCATCGAGGGGGTGCCCTCCCAGGACGCCACCGAGATGCTCATGGAGGAGTTCCCCGGCACCGCCAACCCGGCGGAGGCCGCGGACGTCACACTGGCGTTCAAGGCGCCCGAGGGGGAGGCCCTCACGGATCAGGACAACCTGGAGGCCATCGACCAGTCGTTGGCCGAGATCCGGGAGAACGTGGTCGACATCGCCGACCCGGACGCTCTGCTCAACCCGGTGGAAACCAATGAGCAGCAGTCCGACCTGATCATCTCCACCTCCACCGACCTGGGGCTGCCGCGCGAGGTCGCCGAGGCGGACGCCGCCAACGTCGCCACCCTGAGCCCCGACGGGCGGATCGGTACCTCCTCCTTCTCCTTCGACGTGGACCTGCCGGCCGACGTCGACGACGCCGACAAGGAGGCCGTCAACGAGGCCCTCGACATCGCCCGGGACGCTGGCTTGGAGGCCGAGGCAGGAGGCGCCGGTTTCGGTGACCCGATCGCCGTCGAACCGATCAGTGAGGTCGTCGGCCTCTTCGCGGCCTTCATCATCCTGCTCATCGCCTTCGGCTCCATCGTGGCTGCCGGCATGCCGCTGATCAGCGCCGTCGTCGGTGTGGGCATCGGTGCACTGGGCATCACCGGCGCGACCGCGTTCGTGCCACTGAACAACATCACCCCGGTGCTGGGCATCATGCTGGGCCTGGCGGTGGCCATCGACTACGCCCTGTTCATCATGAGCAGGTTCAAGGATGAGCTGCGCCACGGACGATCGCGTCCCGACGCCGCCGGCCTGGCCGTGGGTACCGCGGGCTCGGCGGTGGTCTTCGCCGGACTGACGGTGATCATCGCCCTGGTGGGCCTACGCGTCGCCGACATCGAGTTCCTCAGCTACATGGGTTACGCCGCCGCGGCGACGGTGCTGGTGTCGGTGTTCGTGGCACTGACCCTGCTGCCGGCGCTGCTGGCCGCTTTCGGCCACCGGCTGTTCACAAAGGACGCAGAAGTCGGGGCGAAGGTCGCCGACGGGCTCAGCGAGGCGGAGGCCGAGCGTGCGGTGGCGGAGTCCCTGGCCGCCGGTGCACGCGGTGCCCGGAAGCGGAAGAAGGCGGTGCGACGCCTCCGGAAGGCGGAGGCCGAAGCGTCCGCCGCGGCCGGAGTGTCCGATGCCACCGACTCCACCCGCGAATCGCTGGGTGTGCGCTGGGTGAAGCTGATCCACCGCGCACCCGGCGGTGCGCTGCTGGTCGTGGTGGTGTCGCTGGTGCTGCTGACCGTCCCCGCGATGGACCTGCAGCTCTCCCTGCCCTCGGACAAGACCTCGTCGGTGGACACCACGCAGCGCAAGTCCGCCGAGATCGTGGAGGAGGGCTTCGGCGCCGGACGTAACTCCCCCCTCCTGGTCATCGTCGACACCGAGAACGTCGACCCGGACTCTCCGGCGCTGGCCCACCTGACCGGCGGATCCGGCGGCGAGAGCGAGATCGGTCCGTCCGAAGCCGCGTTCGTGATGGTCAAGGACCGGCTGAGCAACAACGTCGGCGTGAAGCATTCGCAGCTCATCGGAGCGTCCGAGGACGGCAAAACCGCGCAGCTCCTGGTGACGCCGGACAACGGCCCCACCGACGAGGAGACCGTGCAGTTGATCGAGCAGCTGCGCGCCCAGCAGGCGGAGATCGAGAACGAGACCGGTGCCCACATGGGCATGACCGGACTGACGCCGATCCAGCAGGACGTCACCGACCGACTGTCCGATGCGATGCCGATATACCTGGGACTGGTCGTCGGTCTGGCGCTGGTGCTGCTGCTGATGGTCTTCCGGTCGCTGATGGTGCCGGTGATGGCCGCGGCCGGCTTCCTGCTGTCGATCGGTGCAGCCTTCGGTGTGACCGTGATGTTCTGGCAGGAAGGCCTGTGGGGCCTGATCAGTTCGCCTGGCCCGCTGATCAGCTTCATGCCGATCTTCCTCATCGGCGTGACCTTCGGCCTGGCGATGGACTACCAGGTGTTCATCGTCTCGCGTATGCGTGAGAGATTCACCCTGCACAGCCACGAGGCGGCGAAGACCAGCAAGTACAACGCCGTGGAGGACTCCGTGATCGGCGGCTTCGGGCTGGGGGCCCGGGTGGTCGGGGCCGCGGCGCTGATCATGATCTGCGTCTTCGCGTCCTTCATCGCCCAGCCGCTGCCGTTCATCCAGATCTTCGGCTTCGCCCTGGGTGCCGCCGTGCTGTTCGACGCCTTCTTCATCCGGATGACGCTGATCCCGGCGCTGATGTTCCTGTGCGGCCGGGCCACCTGGTACATGCCGAAGTGGCTGGACAAGGTGCTGCCGTCCGTCGACGTCGAGGGTGCGAAGCTGGAGGAGGCCTACGCCTCCGGCGAGATCGAGAAGCTCGAGGACGAGCCCCGGAAGGACAAGCGCCGGCGGGACAAGCGCCGGCAGGGCAGGCACGAGAAGTAGGTCGGACGAAGACCGCGGGCGTGGTTTCGGTTCCAGATCTGCTTCACGGTCTTCTCGTAGCGCTGGCGGGTAGGTGTCTACCCGGCAGCCTGGGAGCCTCGGAGATGCGGTCGGAGTGAATGAATCGGGGTGAACCCATGTGGATGATCTTCCGTACATCCCGTCTCATTGCTAGGCTGCATGGCGTGAGTTCCAAGACATCCGACAGAGCAGGGCTACCGGTCCGCCGGTAGCCCGGATGCCTCAGTACCGTCCGACCTACCGGTGAGACCGGCTTTCGTGCCTCTTGATCTCTCACCGATACCTCGGATGGTTACCTATGCCCGTATGGCTCTTTTTCCTTGCCCTTGCTGTGTTCGCGCAGGGCACTTCTGAATTCGTCCTCACCGGACTGTTGACCGCAATTTCCAGGGAGCTGAATGTCTCCCTGGGGGAGGCGGGCATGCTCACCTCGGCATTCGCCGTGGGCATGATCATCGGCGCGCCGCTCATGGCTGCGGTCGGCCGGAAGTTCCCACCCAGGCTGACCCTCGGTCTGTTCCTCCTGATGTTCATCCTCGCCCACATCGTCGGCGCAACCACCGGCAGCTTCGCCGTTCTCCTGCTCAGCCGGATCGTCTCGGCTGTGGCGAACGCGGGATTCCTGGCGGTCACGCTGTCAGTTGTGGAGAGGGGAGTTCCGGCCGACCGTCGCGCAAAAGCGTTGGCGGTGATTCTCAGCGGGACCACCGTCTCACTCATCATCGGCGTTCCCGTCGGCGCCTGGGTCGGTAACGCTCTGGACTGGCGATCGACGCTGTGGATGATCGCGGTGGTCTGCGTCCCTGCTCTGTGCGCTGTGATCTGGTCAGTCCCGTCGCATGCCACGGAAACCTCAGGCACGGACCTGAAGACGGAGTTCGCGGCAATGCGCAACCGTGCGGTGTTCCGCATTGTCGTGCTGACCGTCCTGGTGAATGCTGGGACATTCGGGGCGTTCACCTATCTGGGCGTCATGGCCGCCGACGGTGCTTGTCTGACCGGCGGCATGGTGCCTGTTCTGCTCGCGATGTTCGGCGTCGGCGCGTTCGTCGGGGTTGGTCTCGCAGGACGCTACGGCGACTCCAGTTGGCGACGCTTCATTGACATCGCGGGGCCACTGGCGGTGGCGGGTTGGGCTCTTCTCGCCGTCGGTGGGGCGCACCCGGTGCTGATTTGGCCACTGACGTTCTGCGCCGGGCTGGTGTCCTTCGGCTTGGGGAGCATGCTGATCACGCGAGTTGTCGCCACGACGCGCGGAGCCCCGACGATGGGCGGTTCGGTGGCGACCGTCGCTTTGAACGTCGGGGCATGTATCGGTCCGATGGTGGCCGGCCGGTCCCTGGGAATACTGGGAAACCAGGGGCCGGCCGTCGTGGCTGCGTTGGCGGTCGCACTCGCCGTTGCGACATGGACCGCGGTACGTCAGCGAATCGCCTGAGTGCTTCCACCTTGCGGTTCTACTTGGAAGCGCTCTCGGGGGCTACATGGTCCAGGGTCTGGCGGGCCAGATATTTCGTATTACGATTTCCCCATGAGGAAGATCAATGTTCAGGAGATCGCCGAGAATCAGGTCGACCAGTGGGTTGACGAGGCTGAGGCCGGCTACGATGTGGAGGCTCTGCGAAAGCGCGGTCGTCCCGGACGGGCGACTGTCCCGTCAGAAGTCGTCGCGGTTCGTTTGACTGAGGCTGAGCTCGCGGAACTGTCGGAGAAGGCGGCCAGTCGGAATCTGAACAGGTCAGAGGCAATCAGGCAAGCCCTGCGAGACTGGCCCGCGGCGTGATTCTCCGTCGGTCCGCGTTCAAGTACGGTATCGCGGAAGCTGACAGTGTTGAGGCGGCGTCATGGCCACAGTTCACTGCGCCGCTGGATGACGAGCATCCCCAGCGGGAGCTTCGACTGGGGTTCGACACGCACGGTCGGTTGCTCGAGTTGGTCGTTCTTGTGTGGGACGACGGCACCGAGGAGATCATCCACTCGATGAAGGCCCGAAAGAAGTACCTGGACCTACTGCCGTGAGTCCTTGTAAGCGGCTCTACTCCGCGGCGTCGTCGAGGGCGGCGAACTGTTCCTCGAGGTGCTCGACGAGCCACGGGACGGCCAGGACGCTCGGTTGACTCATGGCGAGGGCGTCCTGTCCCTCGAAGACGACGGAGGAGCCGTCCTTCACAGCCTTGAGGTCGTCCCAACCGTTGATGGTGTCGGCGGCATCGGCGCCGGCGTTCCACATGGCAAGGAAGTCGGTGTTGAGCAGGTCGGAGTTCTCGTCCGAGATGTAGGCACGGCCGCCTTCCTCGCTGACCTCCTTGATCTCCTCGGGGATGACCATGCCGAGGTCAGTGAGGAAGACGTTCGCCGGATCCTCGTCCGCGGTGACCAGGGCGGTGCCCTGCGGACTGGCCTGGCCGAAGGCCGCGGTCGCGCCCTCGAGGGCGGGGTGGTTCTCGCGGGCGTCGGCAATGGCCTGCTCGGCATCTGCAACCAGATCCTTCGCCTCATCCGCCTTACCGATGACTTCGCCGGCAATCTCGGTGGACTTGCGCCAGTCGTCGGTCCACGGGTTCTCACCGATGACGGCGACGGTGGGGGCGATGGCGTTGAGCTTGTTGTAGGTCGCCTCGTCCGGCAGCCAGCCAGCGAAGATCACGTCGGGGTTCGCCGCGGCGATCTCCTCGGTGGCTCCAGCGATCCCGTCTGCGCCCATCCCGTAGGTCCCGAGTTCGCCTGCGGCCTCACCTGACCAGGGGACATCGCCGTCGAAGCCATCGGCGCGGAACTCCAGTTCCACCGGGCGTCCCATCGCTGCGAAGGCGTCGGTGAAGGCGGGGGAGAAGCTGACGATCGTCTCGGGGTTCGTGGGGACCTCGGTGGTTCCCATGATGTGCTCGATCTCGAGAGAGACGGACTGTGCCTCGTTGGATTCGGTGCTCGAGGTGTCGGAGTCGTTGGAGGAGCATGCCGTGAGGCCGCCCGCCAGGGCGGCGGTGACGGTCAGGGCGACGGCGGCGGACCGGACGCGACGTCCGGCGCGGAAAGTGGGGATATGCATGAGCAGGAATAATACTGAAAACTTTCCCGGTGTAACAATGGTTAACCTGGCCTTGCCCCCGGGGGTGGATTGGATCAGTACAGTGGGCTGACGTGGATGGACACAACATGGCCGTAAATGAGCTTCTCGGATTCATCCGTGGATAGCAGATCGGGCCGAGCCACTGACCTGGCAAGTCAGAATTAGCACCTCCCCTGTTGCGGGGAGTTCGACGAATGCTCCCTGATCTGCAGGTATCAACAGGTGGGAATCGGTGAAGGTGCTAATTCTGACGGTGGGGTGTGGTTACGTCGGGGTCGGAGGTTGTCGTGGCGCAGACTTCGAAGAGAAGCCGCACGGCAGCGAGTCCGACTACCGACCGCGCAGCTCCGGCGCCTTGTTCGCGTAGTAGCGGCCGAGGAATTCGTCGCGGTACTCCTCGAAGCGTCCCTCCTCGATGGAGGTACGGATGTTGTCGGTCAGGGTGACCATGAAGTGCAGGTTGTGCAGCGTGCAGAGCGTGCCCGCCAGGTACTCCTTGGCGCGCAGCAGGTGGTGGATGTAGGCGCGGGTGTAGTTCTCGTTGACGTAGCCGCCGGTGTCCGTGTCGATCGGGATGAAGTCGTGGCGGTGGCGTCCCGCCATGAGGTTCAGGCGACCGTCCAGCGTGTACACACCACCGCGCCGGGCGAGGCGGGTCGGGGCGACGCAGTCGAAGGTGTCGGCGCCGGCGGCGATGGCGGTGAACAGGTCGTCCGGCTCGGAGATGCCCAGCATGTGGCGGGGCTTGTCCTCCGGAAGCTCGTCGCACACCCAGCTGGCGATGGTGCCGAGGTTCTCCTTCTCCAGGGCGCCGCCGATGCCGAAGCCGCCGAAGCCGCGGCGTCCGGCGTCCTCCGCCTCCTGTGAGAGTTCCACCAGGCCGCGGGCGGCCTTGCGCCGCAGGTCCTCGTACTGCGCGCCCTGCACCACGCCCCACAGGGACTGCAGCGGACGGTGCGAGCGCTCGGTCGACAGGCGGTCGTGTTCGACGAGGCAGCGACGGGCCCAGCGGTGCGTCCGGTCCACGGACTGCTCCTGGTAGAGACGGGTGTCGACCAGTGTGGTCAACTCGTCGAAGGCGAACATGATGTCCGCGCCGAGGCCGTGCTGGATCTGCATCGACTTCTCCGGGGTGAAGCGGTGGGTGGTGCCGTCGATGACGGACTTGAAGTCCACGCCGTCCTCGTCGACCAGCGCCATGCGTTCCTTCTTGGCTGCCCGGATGTCGTCCTCGGTGAGGTTCGCCAGGTCCATGGCCAGCACCTTGCGGAAACCGGAGCCCAGGCTCATCACCTGGAATCCGCCGGAGTCGGTGTAGGTGGGGCCGTTCCAGTTCTCGAAGGCCGCGACGCCACCTGCGGTGTCGACGATGTCCTCGCCGGGCTGCAGGTACAGGTGGTAGGCGTTCGACAGGATCGCCTCGGCGCCGGTGGACCGGACCTGCTCGGGGGTCAGCGTCTTGACCGTGGCCTTCGTGGCGACGGGGATGAAGGCGGGGGTGTGGATGTCGCCGTGCGGGGTGTGGATCACCCCGGTGCGTCCGTGGGCGGGTCGGCCGTCGACGGTGCCGTCCCCGCCGATGCGGGTGCCGAGGTTGAAGGAGGTGTCGGACGCAGCTTCAGTCATGGTTGACCAGTGTATCCGGTGGGTAGGCTCAGACTTATGTCGAACGATGTCCCGGAGCCGAATGCCCCGACGTCAGTGCCCTGGCGATCAACGTCGCCATCCCGGAGGAGCTGCAGTGGACGGACGTGCGCCGTGATGTGGAGTACCAGCTGCAGACCTTGAACGTGCGGTTGCTGCCGGACGGTTCGCTGGCGGCCAAGGCGTACGGCCGCCCGGTGGCCGGAGGACGAGGCGGGTACACCTCGTTCCGTGTGAAGGAGTCCACGGAGTTGGACGCACTGGTCAACGCCGCGGCGGATCAGGCCGGACGTCTCTGGTCCGGGCATTCGGGACTGTAGTCAGGCAGCGCCGTACCGCTGACGGGCCGCTTCGCCACTTGTTCCGATCGCCTCCCCGACATCGCGCCAGGACATCTTGTGCATCCGAGCCACGCGAATGGCGTCGGCGAGTTCCTTCTCCGCCAGATCCCGACGCCATGCGGCCAGCTTCACGGCCATGACGGGTGGCAGGTCCCGCGTGTCGTCACCCGGAGCTGGGCTGTAGTTCTCGAATGCGTCGGCGAGCTCATCGGCGTGGGCGATGATGTCATCCAAAGTGCGTCGCGTCATTTCTTCCACCTCATGTACTTGGGTCGCGCGGGTCTCATCGCGTGTATGACAGCGACTCCGTCGTGCCAGTGCACGACACCGACCTCAACCGGGGTCCCACCACGGTCGGGGCCGTTGAACATCGTCAGTCCGTCATCCTGGGTGAAACGGTGCGTCGCGAATCGGAGCGCGTGAAGCATGGCATCTGTTGCTACTCCGTGCCGGTGCGCACTCTCGAGAACGAGTGGTTCATCGTTCGATTCCACCCTAGCTTTTCGCAAGTAACCTTGTCTATGGTCGTGCGGTTCCATTGCGGAGTCCCCTTCCCCCAGTGTGTTTCATTGGATGCTACCTGGATGTTGGTGCCATCGGCCGGTATTTCTCACTACCCTCGGGAAGCGGCAGAACCCCCGCGACGAAGGAGCAAGACCCCGTGAGCACCGCACGCCAGATCGTCCTCGCCAGCCGTCCGAAGGCCGAGCCGACCTCGGAGAACTTCCGCACCGAGACCGTCGAGCTGCCCACCCCTGGCGAGGGCGAGGTGGAGCTGAA
>DXGC01000019.1 GCA_019114135.1 Candidatus Corynebacterium avicola
AGACCCAGTTTCCCAGGCTTATCCTGAAGTGCAGGGCAGATCACCCACGTGTTACTCACCCGTTCGCCACTCGAGTACCCCAGCAAGCTGAGGCCTTTCCGTTCGACTTGCATGTGTTAAGCACGCAGCCAGCGTTCGTCCTGAGCCAGGATCAAACTCTCCATAAAAGCAAAATCAGCCTTATACAAAAAGCCCGACTCACTGGCAAAAAATAAAATTACCGGACCGCCAACTTGGATAAAATCAAGTCGACAATCACACGTGCGACCGCACACCACGGGGGTGGCGCACAAGCCGCACACAACAATCATCAACACCAAGTCACGCAGCCCGATAAACAAAGATCAGTATTTCACAAGCAATCACACTTGCCGGCACCAACCCCGAAACCATCGCGCCACACAACCGGTGCGACAACAATACTTGGTTTGTTACGCTATTGAGTTCTCAAACAACATACGAGCCACACTTCATGACCTCCACCAGGGAGGTCCGTGTTTGTGGCAGGACATGAACCCTACGCACACTCGCGCTGATTGGCAAACCAGCTGGTGGCTCCCGTGATCGACACATCCGAACGTCACGAGATCGTGCAGGTGATCAGTAGCTTCTGCGCCTGTCCTGGAACCTCAGTCCCGGCTGGCCGGTCGCTCTGACCCGGATAAATCTACACAGCACCCCGCGGGCCCGCAAATCAGCTGGTCAAGTGGTTGCAACTGCTACGCGCTGACGCGTTCCACCGTTGCACCAAGCTCCACGAGCTTCTCGACGAACCCTGGGTAGCCACGGTCGATGTGGTAGACGTCGTTGACCTCCGTCACCCCGTCGGCGCAGAGGCCGGCGAACACCAGGCCCGCACCCGCGCGGATGTCCGAGGACCAGACCGGCGCAGAGCTCAGCTGCTCCACTCCCCTCAGACTGACGTGGTGACCGTCGATGTGCGTGTCCGCACCCAGGCGCGTCATCTCGTCGACGAACCGGAACCGCGACTCGAAGATGTTCTCGGTGATCACGCTCATCCCCTCGCTCACCGCACACAGTGCGATGGCCAACGGCTGGAGGTCCGTCGGGAAGCCCGGGAACGGCAGGGTCTGGTAGTCCACAGCCGTGGCCCGCTTCTCCTGGATCACCCGGAAACCGGTCGGGTAGGTCTCCACCGTGGCGCCGGCCAGCTTCAACTTCTCCAGGACAAGGTGCAGGTGTTCCGGGGCGATGCCGCCCACGGTGATGTCACCCTGGGTGATCGCTGCAGCGTAGGCCCAGGTGCCGGCGACGATCCGGTCACCGACGACCTCGTGCTCCACCGGCTTCAACGTCGGCACACCAGTCACGGTGATGGTGTTGCTCCCCTCCCCCTCGAGGTCCGCCCCCATCTCGCGGAGCATCACGCACAGGTCCACGATCTCCGGCTCGCGTGCCGCATTGTCCAACACGGTCGTCCCCTCGGCCAGCACCGCCGCCATGAGGATGTTCTCCGTCGCACCGACGGAGGGGAAGTCCAGCATGATCGAGGCACCGGTGAGTTCGTCCGCCTCAGCGACGACACAACCGTGCTCGATGCGCGTCTGGGCACCGAGCTTCTCCAACCCCGACTGGTGCATGTCCAGCGGGCGGCTGCCGATGGCGTCGCCACCGGGGAGCGCGACCACGGCACGGTGACAGCGCGCGGTGAGCGGCCCCAGCACGCAGACCGAGGCACGGAACTGACGGACGGCGTCAATGTCGGCGTCCGAGGAGATCTCCGCCGGGGTGTGGATCGTGACGGTCCCCCCGTCGAGCTCGACCTCGCATCCGAGACCGCGGAGCACGTCGGCCATGTACGGCACGTCCGCGATGTCCGGACAGTTACGCAGGACGGTCGTCCCCTCGGCGAGCAACGCCGCCGACATCAGTTTCAGGACACTGTTCTTTGCACCGTCAACCTTCACCGAGCCAACGAGCCGGGCACCGCCGGTCACCAGGAAATGATCTTTCACGGGGACCAGCCTACCGACCTTCAGTCCGGTGCGCCGATCAGGGCAGGGCGCCGATACGGCGGGCGGCATTGACCGCCTCGTAACGGGTGTGGGCCCCCAGCTTGCGCATCACCGAGCGCAGGTAGCTCTTGACGGTCTCCGCGCCGATCCCCATCTCCTCGGCCGCTTCGACGTTGGTGTGCCCCAGGGCCACACAGGCCAGGACGTCCAGTTCACGGGCAGAGAGCTTCGTGGTCTGCTTCACCCGGACCGGGCTGACCATCTGGTCGCAGAGGACCTCGAGGTCGCGACGGATCTCCTCGTCCGACACCCGGTTGGCCAGCATACGCAGCCGGGAGTGGGTCGCCCGGACCTGCTCCCATTCCGCACCCGACATGGAACGCACCGGCTTGGCCGCGGCGTCCCGGCTCGGTCCGTCCCCCCGACGGATGGCGGCGTTCACGGCCAGGTCCTGCTCAAGCACACGGGCGGTCATGGTGACCTCCTCGAGCACCTTGTCACCCATCCGCACCGGCGAGTGCACGCCGGCGTAGAGGACGCCACGCATGTCACGGCCGACGATCACCGGCACGGCGACGATGGAGTGCAGGCCCTCGTCGCGGATCGGACGGTCGTACTCGTGGGAGATCGACTTCGCACGGGCGTAGTCCGACACACCCACCGGGCGACGGGTCGCCATGACGCGACCACCGACACCCTGTCCGGACTCGACCACCAGATTGTTCAGTGCGGGTGTTCGCAGCCCCACCCACTGGTTGATCACCATGCGGCCGTCCTGCTGGCAGGTGCCGAACATCGTGACCGGGATTCCGGTCGCATTCTTCAGTGCTGAAAGTGCTGAACGGATGGCATCTTCGTCATCGCGGTGACGCTGCTGCTCCACGGTGCACCTTTCTCTTGGTGATCTGCATCTCACCCCCGAACAGGTAACACCCGAGTTCGGGGGACGTGGACTTACTGCCACGAGTATAGGGAACAGTTTCACTACCCCCAAAATCTCGGGCATGTCACCCCTGCCTCAACCCCTGACTACTCCCCCGGACACCTACCTTGACCTGCAATCGAGCCACATGGAAGAAAATCAAACAAACTCTCCGGACATTGTCGGGGCAACTGCAGTGAGGTCACCATACCCCCACAGCCCCGTCGACTCCACCCCCATGCTCCCCCCTGTGAAACTACCTTCCACGGCGGTCAACCGGGGCACAACCGGACATTGACCGGCGCCAGTCACAACCCCGGCACCGCCCATACAGGGGCAATACGGACTCGGGTGTCCTACCCGGACTTCCCGTCAGCCAGCCGCTCCACCTTGCCGACGGCCTTGTCCACACTGTCCTCGGCCTTCTCCAGCAACTTGGCTGCGATCTTCCTGCCGAGAAGCGGGATCTTGACGTCCGCGGTGACCGTCGCATCGACGGCAGTTGCGGCGTCCTGCCCTCCCCGGTACTCGAGGACCATCGTCATCGACCCCATCCCCTTCGGCAACGAAGTCACGGAACTGACCGTGAACCGGTCACCGAGGAACGGGGTGACCACGGTGGTCTGCTCCACGCTCATCGCCGGGGTGGACTTCCCCTCCCCGGACGTGCCGGCCTGCTGCGTGGCGACGACGGTGGCGTTGACCGCGCCGTCCGGCTCCACGGTGCGCTCCCCGGAATCGACCACCAGGTTCGCCGCCCCGTCCCCCGAACCATCCGAGGACTGGTCCACGGTCAGCAGGTACGCCTCGGAGGTGACCACGTCCCGGACCTGCGTCACCGGCAGGTCAACCGACCTGGTGCAGCTGACCGATCGGGCCATGTCAGCGGTGCTTCCACTCGGGCTTGCGCTTCTCGACGAAGGCGTTCATGCCCTCCTTCTGGTCCTCGGTGGCGAACAGACCCCAGAACGCCTCGCGCTCCTGGCGCAGCCCCTCGTTGAGCGGGGTGTTCAGCGCCGCGTCCACCGTCTCGGTCGCCGCGGCGAGCGGCACCGCCGAGTAGGACGCCACGGTCGCCGCGACTTCGGCGACGGCGTCCAGGAAGCCCTCGGCCGGCAGGACGCGGGAGACCAGGCCGGAACGCTCGGCCTCCTCGGCACCCATGGTGCGTCCGGTGAGGATGAGGTCCATCGCCTTGTATTTCCCGACCGCACGGGTGAGCCTCTGGGTGCCGCCCATTCCGGGGATCACGCCGAGGGTGATCTCCGGCTGGCCGAACTTGGCCTTCTCGCTGGCCAGGATGATGTCGCCCATCATCGCGACCTCGCAGCCGCCGCCGAGGGCAAAACCGGAGACGGCGGTGATGATCGGGGTCTGCACCAGGGTGACGCGCTCCCACAGGGCGTAGAACCGCTTGAGCTTGATGTCGGGCCAGACCTGGTCCTTCATCTGGGTGATGTCGGCTCCGGCGGCGAAGGCCTTCTCACTGCCGGTGATCACGATCGCCCGGACCTCCGGATCGGCGTCGAATCCCTCGAGGGCGTCGACGACCTCCTCCATCAGTGTCTGGTTCAGTGCGTTGAGCGCCTTCGGACGGTTGAGCGTGATGGTGGCGACGGCCGCGGACGCGGACCCGGCCTCCCCGGTCTCGGTGATGATGGTCTCGTAAGCCATGGGTTGCGGGTGACCTTTCCTTCGATTCCTTCGATAACAGGTGCATGAATCTGCCTGAACCATTGTCCCACAACTCCGTGGCGCCGGGGGCCGCCCTGAGGTACACTGGCGACGGTATCCAGACAGACCGATCGGTCTGTACTAGTGAGGGACACGAAAGGACCACCACAGAAGTCATGGCAAAGATCTACGACAACATCACCGACCTGATCGGCAACACCCCCCTGGTGAAGCTCAACAAGCTCACCGAGGGCCTGCCCGGCAACGTGGTCGTCAAGCTCGAGTCCGCCAACCCGGCGAACTCCGTCAAGGACCGCATCGGTGTCGCCATCATCGACGCCGCCGAGAAGGACGGCTCCCTGCAGGCTGGCGGCACCATCGTCGAGGCCACCTCCGGTAACACCGGTATCGCCCTGGCCACCGTCGGTGCGGCCCGCGGCTACAAGGTCATCCTGACCATGCCCGAGTCCATGTCCCTCGAGCGTCGCATCCTGCTCCGCACCCTCGGTGCCGAGCTCGTCCTGACCCCGCCGCCGGCCGGCATGCAGGGCGCCGTCGACAAGGCCAACGAGATCGTCGAGTCCACCGAGAACGCCATCCTGGCCCGCCAGTTCGCCAACCCGGCCAACCCCGAGGTCCACTACAAGACCACCGGCCCCGAGGTCTGGGCCGACACCGACGGCGAGGTCGACGTCTTCATCGCCGGCATCGGCACCGGCGGCACCATCTCCGGCGCCGGCAAGTACCTCAAGGAGCAGAGCTCCGACGTCAAGATCGTCGGTGTGGAGCCCAAGGACTCCCCGCTGCTGACCGAGGGCCGCTTCGGCCCGCACAAGATCCAGGGCATCGGCACCAACTTCTTCCCGGACAACCTGGACAAGGACATCATCGACGAGGTCTACGACGCCACCATCGAGGATTCCGTGAAGTTCGCCCGCGAGATCGCCGCCAAGGAGGGCATCCTGGTCGGCATCTCCACCGGCGCCAACATCTGGGCCGCCGTCGAGGAGGCCAAGAAGCCTGAGAACGAGGGCAAGCTGATCGTCGCCGTCGTCGCCGACTTCGGTGAGCGCTACGTCTCCACCCTGCTGTTCGACGACCTGCGCGACTAGTCGTCCGACCCCGCACCCGCACCCACTGCCCCGGCCCGCGCGAGCATCCGTAGTATCGACAGGTGACAACCTGACTGACGGATGTCGCGGCGAGCCGGGGTTCGTGCATCCAGTGCATTCCCGGGCACTCCGGACCCAGCCTGAGCCGCCCTCAGCCGCCCCGACAAACTCTCTACCGAGGAGGACCACTGCGGTGAGTCTTTTGAGCACCATCAAGGAAGACCTGGACAACGCCCGGTCCCACGACCCCGCCGCACGCGGTGACCTGGAGAACGCCATCGTCTACTCCGGTCTGCACGCGATCTGGGCACACCGGATATCCCACAAGCTGTGGACGTCCGGCGCGAAGGGGCCGGCCCGTATCCTCAGCCAGTTCAGTCGGTTCCTCACCGGCATCGAGATCCACCCCGGCGCCACCATCGGACGCCGCTTCTTCATCGACCACGGCATGGGCGTGGTCATCGGTGAGACCGCCGAGATCGGCGACGACGTGATGCTGTACCACGGCGTGACCCTGGGCGGCTCCGAGCTGGTCCAGCGCAAGCGCCACCCCACCATCGGCGACGGCGTGATGGTCGGTGCCGGTGCCAAGGTCCTGGGCCCGATCACCATCGGCGCGCGGTCCGCCATCGGCGCGAACTCCGTGGTCACCAAGGACGCCCCCGAGGACTCGATCCTCATCGGCGCCCCGGCGAAGGTGCGCCACCGCAAGGACTCCGAGCGCACCCCGCTGGTCGACCCTGCTGGCTACGTCAACGACCTGCAGAACAACATCTGACGGCCTCAGAAGAAGCCCCGGAGAGGCCCCGGAGAGAACCTCAGCGCACCAGATCGGTGTAGCTGGGGTTCTTCGCTATGAACCCCTCCACCGCCGAGCAGGACGGCAGGACGCCGAATCCCTCGGCACGGGTGGCGTCCAACGCGGCGGCGATCAGCGGCGCCGACAGGCCACGTCCGCGGTAGGACGGGTCGATCACCGTGTGGTTGAAGTCGCGGACGTCGCCGAGCTGGACGTAGTCCGCGTATCCCGCCGTCTCACCGTCCACCTCGAGGACGTAACGGCTCCGGTCGGTGTCGTGGATGACCGTGAGGTCCTCGTCGCGTCCTGTGGCTTCCGGACGTCCTGTGTCACCGGTACTCATGTCCCCCAGTCTAGGCGCGCGGCGCCGGGTGCGCGCGGACCTGTGACGTAGCGTGAATGCAGAAATCCCCCGGAGAGTCGGACTCTCCGGGGGATTCTGTTCGCTGTGCCCAGACCAGGGATCGAACCATGGACCTTACACTTTTCAGGCGTACGCTCTACCAACTGAGCTATCTGGGCATGAAAGCCAAGAATGTAGCTTTCCAGCGACCCTGACGAGACTTGAACTCGCGACCTCCGCCGTGACATGGCGGCGCGCTAACCAACTGCGCCACAGGGCCATGCTTGTGTCCACACCCGGGGTGTCCCGGGCGCTGTGCACGAACGCATACACTACACAGCACCCAGACGAACCGGCAAACCACCAGGTAATGACCTATTTATCACGCAGTCGACCGACAACTCCAGCAAGCAAGCCGTCACTGGTTCGCTGTCCTCCCGGGTCGGACATGCCTCCGGTCGCCAGCACCTCGGTGAACCCACGCTCCTTCAACCCCGTCAGCTCCGCCTCGACCTCGTCGGGCGTCCCGTAGACCGTGTTCGCGAGCTCGCGGTCGATCCGGCGCCGCTGCTGGGCCGTCAGCTCGCGCTCATCCAGTTCACCGACAGGACGCAGGGGCTCGAAACTTCCCGTACTCCGGGACAGCACCTTTGCCCACACCTCAGGAAGAACGAGGTCCCGGGCCGCCTCGCGGGTTGCTGCGACGGCCACCGGGACGGAGGCCACCGGTGACGCACCGTCCGCCAACGTCTGTATCTCCCGTGACTCCCCGGTCACGGATGGCCCGCCGAGAATCACCCCGAGACCACGCTCTGCAGCCGCCTCCAGGGTCTCCGGCGACCCACCGCTGAGCAGGAAAAGGCCGAGGCCCCGCAGCTCTTCCTGCCCTCCCAGCTCTCCCGCAGCATCCTGCAACTGCGGACGCATGGTCACCTCCGTCACCGCTGTCCCCGCCGCAGAGCCCCGCACGTACCCCAGCACGTCGTCCAGCGCCGTCAGGTAGCCGTCGCGGGCGACGGTGGCGTCCTCGTCCTGCCGCAGCGCCCGTCGCACTGCGGGGGTGAACCCGACCGAGGACCCGATGCCGATGTCCACCCTGCCCGGAAACAGTGATGCGAGCACCGCCACCTGCTCGGCGACGACGAAGGGCACGTGGTCGGGCAGCATGATCCCGGCGGTACCGACCCTGATCGTGGATGTCGCCTGACCGACCGCGGCGGCGAGGACCGTCGGCGCACTGCCGGCGATGCCGGGCACCCCATGATGCTCTGCCACCAGGAAACGGTGGAAGCCGAGACTCTCCGCGTGAACGGCCCGCTCGACCACCGCTCGCAGGGCCGACGCGTCGTCCTGACCGGTACGGGTGTTGGCACGGTCCAGCAGGGAGATACGCATGCTGTCCATCGTAGGCACCGGCAGTGCACCGGCTTGGCACCGACGACGACAGCGGGCGCACACCGTGATGGTGTGCGCCCGCTGTACGAACGTGCGACCCTGACGAGACTTGAACTCGCGACCTCCGCCGTGACAGGGCGGCGCGCTAACCAACTGCGCCACAGGGCCATATTGAGTTGTGCGGGATTTCTCTCGCAGTACTCCCAACGGGATTCGAACCCGTGTTGCCGCCGTGAAAGGGCGGAGTCCTAGGCCACTAGACGATGGGAGCCCTACCTCTACCGGAACGACTCGTGTTCGTATCCGTTCGGCAGCGCTGTTAACAATAAAGCACGCAACCCCAAATCACCAACACGGAGCCGAAAACGCTGTTCAGCATATGTTTATGTCAGGAGCCAGGTGCGGCCTCAGGCGTAGTTCCGGGCCCCGAAAATGGCCGTCCCAACGCGTACACACGTCGCCCCTTCCGCCACTGCGAGTGCGAAGTCCCCGGACATCCCCATCGACAGCTCGGTGAGCAGTTCCGGGTCCACCACCGCCTCGTCGCGCGCGGTCTCCAGGATCCCCCGCAGCTGAGCGAAACAGCGGCGCACCTCCGCCTCGTCGTCGGTGTTGG
>DXGC01000020.1 GCA_019114135.1 Candidatus Corynebacterium avicola
ATGCTCGCCGACCCCTACTTCATGGCCAAGGCCGCCGAGGACCGCAGCGACGAGATCAACACCTGCATCGGCTGCAACCAGGCCTGCCTGGACCACGCCTTCGTCGGCAAGAAGGTCTCCTGCCTGGTCAACCCCCGCGCCGGCCGGGAGACCAAGCTGGTGCTCTCCCCCACCCGCTCCGCGAAGAAGGTCGCCGTCATCGGTGCCGGCCCGGCTGGCCTCTCCTCGGCTGTGTCCGCTGCGGAGAAGGGCCACAAGGTCACCCTGTTCGAGTCCCGGGACCACATCGGCGGCCAGTTCTCCATCGCCGCCCGCATCCCGGGCAAGGAGGAGTTCCACGAGACCATCCGCTACTTCACCACCCGCCTGGAGCGTCTCGGGGTGGACGTGCGGCTGAACACCCGTGCCGACATCGACGACCTGGTCAACGGTCCCGACGGTGAGGGCGGCTTCGACCACGTCATCCTGGCGTCCGGCGTGACGCCGCGTATCCCGAAGATCGAGGGTGTCGAGCACCCCACCGTCCTGACCTACGCCGAGGCCGTGCGCGGCGAGAAGCCGATCGGTTCGACCGTGGCGGTGCTGGGCGCCGGCGGCATCGGCTTCGACGTCTCCGAGTTCCTCACCACCCCTACCGGCGAGGACTCCCCCACACTGAACCTCAAGGAGTGGGAGCAGGAGTGGGGCGTGACCGACGACCTGGACACCCCCGGCTTCCTCACCTCGAACCGTCCCACCGAGCCGCTGCGCAAGGTCTACATGGTGCAGCGCAAGCACACCCGTCAGGGCCGGACCCTGGGCAAGACCACCGGGTGGGTGCACCGTGCGGCGGTGAAGATGAAGAAGGTCGAGCAGATCAGCGGGGCGGCCTACGAGAAGATCGACGATGCCGGACTGCACCTCGCCTTCTTCGACGAGAAGAAGGACAAGAAGGGCAACGTCCTCTCCAAGGAGCTGAAGGACCGTCGCGTGCTGGACGTCGAGACCATCGTGCTGTGCACCGGCCAGGAGTCCGTCAAGGAGCTCGCCGACCCGTTGAAGGACGCCGGGATCACCTTCGACATCGTCGGCGGTGCGGACCTGGCCGCGGAGTTGGACGCCAAGCGTGCCATCCGTCAGGGCACCGAGGCCGCCGCAGCCATCGCCTGACCCGGCTGTCATCCATCACACCCGAACCATTCTCCCCGTCGACTCCGCACGCTCCTGACCTGCAGGTCTCACGGTGCGGGAATCGCGGGAGGTGTGACCGATGGCAGGACGGGACGCCCCGAGCACCCCGGCGAGAAGCAGCCACATCGCCGCGAGGATCACCGCCAGCGGGCCCCAGAGAATGTCCTGCCGCCAGTTGGCCGGCCACGCGGTGCCGAAGTAGACGTGGTTCGTCAGCACCAGTCCGTACACGGTGTACCCCAGGGTGAGGATCCCTGCGCTGACCACGACCGCGGCAGACTCCCACCACCCCACCATCCGGCGCTGCCACCCGGACGCCCCGGCGCGGTGCAGTACCGCCTCGTCCCGTCGTCGGCGCGGGCGCATGACCAGCACCGAGGACAGACCGGCGACCAGTGGTGGAGCCACCGCAGGTGCGAAGAGCACCACCATGATCCCGATGTCGCTGATCTCACCGCCCTCCACACGCATCATCACCATGATCGGTGAGCCGATGCCCACCACCGCGCCTGCGACAAGGAACCACGGCAACACCTGGGCGCTGGTGAACGCCGTCCGGATCCGGACGTTGTCCGCCGCGGCACGGGCAGATGTCCCGAAAACATGGAGCACCCGGGTCCACTGCAGGATCAGGGGAAGGAACCAGCCGGTCAACGGCACCATCGCCATCAACAGGACCAGCTGCGCGCCCACGACCGCCCCATCCTCGCTGAGGTCCTCGGAGGTGATCAGCGCGACCAGCCCCACGACGAAGAAGAGTCCGACGAGGGTGGCAGTCACACCCGGTCGCGCCTTCGGCACCACCGCGTCCCGCAGGGCCGCGACCGGACGCACCCGCGCGACCGACAGAGCACGACCTGCGGCTCCGCACAGTGCCGCGGCCAGGCACACCATCAGTGTCACCTCGAGCGTCACCGTGGGCTGACCGACCGGCGCGCCCTGAGTGGCGAGGTAGTCCGCGGCCGGTGGCACGATCGGCACCGCGAGCAGCGCTCCCGGGACCGTCGCCACGACGCTGATCACCGCGACCTGCAGCATCACGGCCAGGAATACCCCGGGGCCCGGCAGGCCCAGGAGTTTCCACCGTGCATAGGTGCGCCGACGTTCGTTGATGACCAGACCGGTGGTCGTGGTGACTGCCGCGATGATGCCGATCAGGGCGAAACCCAGGATGGTCCCACCCAACTCCGCGGAGTCCTGCTCCCCGGTGATCAGCACGGCGAGGCTGAACGCCGCACCGGTCGCGGACACCAGCAGCGTCACCGCCACCGCTGTCCAGGACAACCAGGTCGCCGTCAGGTCCGTCCGGACAAGTCGCAAGACCTCAGTGAACATGGGCGGCCTCCCGGACGGCTCCGCCGCCGACGGTGAGCACACGGTCGGCGATGTGCAGCGTCTCGTCCTGATGGGTGACCAGCACGACCACGGCCCCGGCATCCGCAGCCTGCCGCAGGTGGGTGAGCACGACCTCGGTGCTCTGTGGGTCCAGTGCACCGGTCGGCTCATCGGCGAAGATGTAGGGCACGTCCGCCAGTAGCACGCGGGCGATCGTGACCCGCTGCTGCTGGCCGCCGGACAGCTGGTGCGGCAGCCGACGTTCCAGCCCGTGGAGGCCGAGGTCGTCGAAGAGCTCACGGACCCACCGGCGGGGTACCCGACGCCCGAGGAGTCGTGCGGACACCAGGGCGTTGTCGGCGGCGGTCATCGCCTCGAGGAGGTTGTAGTCCTGGAAGATGAAACCTCGTTCGCTCCGGGAGGGCGCGCTCACCGTCCCCCGACTCGGTTTCTCCAGCCCGGACAGCAGGTTGAGCAGGGTGGTCTTGCCTGCACCACTGGGGCCCACGAGTGCGGTGACCTGCCCGGCAGGAAGGGCGAGAGAGACATTGTCGATGACGGTGGTCGAGCCGAAGCGTTTGGTCAGTTCGGTACAGATCAGTGAGGGAGACTGTGGAGTATTCATGCCTTCATGCCACCGCAGAACTCTGCAGGTCTGAATGGGGCGGACTGCCGTGAAATGGTGGAGCTGGCTCCACCGCGAGCCGGTCCTCCAACCGATACAGTCGTTGAGCATGTCCACCTCAGTCCCCAGCGCACCGACCCGCTACTGGCCGTCCGGATTCTCGGCGGCCCCGTGGCGGTTCCTCACCCGTGCTCCTGTGTGGAAGGCAACCGTGTGGACCCTGCTGCTGGCGGCACTGTTCATCCCCTGCCTCGTGGTCGCGATCGTCCTGCTGCCGTGGTTGCCGCTGAGTGCCCGCGTCGCCGACCTTTTCGGACGCGCTGGCGCACGGTGGATGGCCGTCGCGGTCCCCGCTCGTCGTGCCGGCCGCTGGTTCGACTGGCGGCAGGCCATGGAGCTCGTGGCCCAGCTGGCACTCGGATTCGCGGCCTTCATCCTGGCGTGTTCGGCCGGTGTCCTCACCGTCGTCACGGTGGTGATCCCGTTCACCTACCAGAGCA
This sequence comes from Candidatus Corynebacterium avicola, assembly GCA_019114135.1. Classification (GTDB taxonomy): domain Bacteria; phylum Actinomycetota; class Actinomycetes; order Mycobacteriales; family Mycobacteriaceae; genus Corynebacterium; species Corynebacterium avicola. The sequence goes on from DXGC01000020.1 coordinate 3,631, forward strand.
GTCAAGACGGAAATCTGGACCTGGTGTTCTGGTCCACGACCTGGCCACCAGCGGTGTTCGCGGTATGCCTGAGCTTCGCTGTCATCAGCGCCCTCCTCTTCCTCTACCTGTCGTGGGTCATCACCGGCTGCTCCGTCGCGGCGACCGTGGCGTCCAACCAGAACAGCGAGGCGGAGGTCGCCGAGCTCACCCGTTCCCGCGCCGTCCTGGCCGATGCATTCACCGGCGAGCGGCTGCGCATCGAGCGCGAACTGCACGACGGTGCCCAGCAGTACCTCACCGCACTGCAACTCAATGTGGCGGCGCTGGAGTTGACCGCGCACAACGGCGGTGACCTCACCGTCCCGATGGCGGAGGTGAAGACCAATGCCCGTCAGTCCCTGGACTCCCTGCGCACCACGGTGCGCGGTATCTACCCCCAGGTACTGAAGGACAAGGGACTGGTCGAGGCGGTCCGGGAGCTGGTGGCCCACAGCGGGATCAACGGCGAGGTCGCCGTCACCGGTGTTCCCCGCGACCTCACCGACACCCCGGCGCTCCTGCTGTACCACTGCGCGGCCGAGGGGCTCACTAACGCGGTGAAGCACGGGGACGCCGCGAACATCCTGGTCACGATCGACTACAGGCAGGACGCCACGGTCGTCACCGTCGACGACGACGGTCGCGGTGTCAGTACCGGTCCTGCGGGGTCATCCGGATCGAAGGGCACCGGGATCGCCGGTCTCCGTGAACGCGCCGCCACCTTGGGCGGCACCGTCTCGCTGACCCCGGCAACCTCCCCGTGGACGACCCGACTGGCTCTGTCCGTGGAAAGGAACCGACCGTGAAGATCCTGCTCGCCGAGGACACCGCACTGCTTCGCGAAGGTCTGGCCGGCCTGTTGCGGGCCTCCGGACACGAGGTGACCACCGTGGCCGACGCCGATGCGCTGACCCGGGCCGTCCAGGAGCGCGACAGCGATGCACAGCGTCCTGACCTGGTCATCAGTGATGTGCGCATGCCGCCGACCATGACTGACGATGGCCTTGCCGCCGTCCATCACCTGCGTACCAACGCCCACGACAACGGAACGACCCTGCCGGCATTGATGCTCTCCCAGTACGTCGCCGCCGCCTACCTGGACGACCTGCTCGACCACGGTGGCTTCGGCTACCTGCTCAAGGAACGCGTGGCCGACGTCAATGACTTCCTCGCAGCGGTGGAGAGCATCGCCTCCGGCGGCACGGTCGTGGATCCGGACGTGGTGAAGACCTTGGTCAGTTCCCGACGCAGCGGTATCGAGACCCTGACCGACCGGGAACGGGAGGTCCTGGAACGGATGGCGGCCGGTGACTCGAACGCCCAGTTGGAGGAGCACCTCTTCCTCTCCCCTGGGGCGGTGAGCAAGCACGTCGCCAATGTCTTCATGAAGCTCGGCATGACTCCGTCCGACGAGAACCGGCGGGTGCGCGCGGTCCTGGCCTGGCTGCGGCACACGGGACGGTGATTTCCGGGGTTCGGCGCTACACTCCTTCGCATGGCTGAACTCTCCCCCGTCACGCTCACCGGCGAGCTTGTCCGTCTCGAACCCCTCACCCACGACCACGAACCTGACCTGGTCGAGGCGGCGAAGGACGGCGAGCTGTGGAATCTCTGGTACACGACCATCCCCACCCCCGAAGGCATGAGCGCCGAGATCGACCGGCGGCTCGGGCTCCAGGAGGACGGTTCCATGATCCCCTTCGCCACCCGCGACCTGCGCAGCGGCAAGGTCATCGGGATGACCACGTACATGAACATCGACGCATCCCTTCCCCGCGTGGAGATCGGCTCCACCTGGAATGCGAAGAGTGCGCGGGGATCCGGTACGAACGCGGAGTCGAAACTGCTCCTGCTCTCCCACGCCTTCGACGTCTGGAACTGCACGGCCGTGGAGTTCCGCACCTCCTGGCACAACCGTCAGTCACGCGAAGCCATCGAACGGCTCGGGGCGAAACTGGACGGGGTCCTGCGCCAGCACGTCCGGACCAAGGATGGATCCCTGCGTGACACCTGTGTCTACTCCATCATCCCGGCAGAGTGGCCGCAGGTGCGCTCTTCGCTCCTCTTCCGGCTCGGCCGGGACGTTCTCGGAGAGGACTCCTAGCCGGCGACGGCGGCGGCGACACGGTCGCCGACCTCAGCGGTGCGGATCTGCGAGCCATCGCGGGAGCCGGCCTCGGCGAGCACCGCGGCCTCGATCTTCTCTGCCTGGGCGATGCGCAGGTCGGCGTCCTCCGCCTCGTCACCGGCGAGGTGGCGCAGCAGCAGCGCCGCGGACAGGATGGCGGCGCACGGGTCGGCGATGCCCTGGCCCGCGATGTCGGGTGCCGAGCCATGGACCGGCTCGAACATCGACGGGCTCTTGCGCGAGGGGTCGATGTTGCCGGAGGCCGCCCGGCCGATGCCGCCGGTGACCGCGCCGGCGAGGTCGGTGATGATGTCACCGAAGAGGTTGTCGGTGACGATGACGTCGAAGCGGCCCGGGTCGGTGACCATGTAGATGGTGGCGGCGTCGATGTGGCAGTAGTCCACGGTGACCTCCGGGAACTCCGCACCGATGGTGTCTATCGCACGCTGCCACAGGCCACCGGCGTTGACCAGGACGTTGGTCTTGTGGACCAAGGTCAGCTTCCTGCTGCGCGACCGGGCGCGTTCGTAGGCGTCGCGGACGACCCGCTCCACGCCGTACCAGGTGTTCTGGCTGACCTCGCTGGCGACCTCGTTGTCGGTGCCCTGGCGCAGGGTGCCGCCGTTGCCGCAGTACAGGCCCTCGGTGCCTTCACGCACCACGACGAAGTCGATCTCGCCGGGGTTCGCCAGCGGCGAGGAAGAGCCCGGGTAGAGCTTCGCCGGACGCAGGTTCACGGCGTGGTCCAGCTTGAAACGCAGCGGCAGCAGCAGGCCACGCTCGAGGACGCCGGCGGGGACTGAGCGGGGGTCGCCGATGGCACCGAGCAGGATGGCGTCGTGCTCGTTGAGGGACACCAGGTCCTCGTCGGTGAGCAGTTCGCCGTTGCGCAGGTAACGGCGGGCACCGAGGTCGTAGTCGGTGGTGTCGACGGTCTCGCCACTGGCCGCGGTCACGGCACGGAGCACCTTGAGCGCCTCCTCGGTGACCTCGGTGCCGATTCCGTCTCCGGCGATCACTGCCAGTTTCATTCTGTGGACTCCTTCGTCTCAACTACCGGTACCTAGCTAGTGAGACCAGCCTATCCGTCCGCGACCCGTCCCGGAACACGTACCCCCGCGACTCCCCCGGCCAGCCCGGGGTTCACAGGAAAGGACCCTAACATCGCCTCCATTCCCCACTGTTTTCCCCAGGAGGCCCAGAACGTGGAACCCAACACCACACACCGGTTGCGTGGCACGCTCACTCTCGTCGTCGCGCTGGTTGCCACGCTCACCGTGGTCGCCTACAAGGAAACCCGCCCCTGGGTCTTCGGCCGGATGCTGGACCTCTACAAGGTCCCGACCGATTTCATGGTCTACTACCGCGCCGGTGAGTCCCTCGCCCACGGCGAGGGACTGTACGACGGCGCCTTGTACGGTCCACTGCCGTTCACCTATCCCCCGTTCTCCGGGACCCTCTTCCGGGGACTTGCGGCAGCCCCGCCCGAGATGGCCGCATCCTTCTGGCAGTTGGCGTGTATCGGTGGGCTGGTGTCGGTCATCCTCGGCGTCCTGGTGCAGCGCGGATACCGCCTCAACACCGGCACGATCATGCTGGGGGTCGTCGCCACCGTCGCGACGCTTGCGCTGTCACCGGTGCGCGACAGCTTCTTCTACGGGCAGATCAACATTCTGCTGATGCTGCTGGTCGCCCTGGACTTCCTTCGCACCCGCGACCGGTTCACCGGCATCGGCGTGGGTCTCGCCGCCGGAATGAAACTGACCCCCGCATTCTTCATCATCGTGTTCCTCATGCAACGCCGATGGCGGGACGCTGCGACGGCTACGGGCACCTTCATTGTCACTGTCGTTGTCGGCCTGGCCACCGTGCCGGACGCCTGGACATTCTGGTCCTCGGCCATGTTCGACTCCTCACGGGTGGGTAGCGACACGATCTCGGCGTCCCAGTCGATCAAGGGAACCGCAGAGCGGTTGTTCGGTGAAGGAGCCGCCGGACTGGTGTTCTGGGCGGTTCTGGTGTGCGTGGTACTGGCACTGCTGTATGCCGCTGTTCGCTGGGCCACCGCCAGAGACAACCAGGCCCTTGTCATGTCCCTGGGCGGTGTGGCCGCCTGCCTGGTGTCCCCGTTCTCCTGGCACCACCACTGGGTATGGCTGGTCCCGCTCGCCGTCTGCATCGTGGACCTCGGCCAGCAGGCGGCACGCGCCCGACGGACCAGGCACCGCGGAGCTGACTCCCCGGTGACCGGTTGGCTACGCGATCAGGCTGTGATGCTTGCCACCGTGGTTGCCATCTTCGTGGTGATGATCCCCTACTGCAGCCACCAGATCTCCTACCGGTTCTCCTTCATCGGACAGCCCCGTCTCCTCCCGCCCCCGCTCAACCACATGTGGGTGCTGTGGGGCGTACTGATCCTGTTCGCTGCGGCAATGCCCGCAATCATCGTCCATCTCAGAAGGGTCGCGTCCCACGGGAACCGTGAGACGTCCGAAACTCAGACAACGCCCGGGCCATGAGCCTCGACGTGGTTCCGGGACGCCAGCATCACCACGACGGCCAGGACGGCGACACCTGCAGCGACGAAGTAGGGCACGCCGACGCCGAGGTTCTCTCCCAACTTTGTGGACGCGAACGGGGCGATGACACCGCCCATCCAGCGGACGAAGTTGTAGCCTGCCGAGGCGACCGGCTGTGGGGAGTCCGAGACACTCATCGCCATCTCGGTGTACATGGTGTTGTTGACGCCCAGCAGTGCGCCGGAGACGACCACCAGCGTGACGACCACCCAGGTGGTGTCGTGGAAGACGCCGAGCAGCAGGTAGATCAGCAGCAGCCCGACCAGGGTGGCGTTGGTGGTGTTCACCGCGCCGAGACGGTTCTGGATGATCGGGGCGATGAACACGGAGAACACCGCGAGGGCGCAGCCCCATCCGAAGAAGACGGCGCCGATCCCGTACTCACCGAACCCGAGAACGAAGGGGGTGTAGGCCAGGACGGTGAAGAAACCGAAGTTGTAGAACAGCGCCGAGAAGCTCACGCCGAACAGACCACGGTGGCCCAGCGCCTTCAGCGGTGCGGTGAGGCTGGTCTTCTGCTCCGGCGGGGGCGTCGCCGGCAACTTGAACATCAGGACGACCAGGGCCAGGAACATCAGGATCGCGGTACCGAAGAACGGTCCACGCCAGTTGATGCCGCCCAGCAGGGCACCGAGCAACGGTCCGGTCGCCATGCCGAGGCCGAGTGCCGCCTCGTAGAGGATCACGGCGACGGCGCGTCCGCCGCTGGCCACCGCGACGATCACCGCCAGCGCGGTAGCCACGAACAGGGCGTTGCCCAGGCCCCATCCGGCACGGAAGCCGACCAGGGCGCCGACGGAATCGGACGTACCCGCCAGACCGGCGAAGATCACGATCAGCGCCAGCCCGATGAGCAGGGTGCGCTTGCCACCGATCCGGCTGGAGACGGCGCCGGTGACGAGCATCATCACCGCGGTCACCGCGAAGTAGCTGGTGAACAGCAGGGAGACCTCGGACGCTCCGGCGTCGAGGTTCTCGGCGATGGCCGGAAGGATCGGGTCTACCAGGCCGATACCCATGAAGGCGAAGACGCAGGCCAAGGCGGTCGCCCACACGGCGATCGGCTGGCGCATCATGGACTGCTTCTCTGAATCTAAAGTCGCGCCCTCGAGCGTGGCTTGCGCTGTGTCTCTCTTCATCCGGTGCTTCCTGTTCTCCTTCGTGCTTGAGTCAGGCGTCCTCGGCTTCCGCTCAGGGGGCGTCTTCAGTGTCAGTTGTTCAGTTGTGGGCGGCGGGACCGACCGGTCAGCGCTGCTCCTCCCGGACCTGCTTCACGTAACTCGTCCCGAAGCGGGCCAGCGGTTCGATTGCGCGGGCGATGGCCTCACGGTCCTCGTCGCTGAGCAGGTCGAACCGGGCGGCGATGGTGGAGTCGCGCTTCGCGTTGTCGCTGGCGCGGACCGCCCTGCCGTGGTCGGTGAGCTCCACCTTGGTGATCCTGGCGTCCCGCCCGTCCTTGAAACGGCGGACCACGTCGGCACCCTCGAGCTTGTCGATCTGCTGGGTCATACCCGGCTGGGTCATGCCGGCCAGTCCGGCCAGCAGTCCGATCGACAGTGGCCCGGCGGACAGACTGTTGAGGATGTTGATCTGGGTGAGGGTCAGCGCCCCCTTCTCCTCGGTCATCCGGACCATGTGCACGCCCGCGCGCACTGCGTCCCGGATTCCCCGGGCCAGGGCCAGGTCGTCGTTGGGGGCAGGAGTGGTACTGCCGGTGGTGGTGTCTCGAATATCGTCGCTCACCTGCACCACCCTAGTACATAAGCGGCTTAAATAAAAGACTCCGGCAGTCGGGGACCCCCGTCAGGGGATCCACGACCACCGGAGTCGGCACCCGAACAAGCTTTGCACCATATAGTACCCCTAGGGGTACCACGTGTCCAGGCCCGGTCCGGCCCGGATCCAGTCCGGGGCCAGGCCGAGCCAGTTCAGGCCGGTCCAGGTCAGGCGTGGCGCGTGACTAGCTCAGGTCGAGCAGCACGGCGCGGGAGGCGGAGAGGGAGTCTGCGACCTGGTCGACCAGATCCTGCTCGATCTCCTTGTCGACGCGCAGCACCAGAGTGGCGGAGTCGTTGTCCTCGTTCTGGGACAGGGCGGCTGCGTCGATGTTGATGCCGGCACGACCCAGGAAGGTACCAACGGTACCCAGGGCACCCGGCTGGTCGGTGTAGGTCAGGAACAGGTTCAGGCCCTCGGCACGCAGGTCCAGGCCACGGTCGTTGATGCGGACGATCTTGTCGACGCGCTCCAGACCGGTCAGGGCACCGATGACCGAGACCGAGACGCCGTCGCCGGTGACGACGGTGACCTCGAGGACGGAACGGTGGGTGACGGACTCGTCGGCGGTGGTGACGTTCAGCTCGACGCCGCGCTCCTGGGCGATCTGCGGGGTGTTGACGAAGGTCACCTGCTCGTCGACGATGCCGGAGAAGACGCCACGCAGGGCGGACAGTCCCAGGGCGTCCACGGACTCGCCGGAGAGCTCACCGCGGGCCTCGACGTTGACGGCGGTGACCGGTGCGTCCAGCAGGCCGGAGGCGACGTTGCCGAGCTTGGCGGCCAGGCCCAGCCACAGCGCGACCTCCTCGGAGACCGTGCCGCCGGTGACGTTGACGGCGTCCGGGACGAAGTCGCCGGCCAGTGCCTTGAGCACGGAGGCGGCGACGTCGGTACCGGCGCGGTCCTGGGCCTCGACGGTGGAGGCGCCCAGGTGCGGGGTCTTGACGACCTCGTCCAGCTCGAAGAGCGGGGAGTCGGTGCAGGGTTCGGAGTCGTAGACGTCGAAGCCGGCGCCACGGATCTGGCCGGACTTGATGGCGTCGGCGAGAGCCTGCTCGTCCACCAGGCCGCCGCGGGCGGCGTTGATGATGATCTGGCCCTTCTTGGACTTCGCGAGCAGCTCGGCATTGAACATGCCGGCGGTCTCCTTGGTCTTGGGCAGGTGGATGGTGACGAAGTCGGCGCGGGCGACCAGCTCGTCCAGCTCGACGAGCTCCACACCAAGCTGTGCGGCGCGGGCCGGGTTGGCGTAGGGGTCGTAGGCGATGATGTCGGTCTCGAAGGCAGCGAGACGCTGCGCGAAGAGCTGACCGATGTGGCCGAAGCCGACGATGCCGACGGTCTTGCCGAAGACCTCGACGCCCTTGAAGGCGGAGCGCTTCCACTCGCCGTCACGCAGGGTCTTGTCGGCGGCGGGGATCTGACGGGCGGTGGCCAGCAGCAGGGAGATGGCCAGCTCGCAGGCGGAGTGGATGTTGGAGGTCGGGGCATTCGCGACCATCACACCCTTGGCGGTGGCCGTCTCGATGTCGACGTTGTCCAGGCCGACGCCCGCACGGCCGACGATCTGCAGCTTCGGTGCAGCCTCAAGCACCTCGGCGTCGACGGTGGTTGCGGAGCGGACGAGCAGAGCGTCCGCATCCTTGACGGCTTCCAGCAGTTCAGGACGGTTCGGACCGTCAACCCAGCGCACCTCGACGGAGTCGCCGAGGGCGTCCACGGTGGACTGGGCGAGCTTGTCGGCGATGAGGACGACGGGACGGGAATTCTGACTCACAGGTTCTCCTGACAGGTGTGCATTTCCCGGCACTTCCGGCACGACCGCGTCGAAGGTGTCGGGGCCCACGCCTTTCTTCCCTGTGGCGGCTCGTGCCCACCCAGGGTGACGTACGACATGGACAGCTTAGTACGTCCATGCCCCGCACCTGTGGTGAAGCCCCCGATTAATCCCCCTGCCAGCGACACCATCCGGTGAACCATCATCACCCTGCAGGTCAGCAAGGAGATGTGACACCTCGCACAGTCTCGTTGCACCATGGTTCGGTCCCACATGCGGCAAACCCGCCCTACTCCCCTCACACCAGAAGGATCCCTTGTGCAAGCCTTTACTGAAACGATGCAGTCAGCCGGAGGTCTGACGTTCGTCGGACTCGGCATCATCGCCGTCACCGTCGGCATCCTCCTCCGCGGCCGGTCCAACCCGATTGTCGTGATGACCCTCGTCCCAGTCGTGGGCGCCCTGATCGCCGGCTACGGCATCCAGAAGATCGGCGACTTCTACAGTGAGGGTCTCGAGTCGGTGATGAGCGTCGTGGTGATGTTCATCTTCGCGATCATCTACTTCGGCATCCTCAACGACACCGGCCTGTTCACCCCGCTGGTCAAGGGGTTGATCATCGCCACACGGGGCAATGTGATCCTCGTTGCCCTGGGCACCGCGGCCATCGGTTCAGTGGTGCACCTCGACGGCGCCGGCGCGACCACCTTCCTGATCTGCATTCCTGCGCTGCTTCCCCTGTACAAGGCGATGCACATGTCCCGGTACGTCCTGCTGGCGATCATCGCCACGGCCGCCAGCGTCATGAACATGGTGCCCTGGGCGGGCCCCATCGGCCGTGCGTCCTCGGTCATCGACCAGACCCCGGTGGAACTGTGGCAGCACATCCTGCCCATCCAGGGCATTGCCCTTGTGCTGGTGTTCGCCATCGCCGGACTGCTCGGCTGGAAGGAGTCCCGCCGCATCGCCAAGCTCCGGCAGTCCCCGGAGTTCGAAGGGTCCGGTGATGTCGATGTGCACGCCATCGCCAGTGAATTCGAGGCCCGCGAGAAGGAGAACCAGGCGGCGGTCGGTGCCACGATGCGCACGGGTCGCTGGGTGACGGTGACCAACATCGTCCTGTCGCTGGTGATGCTGGCTCTGCTCATGTCCGGCTGGATTGATCCGGGCCCGGTCTTCCTCATCGGTACGACGATCGCCCTGGTGCTGAACTTCCCGAAGTCCAGCGAGCAGGCCGACACCCTGAAACGGCACGCACCGAATGCCCTGTCGATGGCGGGGGTCATCCTCGCGGCCGCGATGTTCCTCGGCGTCCTCAACGGCTCCGGCATGCTCGAGGAGATCGCCCTGAGCCTTCTGAACATCCTGCCGGACTCCGTGGGCGCACAGATCCACGTCATCATCGGACTCTTCGGTGTGCCGTTGGACCTGCTGACGTCCACGGACGCCTACTACTTCTCGGTCCTGCCGGTGGTCCAGGAGACCTCCGCAGCGTTCGGCGTGTCCGGAACCGGGGCGGCTGCCTCGCTGATCATCGGAAACATCATCGGCACGTTCGTCAGCCCCTTCTCCCCCGCCCTGTGGCTGGCGATCGGCCTGTCCGGCGGCACCATGGGCAAGCACCTCAAGGTCACCTTCCCCATCGCCTGGGCCTTCGGCGCCGTGATGGTGCTCATCGCCCTGGCACTGGGCCTCCTGGCCTGAGCCTGTCGCTACCGGCACCCACCTCTGCCACCCCTACTGCCCCTCGCCAGCCTCGACGAACTCCCCGGTCAGCGGGGAGTCGCAGTCCATGTGCTCGTGACCCCGGTGCTCGGGAGCCTCCAGCTGCACGGTGCTGTGCGAGATGCCGGCGTCGGTGAAGACCCGTTGCACGTCGTCGAGGACGCGTCCCTCCCGGTCGGAGGTCACCACGTGCACCGTGGCCATCGTGGACTCCCCGTCCACCGACCACATGTGCAGGTCGTGGACGGCCTCCACGCCGTGGGCGTCGAGGATGGCGTCCCGCACGCCCATGGCGTCCACGGTGCCGGGCACCTGCTCCATCAGGACGCCGCCCGCCTCGCGCATCAGCGACCACGCTCGGGGCAGGATCATCGCCGCGATGATGAGGGAGGCGACCGCGTCCACCCAGAACCAGTCGGTGAACTGGATGACCACCGCGGCGAAGATGACGGCGACGGAGCCGAGCAGGTCCACCAGGACGTGGAGATAGGCGCCGCGCATGTTCAGCGACTCACCGGCGGAACGGTGCAGGATCACCGCGGAGGCGACGTTGGCCAGCAGGCCGACGACCGCGACCACCAGCATCAGACCGGTCTGGATCTCCTCGGGCCCCTCCCCGAGACGACGGAAGGCCGCCACGGCGATCCACACGCCGATCACGGCCACGGCGCCGGCGTTGACCAGGGCCGCCATCACCTCGGCGCGACGGAAACCGTAGGTCGCCCGGGTGGTGGCCGGGCGCGACCCGATGAGCATCGCGAATGCGGCCACGATGAGACCACCAGCGTCGGAGAGCATGTGGCCGGCATCTGCGAGCAGGGCGAGCGAGCCGGAGACGATACCACCGATGACCTGCGCCAGGAAGATGGTGAGCGTCATGGCGATGACGAACCAGAGCGCCTTGCCGCGCACACCCTGGCCGTGACTGTGGTTGTGGCTGTGATCGTGGTCGTGACTGTGGCCGTGCCCCTGGCTCATCGCCCGTGTCACCCCTCTCGTTTCCATTAAGGTTCACGTCTGAGGGTAGACGGAATAACACAGCAGGTCAACGGTCATCTTTGGGTACCGTAATCATTTCCATTAGGACGTCGCGTGTTCAATTGCGCCTTCAGTAGGGAGTCGCTGGGAGGTAGTCGTTACGGATTGCGCCCGCCGCTGCCAGCGGAGCGTCCAATCCGTAACGGCTCCCTTCCAGTCATCCCCCTCCTCCCCTCCCCACCCGGAAACGACGAAACCCCCTCCGCGACAGCGGAGGGGGTCAGGTCTGCCGTGAGGCAGAAACCAGTCGAAGACCGGTCAGAGACAGCAGAGACTAGGCGGTCTCGTTGAGCGGGTTCTTGACCCAGCTCATCAGGTCGCGCAGCTTGGTGCCGGTGGTCTCGATCTGGTGCTCGGCGAAGGATGCACGCAGACCCTCCAGCTCCTTGTTGCCACCCTCGACGTTGGCGATCAGGCGCTTGGTGAAGGTGCCGTCCTGGATGTCGGTCAGGATGTCCTTCATGCGGGACTTGGTGTCGGCGTCGACGACGCGCGGGCCGGAGAGGTAGCCACCGAACTCGGCGGTGTCGGAGACCGAGTAGTTCATGTTGGCGATGCCGCCCTCGAACATCAGGTCAACGATCAGCTTGAGCTCGTGCAGGCACTCGAAGTAGGCCATCTCGGGCTCGTAGCCGGCCTCGACCAGGACCTCGAAGCCGGTCTTGACGAGCTCCTCGGTGCCACCGCAGAGCACGGCCTGCTCACCGAAGAGGTCGGTGACGGTCTCGGCCTCGAAGGTGGTCGGGATGACGCCGGCGCGGGCACCACCGATGGCGGCGGCGTAGGACAGGGCCAGGTCGCGGCCCTCGCCCTTCGGGTCCTGCTGGACGGCGATGAGGCAGGGCACGCCCTTGCCGTCGACGAACTGGCGGCGGACCAGGTGGCCCGGGCCCTTCGGGGCAGCCATGGCGACGGTGACGTTCGCGGCCGGCTCGATCAGCTTGAAGTGGATGTTCAGGCCGTGGCCGAAGAAGATGGCGTTGCCGTCCTCCAGGTTCGGGGCGATGTCCTCGTTGAAGACGGTGGCCTGGGTGGTGTCCGGGACCAGGATCATGACGACGTCGGCCCACTTGGTGGCCTCGGCGTTGGACAGGACCTTGAAGCCAGCTTCCTCGGCCTTGACGGCGGACTTGGAACCCTCGCGCAGGCCGATGACGACCTCGACGCCGGAGTCACGCAGGTTCTGCGCGTGGGCGTGGCCCTGGGAGCCGTAGCCCAGGACGGCGACCTTGCGTCCCTGGATGATCGACAGGTCAGCGTCGTCGTCGTAGAAAACGTCAATTGCCATGGT
>DXGC01000021.1 GCA_019114135.1 Candidatus Corynebacterium avicola
CCGGTCAAGGGCTTCACCCCGGAGCCCCGTGACGAGCTCATCGTCCAGGACGACGGCCGGATCCAGAGCGACCGCGTCCTGGCGTTCCGCTTCGCCGACGCCGCCACGCCCGAGGAGAAGGACGGCCTGGACTACTGGCCGAAGACGAAGGGGCTGGCGCTGGTCGACTTCCCGTCGCTGGCCCGTCTACGGGTGTCCTTCGACGGGGAGACCCTGAGTTTCCGTGAGGACGGCGAGCTGGTGGTCTCCGCCGGGCTGGACCCGGACGGACGACGCGAGCTGTGCGACCGCATCGCCGAGTGGGTGTTGGACGGTCCGGACGCCCGTCGGCTGGGGAAGCCCGGACGGCTGCCGTTGGAACTGGTCGGTGACGGTGTGACCTCACGGTTCCAGGACCGTCCGCGGGGCTTCGTGTCCCTGCACGGGGCTGCCTCGGTGGCGGCGCTGGAGTCGGCGGTGAACGACAAGGACGCTGCGGCCGTCCCGGTGGACAGTCGACGGTTTCGCTCGAACGTCGTGGTGGACGGTCTCCCTGCCTGGGAGGAACTCGACTGGGTGGCGAACGGCACGCAGATCCGGGTGGGCGAGGTCCCGCTGACCGCGCAGAAGACGATCGTGCGCTGTATGGCCATCGCCGCCAACCCCGACACCGGTGACCGCGACGCCAACCTGCTCAAGGTCCTGACCAAGGACCTCGGCCAGTCCGAGCCGACGTTGGGAGTGCTCTTCCTGCCCCCGGAGGACGGCGGTGACGCTGTCGGCGGCACCATCCGTATCGGTGATCGGGTGACGTCCCCTGCTACCGGTCCGGAATGTGAGGTTTGAGGTGCGTCAGGTCGGTATACGTCCCCGATTCCGACCTGAGACGCCTCAAACCTGACGTGTTTCGACGTCGACGCCGGTGGCGATGAACCCGCGGTAGATCTCAGGCAGGTTCTGCGGCAACTTCGCGGCGGGATGCCAGGTGACCTCGCGGTGCTCCGCGCTCCTGTGCGGCACCAGGTCGCGGTCGACCGTGGTTGAAAGACAGACCAGTGCCACCTGGCGTCCGGGCACCGGGGCGAACAGTTCGGCACCGACGAGGGTGAATGTGTCTGCGTCCAGGTGGAGCCCTGTTTCCTCGTGGACCTCGCGAATGGCCGTATCGGCGACGGTGGTGTCCGTCTTGTCCGGCCACCCGCCGGGGAGCTCCCACTCGCCTCGGTCATTCAGCCCGAGCAGGACCTGGTCGTCCGATATGACCACCGCCTTCACCGAGCACGGGACGGCGTAGTAACCGGTGCCTTCCTCGATCATGTGGTCCTCTTCCCGCCGAAGACGGCGTAGAGGAAGGGCAGGGCGGAGACCACCATCATCGTCGTGCCTGTCGGTCCGGGCCACCCGGCGGACTGCCGCAGCACGGCCCCGCCGATCACCAGTCCGACGAAGAGGAACGCGGCGACGATCCGCAGTGCGGCCCGCTCCAGGCGCTTCAGCTGCCGCTCGACCTGCGGGGTGTTGACCGAGAGATCCCCGCTCTCGACGACGGTGATCACATGGTCCAGACGTCCCGGCAACCGCCCGATCACCCGGGCCGTGTCCGCGGCGGTGGTCACCGCACGGTGCGCCATCTCCTTGGCGGAGTCCCCCGCCTGCTCACGCACGAGCTTCGCGGCGAAGGGCTCCACCGAGTCCCAGACATTGAACTCCGGGTTCAGGGTGGAGCACAGCCCCGACATCATCGACACTGACCGCATGATCAGCAGGAAGTTCTCCGGCAGCTGGAAGGGCATCGACCGGATAACGTCGCGGAACCGGTGGGCGAACTCCTCGAACTCCTTGCGCTCGACATGCTGCAGATCCATGATCCCCATGCCACCGAACCGCTCGAAGAGCTCTGTCATCGCCCGCTTCAGCTCACTGGTGTCCGCCGTCGGCAGCAGGACGCCGAGCTTCTCCATCGAGGTGATCATGCCGTCGCCGTCGCGCGTACCGACCGCCATCACCAGGTCACGCAGTCCGGCACGCAGAGTGTCGTCCACCGACCCGGTCATGCCGAAGTCGATGAAGGTGAGCTTGAAGTCGTCGCCGGACAGTCCCGGGGTGACGAAGATGTTCCCCGGGTGCGGATCGGCGTGGAAGTGCCCGTTGTCGAAGAACTGGGTGAACATCACCTCGGCGAGACGCTCGGCGACCTCGGACGGGTCTATGCCCACCGCACGCAGCGCGGCGGTGTCGCTGATCTTGATCGCCGAGACGTCCTGCAGTGTCAGGACGCGTCGGACGCTGCGCTCCCACACCACGTCGGGGACTCGCACCTGCGGATCGTCGGCGAAGTCGGCGGCGAAGGCGTTCGCCTCGGACGCCTCGTGAAGGTAGTCGATCTCCTCGTAGCTGGTGACGGCGAACTCGTCGACGAGACCGGGGATGTCGGCGCGCTGGGAGATGAACCGGATGCGGGCCAGCCAGCCGGCGATCCGTCGCAGGGCAGCCAGGTCGACCTCGACGATGTCGCCGATCCCGGGGCGTTGGATCTTGACCACCACATCGGTGAACGGGACACCGGTGGCTCCGTCAGCGTCGGACGGTCGCAGCCGGGCGCGGTACGCCTGCCCCAGGGAAGCGGCGGCCAGGGGAGTGGTGTCGAAGGTCGCGAAGGCCCGCTCCAGCGGCATCCCGAGTTCCCGCTCGGCCAGGTCGCGCATCGCCTCGAACTCCACTGCCGGGACCTTGTCCTGCAGTGTGGCGAGTTCGTCGGTGACACTGGTCGGGAGCACATCGATTCGTGTCGACATGAACTGGCCGACCTTGATCATCAGCCCGCCGAGATCGGTCGCCAGACGACGGAACCTCTCGGCGGCGCGCACCATGCGCCGCTCCTGGGTGCGGCGGCTGATACTGCGCAGCCCGATGCGTGGCAGGACCAGGTCGTACCACCAGGTCTGCACGATGAGCAGCGCACCGAAGGTCATGATGCGCCGGTAGCGCGACCTCAGCTTGCGGGAAGAACCCCGCTGACCGGGGTCGGGACTGTTGCTCACTATGCGTCGTCGGTGGCTGTCGTGTTTTCGGGGGCGTCTTCTGCGGCCGGCTCCTCGGCGAGGATGCCGTAGATGTTGCGACGGGTCTGGTCCAGCAGGGCCGCGACGCGGGCCCGTTGCTCCTCGGTGCCGGTCAGACCGACCTGCTGGACGGCCTGGCCGAGCTTCGCACCGGCCTTCGGCAGCTCACCGTGGGCACCGGCGAAGTCCGCGACATTCGAGAAACCCGGGAGCTTGGAGAAGGACGACAACCGGGACCACGGTGCGTCCCCGTCAGCAGCGTCATCTGCATCTTCTGCGTCGGCGTCCTTGTCATCGGCAGCGGTGCTCAACGACTCCGCCTCCTCACGACCGGCCTCGGTCAACAAGTAGAGACGTCGTCCGTCCTGCTCCTCGACGGTGGCGAGACCCTCGTCCACCAGCAGCTGCAGGGTGGGGTAGACCTCGGCGGCGGCCGGTTCCCACTCACCCTCACTGCGCTCGGAAATGGTGCTGATCACCTGGTGGCCGTGCAGCGCTTGCTCGGCGAGCAGGCTGACGATCGTGGAGCGGATGCTGCGCTCCGGTGCACGGCCGGCGAACCTGCGGCCGCCGAACGGGTCACCGAACCGGCCACCGAACGGGGCGTCGAAGGGGACGGAGTCGCGGAAAGCGCCGACGACATCGCGGATGCTGGGGATCTCACGGGGGAAGTCGTGTCGGCTGTTGTGTGGCGTGCGGGCGGATGTCATGGCGGGCGCCTCCTGTGCGCGTGATGGGTCGTGACGGGTGTGGTGTGGACTCGCGCTTACGTACCCAACGCTACAACTCCGACCTTGATGGTGCCTGTGACCTCACTCCCATTCTCGGTTGGGATGAGTGGGGTCGGACCAACCGGGAGCGGGAGTGAGGACACGGACAGTGGCCGCGATAACCTTGTGCACCATGACAGTCCCAGCCAGTGGCCGCTACGCCCCGAGCCCCAGCGGCGACCTGCACCTCGGCAACCTCCGTACCGCCGTCCTCGCCGAGGCGTGGGCCCGGGCCACCGGCCGAGGCTTCCGGCTGCGCATCGACGACATCGACGCGTCCCGCTCCTCCGAGATCTCCGCAGACCGTCAGCTCGAGGACCTCGAGGCGGTCGGTCTCACGTGGGACGGGGCGGTGGCCCGGCAGTCGGAGTCGCTGGAACGCTATGAGGTCGCCCTGGAGCGGTTGCAGGAGGACGGCCTGGTCTACGAGTGCTACTGCTCGCGCAAGGACATCCGCGAGGCTGCCCGCGCCCCGCACGCCACCCCGGGGCGCTATCCCGGGACCTGCCGTGACCTCGACGATGCTGACCGCGACCGCCGTCGCGAGGCGCTGGCCGCCGAGGGGCGCGTCCCGTCCCTGCGACTGCGCGCGCAGGTGGACAGCTGGTCCGTGCAGGAGCGCTTCGCTGAGGCAGCGGGGGAGGACGGGACGTACACCGGCGACGTCGACGACATGGTGTTGCGCCGCGGAGGCAGTGGTGCGGACGCCGGCTTCGCCTACAACCTCGCCGTGGTCGTCGACGACACGCTCGCCGGGATCGACCAGGTCGTCCGCGGCGACGACCTGCTGGACTCCGCCCCGCGCCAGGGCTACCTGGCGCATCTGCTGGAGCTCCCCGAGGTGGAGTACGTGCACGTCCCGCTGGTGCTGGGCCCGGGTGGTCAGCGTCTGGCCAAGCGTGACGGCGCGGTCACCCTGCGCGAGATGCCGGGGGAGTCCTACGAGGAGAAGGCCGCTGCGGCGCGCGATTGGATCGAGGAGTCCATCGGGCAGGACGCACTGGCGGACCCCACCGTGCTCTCGCACGAGCCGGTGGTCTGGCAGAGTTAGCGCACCGAGCGGGGCCGGAACTTCGGGGCGATCTTCTTGGCCCCCGCCGCCCGGGCGATGCCGGCGTTCTTGCCGATGAGCAGGCGCAGCTGACGCAGTCGCTCCTTGGTGAACGTGGCGCGGGCGCCGGACGTCCACGTCTCGTCCACCAGCTTCTTGCCGTAGGCCACGGCATCGGGGGAGCGGGTGGCGATCTGCTCCGCGAGCTCGACCGCGGCGGCGACCGCGGCGTCCTGTGTGGAACCATCACCTTCCACGACCTCGCTGGCCACCCCGTACTGCACTGCGCGAGCACCGTCGAAGGTCTCGCCGGTCATGGTGAGCCGCTTCAGGACGTCCGCCGGCAACTGCTGCTTCAGGCTCTGCATGCCGGACATGTCCGGGATCAGACCCCACTTGGCCTCCATGATGCTCCACTGCGCGTCGGCGGTGGTGAAGCGCCAGTCCGCGGCCATGGCCAGTTGGACTCCGCCACCGAAGCAGTGCCCGTGCACCGCGGCGATCACCGGCACCGGCAGTCGACGGAACGACCAGCACGCCTCCTGGAAGATGTTCGTCCCGCGCCACGGCCGCGGCAGGAAGGCCAGGCCCAGTCCGGTGGGGTTGCCCATCACCGAGGCGAAATCCAGCCCGGCACTGAAGGAGCGCCCCTCACCTGCGAGGATGACCGCTCGCACGCTCTTGTCGCGGCGGATGCGTCCGGCGATCGCCACGAGTTCGTCGAGGACCGGCAGGGTCAGCGAGTTGAGCTTCTCCGGGCGGTTCAGCCGGACGTGGGCGATACCGTCGGTGACGGTCAACGTGGGCAGGTGTGAGGGGGACTGTGTGGGTGACGGACTCATGCGGTCCACGCTAGAGCAGGCGGGAGTCCGACGAGGACGATTCCGTCGGCGGCGGCCCGTATGGGTGGTGGGGTATGGGGGTGAATACTGTAGTGGGTACTCCGGAAATTCTGGTTTCCTGCGGTTTTCCTGGCACAGATTGGCTATCCTTAGAGACGTGACAGGAGAAACTCGACAGTTGCCGATGTATGAGGCAGGGGACCTTCATACGCATGTGCTCGCCTTCGGGCAGGACGAGGTTCTGGAGCATGACACCTTCTGGGGGGTGCACTCACATCCCACCCACGAACTTCTGTGGAACGAGGTCGGTTCCGGGATGGCGCAGGTCGGCTGCCGTCTGTGGACGGTCGCCGGAGGGGTCGGACTGTGGATCCCCGCAGGTACACCGCACTCCGGCAGTGCACCGGCCGGCTCCCGGCAGCGCGTGGTGCACTTCTCCGTGGAGGCGCCGGCGTTGGCCTCGGAACCGGTGGCCGTCGAGCTCACGCCGCTGCTCGGGTTGCTCGTCGACCGGCTGATCACCGGCGGCCTGTCGGGGGAGTCGCGGGACCTGACCGAGCGGATGATCCTCGATGTGATGCAGCCCTCGCCCCGCGAGCTGGTGCTGGACATCCCGGAGTCCTCCCTGGTCCGTCCGATCGTGGACACCATGCGTGAGGACCCGGCCGACCAGACCACCCTGGCAACGTGGGCACGTCGTCTGGGAGTGAGCACCAAGACGGTGACGCGCACCTTCGAGGCGGAGACCGGTCTGGGCTTCAGTCGCTGGGTGATCACCGCGAAGGTGAAGCATGCCGTGAAGCTGCTGGGTGCCGACATGGAGATCGGTGAGGTGGCCGAGCAGGTGGGGTACCGCTCGGTAAGTGCCTTCATCACCGCCTTCCGCCGCGTCGCCGGCGTGACGCCGGGGCAGTTCCGTGGGTTGTCGGACGCCATGACTGCACCGGGTCTGGTGACTGAAGTGCAGGATGAACTGCCGGAAGAGCTGTCGGAGTCGGAGGAGTGGATCCCCGGCTGTGCCGACAGTACGGTCGCCTGAGGGGTGCGTCCGAATCACGAAATAGGGTGTCCTAAATAACTTATTGCAGTTAGGTGTGGGCGCGCGTTATAAGGGCGGGGTCGCCGGGACCCGACTGATCCTGGTCGGTATCGGTGTATCCGCCGTGCTCACCAGCCTCACGAACTGGCAGCTGTCGGAGGCGCAGACCTTCGACACCCAGGCCGCGATGCGCTGGCTGACCGGCAGTCTGAACAACGCCTCCTGGAACGGGGTGCAGCTGGTGCTGGTGGCGGTCGTCGTGCTGGCGCCGGTTCTGCTGGCGCAGTGGCGCAACCTGGCGATCACCCAGCTCGGCGACGACACCGCCGAGGCCCTCGGCGTGCGGGTGTCCCGAACCCGCCTCATCCTGGTGGTGGCGGCGGTCGGCCTGATCGCCTTCGCCACCGCCTCGGCCGGGCCGATCGCCTTCGTGGCCTTCCTGTCCGGGCCGATCGCGGCCCGCCTGGTGGGCCCGGGAACCAACCTGCTGGTCCCCGCCGCGCTGGTGGGTTGCCTGCTGGTGCTCTGCTCCGACTTCGCCGGCCAGTGGCTCTTCGACGCCCGTTACCCGGTGGGCGTGGTCACCGGTGTGCTCGGCGCGCCGTACCTGATCTACCTCATCATCCGCACCAACCGCACAGGAGGCTCACTGTGACCGCTGACGCAGCCAACACCGCCACCGTCACCCACGAGACCCACACGCTGTCGGCGGAGGGCCTGTCGCTCGGGTACGGTGATCACCCGGTCATCACCGGCATCGACCTGGACGTCCTACCCGGCAAGGTCACCGGCATCATCGGCGCGAACGCCTGCGGCAAGTCCACGTTGCTGAAGTCGATGTCGCGACTGCTGAAGCCGAGTGCGGGCAGCGTCCTGCTGGACGGTCGTTCCGTGCACTCCATGCCGGCGAAGCAGCTGGCGCAGACCCTGGGTCTGCTGCCGCAGGCGCCGATCGCCCCGGAGGGCATCACCGTCGCTGACCTCGTCGGACGCGGACGCCACCCGCACCAGGGCATCTTGTCCCGCTGGTCCACCGCCGATGACGAAGCCGTGGCCTTCGCCCTGGACACCACCGGTACCGCGGCACTGGCCGACAGGTCGGTGGACGAGCTGTCCGGTGGTCAGCGGCAACGCGTGTGGATCGCCATGGCACTGGCGCAGCAGACCGACCTGCTGCTGTTGGACGAGCCGACGACGTACCTTGACGTCGCCCACCAGGTCGAGGTGCTCGACCTGCTGACGGACCTCAACGAGACCTCCGGCATCACCATCGCCATGGTGCTGCACGACCTGAACCTCGCGGCGCGCTACTGCGACCAGATCGTGATGATCGCCGACGGGAAGGTCGAGGCGATGGGCGTGCCCTCCGAGATCTTCACCGAAGAGCGGGTGGAGAAGGTCTTCGGGCTGAAGTCCCAGATCATCCCCGACCCGGTCTCGGGCACGCCGCTGGTGCTGCCGATCGGACGCCACCGGGTGCTGTGACGCCGGGCCGGGGGACGTACTTTTCCCGACTGACTTACCCTCGGTGGTGAGAGTGATGTCGAAATGTCGGTGACGGCTCCGACGTACCTGTGGACGCGCCGGAAATGCGGCGCCCTGAGACACAGTGACACACAGATACACGGTGAAAGGAAGAGCCATGAAGTACGTGATCCTCATCCACTCGAACCCCCAGCCCTGGGGTCACCCCACCGGTGACTACCTCGCCGAGTACCAGGACCTTACACAGGAGCAGCGCGACGCCATTGACAGCGACTTCGAGAAGCTGCTGGGACAAATGCAGGAGCGCGGCGAACTGCTCGGCGGTGAGGCGCTCGGCGATCCGACGTCCTCGAAGCTCTACAACTGGAGCTCGGGGGAGGCGACGTCCAATGACGGCCCGTATGCGGAGAGTAACGAGCACCTCGCCGGATTCTTCACCATCGACGTCGAGTCGCAGGATCGTGCCGAGGAGGTCGCCGCCGGGTTCGCCGGGCCGGGTGAGACCGTCGAACTGCGGCCGATCATGGGGTAGGGGACGTCGGCACAATGACGGACGAGGCGAGCGAGGACATCTGGCGGCGTGAGACGCCCCATGTCCTCGCTGCTCTCGTCCGCCGGTACGGCGATCTGGCCCGCTGCGAGGACGCGGTGCAGGAGGCACTCCTGGTGGCAGCCGACGAGTGGCCCGACACCGGGGTGCCGGACAAGCCCCGTGGGTGGCTGCTGCGGGTGGCGTCCCGACGCTTCATCGACATGCTTCGCCAGGACACCTCCCGGCGGGACAGGGAGGAACGCTCGGCGCGGCTGGACAGCCTGGACCGGACGGCCGGAGTGGCCGGTCTCCCGGACGCGGTCGAGGACGAGGACTCCACGCTCGAGGTGCTCACGTTGTGCTGCCACCCGGCACTCAGCGTGGAAGCGCAGGTGACCCTGGCCTTGCGCGCGGTGCTCGGATTGACGACTCAGCAGATCGCGGAGGTGTACGTGATCCCCGCGTCCACGGCGGGGCAACGGATCAGCCGGGCGAAGGCCACGATCGACAGGAACTACCGGGAGTTCCCGACCCCGGAGTCCACCGCGGATCGTGTCCAGTCCCTGATGCACGCCCTCTACCTGATGTTCACGGCAGGCTACGGTCGCTCCACCGGTGAGGGGCTTCTCGACCAGGAGCTGACGGGGGAAGCGATCCGACTCGCGCGGCTGCTTGATGATTACGTCCCTGACGATCCCGAGACCGCGGGCCTCCTCGCCCTGATGCTGCTCAGCGATGCGCGGCGTCCGGCACGCATATCGGCCGAGGGGGAACTGGTTCCGTTGAAGCAGCAGGACCGGACGCTCTGGGACCGCGCGAAGATCGATGAAGGTGTGGAGCTGGTCGAGACTGCGCTGCCCAGCGGACCGGTTGGTCCGTACCAGCTGCAGGCAGCGATCGCCGCGGTGCACTGCGAATCCCCTGACTGGCCGAGCACTGACTGGGAGCAGATCGTGATGCTCTACGAGATGCTGGTGAGGGTGGCTCCCTCACCGGTGGTGACGATGAACCTCGCCGTCGCGGTGAACGAGGTGCGGGGCCCGGAGGCGGCGTTGTCCTTGGTCGAACCGCTCCTGGATGACCAGCGGTTGGGTCGCAGTCACCGACTCCACGCCGTCCGTGCACATCTCCTTGAGGAATGCGGTCGACGGGAGGAGGCGCTCGAGTCGTACCGGACGGCGGGTTCGCTGTGCACCAGCATTCCCGAGCAACGCCACATCAACCGGGAGATCGGGCGCTTGCAGGATTTCTGGCAGGGTGGTGCCATGACTCCGCAGCACTCTCCAGGCTCTTCAGCAGCCGACTCCCCAGAGGTATCGATCGAGACAGGGAGGGTCAGAGGTATCTGGCGCGGCGAGTCCGCGGCCTTTCTCGGCATCCCTTACGCTGAACCGCCCGTCGGTGACCTGCGCTTCAGTGCGCCGGTCCCACACGGTTCCTGGGATGGCGTGCGGGACGCGACCACGCACGGGGCAACGCCCCAGCGTCGGCTGTTCTCCACGTCCCCGACGATCCCCGAAGCGGTCGTAGACGGTGATTCCCGGTTGAACGTGAACGTCTTCACCCCGGCCCCCGGTGACGACACTGCGAAACTTCCGGTCTTCGTGTGGCTCCACGGTGGCGCCTTCCTCGAAGGATCCCCGTCGAGCCCCTGGTACGACGGCCGGTCGTTCAACCGGGACGGGATCGTCACGGTGAATGTCGCCTACCGTCTCGGGGTCGACGGCTTCGGTGCCGTGGGGGAGGACGACCGAACCGGCAGGGTGAACCGCGGTCTGCTGGACCAGGTCGCGGCGCTGGAATGGGTCCAGCGCAATATCGCGCAGTTCGGCGGTGACCCGGACCAGGTCACCATCGGTGGCCAGAGCGCCGGCGGCACGTCCGTCCTGGACCTTCTCGCGGTGCCGGCAACCGAGGGGCTGTTCCACCGGGCGATCGCGCAGTCTCCGGCGGTCAATGACATTCCCGTCGAGGAGGTCGACAAGTATTCGGAGCGGTTGGCGGACACGCTGGGTATCGAGCACACGCTGGAGGGATGGCGCTCACTGCCCGAGGAGAAGATCTGCGACGTCGAGAGCGACGGCGACGCATACGGCGGCACGAGCCCCTTCGGGCGGCCGGAGCCCGTGGACATCGTGCCGACGATCCGGGCGGTGCGAGGAGGGCATCCGGGGGTGGTGTCAATGAAGTGGGCACCGGCGGTGGACGGGAAAATCTTCACCGCGTCCGTCGCCGAGGCCGTCGCAGGTGGTCAGGCTGCCCAGGTGCCGCTGTTGCTGGGCAGGGCCCGCAATGAAACCCCGGTGCCGTCGCCGCGTCCCCGTTCCGAGGTGGAGTCGCAGCTTCAGGACGCCGGGGTTCCCGACGCTGCGATCGAGCGGTTGGGTGCGGAGTTGGAGATCATCGGCGACCAGTTCGCAGACGCTCAGGTGATGGGCGAGCTGCTGTTCGGAGTGGGGACGCTGCGGGTCGCCGAAGCGAGGCGCACCGCTGCCGGGCAGGTGCCGGATCATGCCGGGACGTGGCTCTACGACTTTGCAGGACGAGTCGAGACCGGAAAGGTCAGCCCGCACTGCACGGACATCCCGTACTCCTTCGATGTCTTGGACGCTGACCGGGTGCCACCGGCATCGGGGCCGACGCAACCTCTCGCTGATGCGATGCACGGCGACTGGGTTCGGTTCATCAAGGGCGAGGATCCGGAGTGGCCCTCGGTGCAGGACGCTGGCATCCACCAGGCCCGCGTCTACGATGCCGACGGATCCCACATCGATCCGGGTGCGTATGACCTGACGGCAGGGCTGGCTGGCCTGCAGTAGCCGTCGCTGGCTCGGTATTCTCGCGCCTATGGCCAGCACCGGAGACGCGCACTTCACCGAACACTTCGACCTCACCTACCCGCTCACCACCGGAATGCCGGTCTACCCAGGGGATCCCGAGGTGCAGGTTGACGAGGTCCTTTC
Organism: Candidatus Corynebacterium avicola; assembly: GCA_019114135.1. Lineage (GTDB taxonomy): Bacteria > Actinomycetota > Actinomycetes > Mycobacteriales > Mycobacteriaceae > Corynebacterium > Corynebacterium avicola. Next base: position 11,724 of record DXGC01000021.1, read on the forward strand.
GGTAGCGGAAGTCGGTTGCTCGGTGCGCTCCCTGCAGCTCGGCACACATTCCGGGACACACGTGGACGCCCCGTCACACGTCATTGACGGTGGAAGGACCATCGACCAGGTCGCGCCGTCGGAGCTCATGGGGGACGCCGTGGTGATCCACCTTCCGGGTCTGGAGCCGGGACAGCAGATCCACCTGGGAGAACTGCTCTCTGCGATGCCCGTCGTGGACTGTCGAATCGTTCTGCTGGCCACCGGGTGGGACCGGTACTGGGGAACCGAGGACTACCTGCGTCATCCCGGACTGGCAGAGGGGGCGGCGGTCGCTCTGGTGGATGCCGGTGTACAGATCCTCGGGGTGGACATGGCGTCCCCGGACAGAAGCGACGGGTCGGACGGACTGGCGGCGCACAAGGTTCTTCTCGGGGCGGACTGCCTGATCATCGAGAACCTTCGTGGCCTCACCGACCTGCCGTCACGGGTCGAGTTCACCGCTCTGCCAATGAGTATCGGGGGCGGTGACGGTGCTCCCGTCCGCGCGGTGGCGAGTCCGATGACACGCTGGTCGATCGGGGAGTACGCCTTCCCGGGAGAGATGCGTGACCAGCTCATCGAGGCGATCCTCGATGGTGGGAAGACTACGACGACATCGCTGTTGGAGGAGTACCGGGTTTCCGGTGAGCCGCTGCCGAGACCGGGAGACCGAGAGATTCTGATCAACTCCGACGGCACGGCGAACGGAGTCCTGGCGATCACCGATGTCCGTATCTGCCGTCTCGACGAGGTGACGGAGGAGCATGCCCGGGGAGAGGGGGAGGGCTACGAGTCCGTGGCGGAATGGCGCAGCGGGCACGAGCTGTTCTGGATTTCCCCGGAGTTCCAGGAGGCGAATCCGGGCCTCGTCATCGGTGATGAGACCGAGGTGGTGTGCACCCGTTTCGAGTTCCTGGCGTCTTTGTCCGGGGAGGACGACTGATCTGGGACTGTCCAGTGAGGGTCAGTCGGGCAGGTTCTCCAGCGCGTCTTCCAGGGAGTCGAGGGCGACCAATCCACCAGCGTAGGTCTCTGCAGTGGTGCCGAAGACGGGCAGTACCCGACCCGCCTTCACGGCAGGGAGTTCCTGGAATGCTGTCTGGTCGAGAAGTTCCTGGAGCTCGGGAGTGGGTTTGCCGTCCTCTTCCACTGGGTAAAGGATCGCGTCCATGCCCTCCATGTCACTGATCTTCTCGAAGGAGAGTGCCTCGGAGAACGTTGCACCGTTGTCTTCAGTGTCTGCACCTTCGCCGGGGAAGGTCAGACCGGCGTCCTCGGGGATGTTGGTGTACCAGCTGCCGGAGTAATGCCGGCCAAATCCGCTCCTGCCTTCATCAGGTTGTGCGACTGCCCCGAAGTTCATCCCGTCGATCTTGTCCCTGTACTTCTCGTGAAGTTCTTCGGCACGTGCCTCGTACTCGGCCTTCTGGTCGTCGAATGCCCCGGATACGTTGGCTGCGTCGGTCTGTTGCTGGCCGAACTCCTTCCACTCGGAGGGGGTGAGCGGGCCGAGGGAGAGAGTGGGGGCGATGCTCTGGAGACTTTCCTCATCCACCTTCTCGAAGTTGCGCAGGGGGACACCGGAGATGATGATGTCCGGTTCCAGTGAGGCGATCTTCTCGTAGTCCATATCCGCCCCCGTACCGACCTTGGGGAGATCCTCGTAAGTCTGTTCCTGTTCCTCGTTCAGCCCCACCATGCCTTCGTACTCGGCAATGCCGACCAGCGGCGCGTCCGTGGTCAGCAGGGAAGGGACGGCCCTGCCGATGGCGACGATGCGCTCCGGCTCCTCCGGAATGTCGAAGGTGCCGTTGTCCGCGGTGAAGGAGCGGGTGCCTGAGTCTGAGCTGGTGCTGGAGGAATCGGCGTCCTCCGAACTACAGCCGGAGAGCAGTAAGGCGGTTGCCGCGACAACGGCGGTGACGGCGTGGGCCGCGCGCCGACGTCGTGTGTGGGACTTTGGGGTCAGAAACGTCATGGCGTGAGGTTAGGTCGCCATGGGCCCCGATGACGTGCATGAGGCGACAACATTATGACGCCTTTTCACAATGAGACTGGCGTTCAGCCGCCCTGCACGGGATCAGCTCAGGCCGGTAGCTCGGCAGCAGCCAGGGCGTCCTGAAGCTCCTGGTCGGTGGCTGGACGCCCCGGGCCCATCGACAGGATGTCGGTGGGGTTGGCGTCCGGCGTGAGGTACGGGAGGCCGTAGGCGGGCTGGCCGTTGTCGAAGCGACGACCCTCGGACAGCGGGCCGACGTCGAGCGTGTTGTAGCCGAGGGAGCCGAGAAAGCTCGTGACCTCGGCCTTGGCGTCCTCGTCGTCACCGGCGATAACCAGCGAGGTGCGCTCCGCGCTGTCGGCCGGGCGGGCCAGGTTGCCCAGGTGGGCGAAGTTGATGTTGTTGAACGCCTTGACCACGGAGGAGTCCGGCAACCGGTCCTGAAGGTAGGCGGAGGTGGTGACCTCACGGTTGTCGAGCGCGTCGATGTGGCCGTCGCGCTGCCAGTAGTAGTTGGAGGTGTCGATGACGGTCTTACCTGCCAACGGCTCGGTGGGGATGTCGGCCAGTGCGCCGAGCGGGACGCTGACCACCACGATGTCGCCGGCCTCCGCAGCCTCGGCCGGGGTGGCGGCGCGGGCGTTCGGTCCAAGTGCCGCGATCAGGGGCAGCAGTGTGCGGGGTTCGCGGGAGTTCGACAGGACGACATGGTGGCCACCCTGGACGGCGAGACGTGCGACGGTTGCTCCGATGAGTCCGGAGCCGATGATTCCAATAGTGCTCATGCCATAGGCAACTTATGGGGTTGAGCGTGTATTCCCCGCAGGTAATTGGGGTGTGGACGAACGCGCACGGAATCAAGCGTCCGCGATGATCTCCCGCATTGCGACCACGGTCATCTCACGCCACTGTTCCCGCGGCGGGTCGGTCGGGATGTCCTGCTGTCGGAGATGCGCCAGCGCCACATGGAGGATCGGTGCGTGCTGTGGGAAGGCGTCCAGGGCGTAGTCGCCGGCGGCGTCTTTGCTGATGATGTCGCCGGTGGACAGGGTGGCATGCATCCGTGCGGGGCCGAGCAGGCACCACTCCACCCGGGACGCCCGGAAGGGCAGTCGTCCGTGTTCGGCCTTATCGGCCAGCGAGGTCCAGTAGAACTGCAGGTTCTTCCGGACCCAGGGTTTCAGTCGGTCAGGCTCGGGGTCGAGACCCCATTCCGCGACGTCTCGACCGCGAACAGTGATGCCGCCGTTGACCAGCTCGTGCCACACGACCGGGTTCACGTCGAAGGACCCCTGTGGCTGGAACAACTCCCCGACATGTGAGGCGACCGGGCGGAGCTGACTCACCGGCAATCTCAGCTCACTATTCCAGACAAAGGACACATTGCAGGTCGCGGATACACCCAGGCCGCGGACCAGCCGACCGAGGATCCGTGGCCCCTGGGACAGGTGCAGCAGCCGCAGTCGCGGGATCAGGTCCCTGCGTCCCCGCCACTGATCGTCGAGCACCGCCACCAGGTCGATGTCGCTGGCGCCGTCCCGGTACGCCCCGAGAGCCGTGGACCCGGCGACCGCGAGGTCGGTGCCCGCGCCGGGGAGCAGACGGTCCGCCGCTGCCAGGTAGGACGTCACTGCCCGGTCGATGGAGGCGGGGAGCGGGGCGTTGGGCGGCATGTGGCCAGGATAGTGGCGGACTGGCTGTCGCCGCGCCGAAGCGGCTAGGGGACCTGCAATGGAGCCTGACCTGGCAGACTGGGACACATGCCTGACGCTCCCGCAGCCTCCACCGCTCCCACCTCCGGCGCATACGCGCACGGTTTCGCCCGCGTCGCTGCCGTGACCACGCCTGTGGCCATCGCCGACCCGGCGTCCAACGTCACGACTATCCTCGACGCCGCCCGTGGGCTGCACGAGGACCACGTCGGTGTCGCGGTGTTCCCTGAGCTCGGACTCACCGGCTACGCCATCGACGACCTCGTCCTGCAGGACGTCCTTCTCGACGCCGTCGCCGACGCCATCGAAACCCTGGTCCGGGAGTCCGTCGACCTGCTGCCCGTGCTCGTCGTCGGCGCACCACTGGCCCACCGCAACCGCCTCTACAACTGCGCGGTGATCATCCACCGCGGTGAGATCCTCGGCGTGGTGCCGAAGTCGAACCTGCCGACCTACCGGGAGTTCTACGAACGCCGCTGGTACGCCCCCGGCGACGACATCCGTGGAGAGACCATCCGCATCGGAGACAACCAGGCGCTCTTCGGAGTGGACCTGCTGTTCCAGGCCACCGACGTGAAGGGCCTGACCTTCCACGCCGAGATCTGCGAGGACATGTGGGTCCCCGTCCCGCCGAGTTCGCTGGCCGCCTTGAACGGGGCGAGCGTCCTGCTCAACCTCTCCGGCAGTCCCATCACCCAGCGCCGCGCCGACGACCGGCACGCGCTGGCGTCCTCGGCGTCGCTGCGGTGCCAGGCCGCCCACGTCTACGCCGCCGCCGGGCAGGGCGAATCCACCAACGACGTCTCGTGGGACGGGCTGACCATGATCCACGAGCGGGGCGTCCTGCTCACCGAGACCGAGCGCTTCCCGGAGGGGACGCGGCACTCGGTCGCCGACATCGACCTCGACGCCATCCGTCAGGCGCGGCTTCACCAGGGCACCTTCGACGACAACCGGCGTTCCGTGGCCGACCTGGCGGGGCAGGGGGACCGCGGGCAGAATTCCTGGCGCACCGTCGAATTCGCCCTCGACCCGCCGCGCGGGGAGATCGGCCTGCGTCGCGACCTCGCACGCTTCCCCTTCGTCCCCGGCGACCCCGCACGGCTCGCCCAGGACTGCTACGAGGCCTTCAACATCCAGGTCGCCGGGCTGGCGCAGCGACTGGCGGCGATCGGGAACCCGAAGCCGGTCATCGGTGTCTCCGGCGGTCTGGACTCCACCCACGCCCTGCTGGTCATCGCCCGGGCGATGGACCGTGCCGGGCGTCCGCGCTCAGACATCCTGGCGTACACCATGCCCGGGTTCGCCACGAGTGAGCACACGAAGTCCAATGCGGTGAAGCTCGCCGAGGCGATCGGAGCGTCCATCGAGACCGTCGACATCCGGCCCGCCGCCACCGAGATGCTCAAGAAGATGCACCACCCCTTCGGCGATGGCGAGCCGGTGTACGACGTCACCTTCGAGAACGTCCAGGCCGGACTGCGTACCGACTATCTCTTCCGCCTGGCCAACCACCACGGCGGCATCGTGGTGGGCACCGGAGATCTCTCCGAGATCGCGCTGGGCTGGTGTACCTACGGTGTCGGCGACCAGATGAGCCACTACGGCGTGAACAGCGGTGTGCCGAAGACCCTGATGCAGCACCTCATCCGCTGGGTCATCGCCGAGCGCGAGGGCGTGGACGATGCCACGGTCGAGGTTCTGCAGTCCGTCCTCGACACCGAGATCAGCCCGGAACTCGTGCCGCCGGGCGAGGACGGCAAGGTGCAGTCCACCGAGTCGACCATCGGCCCCTACGCCCTGCACGACTTCACGCTGTGGCACATCCTCGCCGGCCTGCGTCCTTCCAAGATCGCCTTCCTCGCCTGGCATGCCTGGAAGGACGCCGAGGTCGGCGAATGGCCGGCGGGCTTCCCCGACGAGGACCGCTACACCTTCGACCTCGCGACGATCGTGACGTGGGAGCGCACCTTCCTGCAGCGCTTCTTCGGTTTCGCCCAGTTCAAGCGCTCGGCGATCCCGAACGGCCCGAAGGTGTCCCCGGCCGGGGCCCTGTCACCGCGCGGTGATTGGCGGGCCCCGTCGGACGGCAATGCGCGTGCTTGGCTCGCCGAGTTGGACGCCGCCTTCCCGGAGGCATGATCTGGGCCACCCTGACGGCGACCCGGAAGGTGGTCGGGACCACCCGAATGTGGCGTGAAACGGAAGAATTCCACTTTTCACCAATCCCCCGACATCAGTGCTGGTGACGCGCTGATTTCGGGGGATTCTGCGCTGCAGAGATGCTGTTCAATTCATAACTTTAAGTCGCGGAATTATCTGGAGTTACTTAGTCTGGAGGGGTATGAGATATTGGCGTCGAGGACCAACATCGGCGCCGATTGTGACAGACAAGTAAATTCCTGGAAGGCGCTGGAGGTGGAATATCGTGAGCGTAGTGCAGGCATCCCACGTCTACAAAGTCTTCGGGAAGAATGGTCCTGACGTCGTAAAAAAGCTCGAGCAAGGGGCGGACCGGGACGATCTGACCGACCTTGGTACGGCAGCAGTCATCGACGTGAATTTCTCCGTGGAAAAAGGCGAGATATTCGTTGTCATGGGATTGTCCGGATCAGGAAAATCAACTCTCATTCGTATGGTCAACGGCCTCTGGTCGCCAACGGCCGGATCGATCGAGGTGGCCGGAAAAGACATCTCCGACATGGGGAAACAGCAACTCCGAGAATTGCGTGCAGACCACGTCTCGATGGTCTTCCAGCACTTCGCCCTGCTGCCGCACCGGACGGTCCGTGACAACGCCGCCTACGCCCTCGAGATCCGCGGGGTGGACAAGAAGACCCGCCAGGAGAAGGCCGACCGCTGGCTGCACCAGGTCGGACTCGAGGGCTGGGGAGACCAGCTCCCCGGTCAGCTGTCCGGCGGTATGCAGCAGCGTGTCGGTCTGGCCCGCGCCCTGGCGGCGGAGACGGACATCCTGCTGATGGACGAGGCCTTCTCCGCCCTCGACCCGCTGATCCGTACCGAGATGCAGGACCAGCTGATCGAACTGCAACGTGAACTCGGCAAGACGATCATCTTCATCAGCCACGACCTCAACGAGGCGATGCGCCTCGGCGACCGGATCGCGATCATGCGCGACGGACGCATCGCCCAGACCGGCACCGCCACCGAGATCCTCACCAACCCGGCCGACAGCTACGTCTCCGATTTCATCGCCGACGTAGACCGCTCCCGTGTCCTCCTCGCCCGCGACATCATGACCGCCGGTGACGCGGGCGGAGTGTCCGATCTGCCGACGGTGGCCCCCAACACCAGGGTCAGCGAGATCTTCGCGGTGTCGGCGGCGTCGGCGTCGTCCCCGGACGGCTCGATCGCCGTCGTCGACGACGGCCGCGTCGTCGGGCGGATCGACCAGGCCGCGCTGGTGACCTCGATGACGCCGTCCGGCACGACCAACGAGAGGACGGTGGGCTGAGTCATGGGCAGTTTCGTCAATCCCGACATCCCCCTCGGCGACTGGGTCTCCGACGGCATCGACTGGTTCACAGACGTCTTCGGATGGCTGCTCGACTTCATCGGCACCGTCCTCGGCGGCATGTACGACGGTGTCAACGCCGTCCTCGGTGCCCCGACCTACACCGTGATGCTCGTCATCTTGGCGCTGATCGCCTGGGTGGCGGGGAGCTGGAAGGTCGCCCTGTTCACCGTGATCGGGTTCTACCTGGTCCGTGGAGTGAACATGTGGGTCCAGACCATGGAGACCCTGTCGATGGTGTTCGTGGCGGTGGTCGTCGCCGTGATCCTCTCGGTGCCACTGGGCATCTGGGCGGCGAAGTCCTCGGCGGTGTCGGCGATCGTCAAACCCATCCTGGACTTCATGCAGTCCATGCCGGCGCTGGCCTACCTGGTGCCGATCATGGTCATCTTCGGCATCGGCGTGGTCCCGGGAATGATCGCCACCCTGATCTTCTGTCTCCCACCCGGAGTCCGGTTCACCGAACTGGGTATCCGTCAGGTGGACCAGGAGACCGTCGAGGCTGGCCGGGCGTTCGGCGCGACGCCACGACACATCCTGTTCCGCATCGAGATGCCACTCGCGTTGCCCACGATCATGGCCGGTATCAACCAGGTCATCATGCTGGCCCTGTCCATGGTCGTGCTCGCCGGTATGGCCGGTGCGGACGGCCTGGGCAGACCGGTCGTGCAGTCGCTGCAGAACCTGAACGTCCCGCTCGGGGTGAACGCCGGAATCGCCGTGGTGATCCTGGCGATCTTCCTCGACCGCGTGACCGCCGGGTTGGGTAACAGGACCCCGCTTTCACGGGCACGGAGGGCGGTCTGACCGCCACACCGGTCATCGGTACGTCCGACAACTGACACACGTTTCACGAGTTTCACACGTTTCATGAGGAGAAGAACGATGAACACGACAGCACGAACAGCGACCTCGGGCAGGAAGAGGGCGACCCGCACCGCGTCCGCCTTCGGTGCCCTGCTGGTGAGCTCCACCATGGTGCTCACCGCCTGCGGCGCGGACAACGAGGGCGGCGGAAGCGGAAGCGATGAAGCCGACAGCTCGGGAGAGTCCGAACTGGTCCAGGAACTCGCGGACTGCACCCCGGGTGAGGATTCCGCCGATGTGGCGGACCTCGACGTCGACGACGACAAGGAGATCTCGATCGCCGCCTTCAACGGCTGGGACGAGTCCTTCGTCGCCGCGCACCTGCTCAAGTACGCCCTCGACGAGGACGGCTACGACACCGAGCTCGATTCCTACGACATGGCGGCCGGTTACACCGGTCTCGCCGACGGTGACATCGACGTGGTGATGGACGGCTGGCTGCCGCTCACCCACGCGGACCAGGTCGACACCCACGGTGACGACATCGAGGCCCAGGGCTGCTGGTACGACAACGCCGAGCTGACCATCGCGGTCAACGAGGACTCCCCGGCCCAGGAGATCGGTGACCTTGCTGACATGGGCGACGAATATGACAACCGCCTCGTGGGTATCGAGCCCGGCGCCGGACTGACCAACCGCACCCAGGACTACGCCATCCCGGAGTACGGCCTGGACTCCCTCGACTTCCAGATCTCCTCGACCCCCGCGATGCTCACCGAGCTGCAGCGTGCCGAAGACAGCGGCGACAACATCGCCGTGACCCTGTGGCGTCCGCACTGGGCCTACGAGGAGTACGACGTCCGCGACCTGGAGGACCCGGAGGGGGCCATGGGCGGTACCGAGAAGATCATGAACTTCTCCCGCTCCGGCCTCAGCGAGGACAACCCCTACGTCTCCCAGCTGGTGAAGAACCTGGTGCTGGACGACGAGACCCTGTTCTCCCTCGAGGACCTCATGTTCAACGAGGACAACTACGGCGGTGAGAACCTCGAGGAGGCCGTCGCCGAGTGGCTCGAGGACAACCCGGACTTCCTCGACGACTGGAAGGCCGGTGCGCTGGGGGAGGAGTAATTCCACGCCCCGTCTGACCGACCTGACCAAAACTGACTGACCCCGGTATGCCGCACGGCTGCCGGGGTCTTTTCCTGCCCGTTAAGTTTTCTGTCGTGCGCAGCAGGGGAGCGCGGCAGAAATGTAGCCTGGCAAAGTATGACCGACACTCCGCCGATCCGGGACCTGTCCACACCGTTGCCGCCGTCCCGTACCTTCCTCGACCAGTTGCAGGACGCCACGGACGCCGCACGATCCACGGCCCACCATCCCGGATCGTCCTACGACGGGGCACCGGAGGACCTGCAGACCCGGTTGGAGCAGCACATCGACGCCGTCCGTGACGATCTCGTCGCACTGATGGTGGATCTGGGGGAGCACCCCGAGACCGCGTTCCAGGAGTACCGCTCGGCAGCTGCGGTAACCGAGGTGCTGAACCGTCTCACGCCGGACGGCGTGACCGCCACCGTCGGCGTCCACGGTCTGGAGACCGCCATCCGCGCCGAACTCCCGGCACTACCCACGACGCCGCCGGACGCGCCGGTGGTCGCTGTCCTGTCCGAGTACGACGCCCTTCCCGAGATCGGCCACGGCTGCGGGCACAACGTCATCGCGACCATGGGGCTCGGCGCCTTCGTCGGCCTGGCGCGACTGCGTGCCGAATCCCCGGAGGCCGTGCCGTCCCGCGTGGTCTTCCTCGGCACCCCGGCGGAGGAGGGGCACACCGGCAAGGAGTACATGGCCCGTGAGGGTGCCTTCGACGACATCGACATCGCGGTCATGGCCCACGGCTACGGCGACGATGTCGCCGACCAGCTGTGGTTGGGGCGTCGTACCCTCACCGTGGAGTTCCACGGGCACTCCGCCCACGCTTCCGCGCAGCCCTTCGCGGCGCGCAATGCGCTGGACGCCGCGTCCCTCATGTACCAGGGAGTGGGGCTGCTGCGGCAGCAGACCCCGCCGGGGGACCGGATCCACGCGATCATCAACTCCGGAGGGCAACGTGCCAGTGTGGTCCCCGACCACGCGGAGGTCACGATGTACGTCCGCTCGCCCGCCCCGGACACGCTGCGTGACCTCTCCGACCGGGTCCGGGACGTGGCCCACGGTGCTGCCCTGATGGCGGGATGCGGGGTCACCCTGCACTGGGACGAGCACCCGCCGTCGCTGCCTGTCCGCACCAACCAGGCACTCACCGGACGCTGGGTCCAGGCCCAGAGACGCCGGGGACGCGACCCGTATCCACGGGGCGTCGTCTCCGAGACGCTCGCAGCGTCCACCGACTTCGGCAACGTGAGCTACCGCCTGCCCGGCATCCATCCGCTGATCAAGGTCAGTGATTCCTCGGTGGCGCTGCACACCCGCGAGTTCGCCCAGGCCACCTTCACCGAGGCAGGCCATGCCGCCGTCGTCGACGGCGCCTTCGGCCTCGCCGCCACGCTGTTGGACGTCCAACTCGACCCCGCGCTCGCCGCCGACGTCATCGCCGAGTTCGATGCCGCCGGCGGAGCGTTGGACGTCGCCGACTACTTCTCCTGACTCTCCGACACCCGGGAGCATCCCATGTCATCCTCCACCTCCACCACCGACACCCAACTGACCAGGACGGACCGCGTCCTGAACTGGGTGGAACGGGTCGGCAACAAACTGCCCGAACCGTTCATGCTCTTCCTCATCCTGTTCCTCATCACCGGTGTGGTCTCCACACTGATGGAACTGGCCGACGTCGTCGTCGACGTTCCGGGCGCAGAAGAACCCACCGTGATCAAGGGGCTGTTCACGGGGGACGGTCTCGCCTGGCTGACCACCAACCTGGGCGAGAACTACATCGGATTCCCGCCCCTGCTCACCGTCATGCCGATCCTGCTGGCGATCGGCGTCGCCCAACACTCCGGCATGCTCGCCGCGGGGGTACGCAAAGCCTTCGGGTCCTCGCCGAAGTGGATGCTGCCGTACGTGGTCGGCTTCGTCGGTGTGATCGCCTCGGTCATGGCGGACTCGGCGTTCGTGGTCATCCCGCCGCTCGCCGCACTGGTGTTCAAGGCGGCAGGACGCCACCCCGTGGCGGGACTGCTCGGCGGTTTCGCCTCGGCGGGTGCCGGTTACTCCACCAACATCATCCCTACCAGCCTGGACGCCCTGTTCGCCGGCATCACGAACTCCGTCATGGAGACGCTGCCGGGGCTGGGCGCCGCCGACGTCAACGCGGTGTCCAACTGGTGGTTCAACATCGCCTCGTCCCTGGTGCTGGGCTTCGTCGCCGGCTTCGTCATCGACCGGCTCATCGAGCCGCGGTTGGTGCGTCAGGGCGTCCCGGTGGACGAGGTCGCCGTCGAGGACGGCGACGGTGCAAGTAAGGACGGCACCGATGCCGAGCAGATGCGCGCCGAGCTGACCCCGCGGGAAGCCAAGGGGTTGTGGGCCGCGGTTCTCAGCGCCGTGGTGCTGACGGTGGTCGTGGTGGTTGCCGCGGTCATCCCGGGCTCACCTTGGCGCAACGAGGACGGTGGCTATCTTCCCGAGTCGCCTCTGCTCGACTCCATCGTCTTCCTGGTGTTCGCCTACTTCGTGGTCATGGGGACCGTCTACGGTGCCGTCGTCGGGACGGTGAAGAACAGCCGCGATTTCGTGCAGATGATGTCGGACGCGCTGAAGGAGATGCTGCCGTTCATCGTGCTGGCGTTCATCCTCGGCCAGTTCATCGCCCTGTTCAACTGGTCCGGAATCGGCTCGTGGATCGCGGTGACCGGGGCGAACGGGCTGGAGAATCTGGGCCTGACCGGATTCCCGGCGCTGGTGGGCTTCATCGTCCTGGCGAGCTTCCTCAACCTGTTCATCATCTCCGGGTCGGGGATGTGGACGATCATGGCTGCGGTGTTCGTGCCGATGTTCGCGATCCTCGGCTACGAGCCTTCGGCGATCCAGGCGGCCTTCCGCGTCGGCGACTCGGCCACCCAGGTGATCACACCGATGAACCCGTACATGGTGGTGCTGCTGGGGATGCTCCGCAAATACGAACCTGCGGCGGGGCTCGGCTCCCTGATCGCCAGGATGCTGCCCTTCGTCGTTCCGTTCTGGTTGGTCTGGACGGGAATCCTGGCCATCTTCTACTTCGTGGACCTGCCGCTCGGACCCGGCTCCGATTTCTTCCTGGGGGAGTAGCGGTAGCAGCCGCTGAGTCTCCGGGTCTCCATAGGGGATGTGAGCACGACGAAAACCCCGGTCCGAGGACCGGGGTTTGCGTTGGCGGAGGATGAGGGATTTGAACCCTCGAGGGATGTGACTCCCGCACGCGTTCCAGGCGTGTGACATAGGCCGCTAGTCGAATCCTCCGCCGAGAAATATACACATGTCGTCCACTCATTGGCAAAACGGCAGGTCGCTCCGGAAAACAGGGTGTGTTGGCGTCTGTGCCTCCGCACCGGACGCCACGGGACCGTGCCGTCGAGTGCACTCCGTGCCGTCGCGCCCCACGTCCCAGGCAGCTTTGCCGGATCCGCAGCGGGTGGGATAGCATGGTCGCTGGATCCCGTGCGGCGTCTATCTTGTGAACTCCCCCAGGGCAGGAATGCAGCAAGGGTCAACGAGCTCTAACGGGTGCGCGGGGTCCTCAAACTTTTCAGGGGGACGGTCAGGGATCTCAGGGGCGGGACCATCCACGTCGGGTCTGCACCGTGACCAGAGTCAGTCCGACCACTGTCACCCCGACCAGCCACACCAGTGCAGGCCACACGGAACCACCGTGTCCGGCGCAGGCGTTCATTGCCTCCACCGCAGCACTCAGCGGATTGAGTTCGACCAGGCTGCGCAGTGCGGAGGGGAAGCCCTCCGCCGGCATGAACCCCTCGTTCATGAACAGCAGGATCATCATCACCGGCATCGCGGCCACGGTCGCCTCCGGTGTCCGCATCACCAGCCCGACCCAGGTCAGCATCGAGCTGAAGGCCAGCGAGACGAGTGCCGCCACGGCGATGATCCCCACCACGCTCAACACGCCGGCGGCGACCGAGTCGACGTCCAACCGGTAGCCGATGAGGAAACCCACGGCGAGGATCAGCACGGCGCCGACGGTGCCGCGAGCGGTCTCGGCGGCGATGCGTCCGATGATCGGAGCATTGACCGGCCCGGGGAACGTCCTGAACCGGGTGAAGATCCCCGTGGTGCGTTCGGTGACCAGGCCGGACGCACTGGCGATCCCGGCGAACATCGGGCCGGTGCAGATCATCAACGGCGTCAGGCCTTGTACAGGGGCGCTGCCGGTGGCCATCTCGATGGCGTTGCCGAACATGAACACGGTGGTCAGGAGCATCCCGATCGGCATGATCAGGGAGTTGACCAGGATGGACGGGGTGCGTGACCAGCCGCGGATGTTGCGTCCGGCATAAACGAAAACGGTGCTGCTGGTGCTCATGACTTCCTCCTGAAGGCCTTGGCGGACAGAGCACCACCGACGACGATGAGCCCGATGATCCAGGCGGTCGCCGCCAGCAACGGCCCAGCCCCGACCGTGCCGGTGGAACTCTGGCGGAGGATCTCCCCGATGACGGACACCGGCAGGGCCTCGACGATGGGTGCTGCGCCGGACGGCAGGGTCTCGGCCGGGACGTAGGACGTCGACAGCATGATCAGCGGCATGGACACCGCCTGCAGGATCGTCGCCGCCGATTCCGGGGTGGCGGCCAGCAATGCGATCCCGTCGTAGACCAGTGAGGCCCCGACGGCGAATCCGAGTGCTGTCAGCAGGTAGATCAGCAGGTCAACGCCGCCACCATGCCACCGGAAACCGAGGACGGCGCCGACCACCGTGACCACGGCGACGGACATGACTGCGCGGGTGAGGTCGGCGAGAAGGCGTCCGACGACGGGTGCGGCGGTGGGGACGGGCGAGGCTCGCAGACGGTCGTTGATGCCGCTGGTCTTGTCGACACCGATGGCCATCGCGGAGCCGCCAGCGGTGAACAGGATCGCCTGGAGGGAGGCTGCCGGTACCAGGTACTGCGCGTAATCGATGTCGTTCGCCTCCATCACCGTTGAGAAGACGATGTAGAGGGCGACGAGGAACATTCCGGGGATGACCGTGGCACTGATCATGGACCCGGTGTTGCGGACGATGCGGTGGATGTTGCGTCCGGCGATTGTCGCGGTCGTGGTGATGAACGACGGTGACACGGGAGGTGCGGCGGAGGCAGTGGGAAGCGTCGGTGCGGTCACTGGTCCACCTCCGCCGCGTCATTCTCCCTCTCCTCCGCGGTGGGCCGTCCGGTGAGGGCGAAGAAGACATCGTCGAGGGTGCGGGTACCCATCGTCATGCCCGCCAGGGCTATACCGGAGGCGCCGACCGCCTGCATGACCGCCGCGGCCGTGCGGGCGCCGTCGGTCAGCGGGACGGCGACGGTGCCCGCGGAGTCGGCGGAGGCGGCGGGGTCGGCGGGGGTACCGTCCTGACCGGCGGTCGGGGCCCACGGGGCGAGCTCGGTGAGGAGACGCTCCCGGTCTGCAGGATCTTCCGGGGTCAGGACGAGGTCGGTGGGGCCGAGCCTGGACTTGAGCTCCTCGGCGGTGCCCTCGGCGATGACGGTGCCGTGGTCGATGACCACGATGCGGTCGGCCAGCTGGTCGGCCTCCTCCAGGTACTGGGTGGTCAGCAGGATGGTGACACCCTGGTTCTTGAGTCCACGGACCACGTCCCACAGTTCGGTGCGGGCGTGCGGGTCGAGTCCGGTGGTCGGCTCGTCGAGGAAGAGCACGGTGGGCACCGACATCATCGACGCGGCGATGTCGAGACGTCGGCGCATGCCGCCGGAGTACGTCCTGACCAGTGAATCGCCCGCTTCGGTGAGGCTGAGGTCGGCGAGCAGGGAGTCGGCGCGGGCGCGGGCGTCGGACTTCGGGAGACCGCGGAGGCGTCCGAAGAAGACGAGGTTCTCGCGACCGGTGAGTTCCTCGTCCACCGCGGCGAACTGGCCGGTCAGGGCGATGGCCTCGCGTACCGCGCCGGGGTCGGCGACGACGTCATGTCCGTCGACCGAGGCGGTGCCACTGTCGGGGGCCTCCAGGGTCGACAGGACGTTGATCGCGGTGGTCTTCCCCGCGCCGTTGGGGCCGAGCACGGCGAGGAGTTCTCCTCTGCCGACGTGGAAGGTGAGGGAGTCGAGGGCGTGGACGGTACGGGAGTTCCGGCCGCGGGTGGTGAAGGTCTTGCTGACGTTGTCGAGGCGGACGATGGGGGAGATGGGGGAATCTGTCATCGGGGTGTCTCTCGTCGTCGTGCGGTGAGAAGGTGGAAATCTGTGAATGAGATTCTGTATTAGGTTTGCCTGCAGAATGCACGTTGTCAAGGGCCGGGTCGGGATCTGGCCGAGGTCGGGCAGGGGAGGCAGCCTTTCCGTCCGATGTGAAGCGCTATACACTCGCGGTGGAAGAGAATTCACGGAATCGAATACTCCGCACCATCACTGCCGAGGAGGTCCCGGAGGGACTATGAAGCTGACCGATGCAACCACCGACCTGCTGGCATCGCTGACCGCCCTGAAGAGCGACGTCGAAGCGTCCTACCAGGAACTCAAGGACCGTAACCTGTCCCTCGACCTCACCCGCGGCAAGCCCTCGGCGGAGCAGCTGGATCTGGCGGAGTCGCTGCTCAGCCTGCCCGGCGACGACTTCCGCACCGAGGACGGGGTCGACACCCGCAACTACGGTGGTGGCGACGGCATCGCGGACCTCCGCGAGCTGTGGGCCGAGGTGCTCGGTGTCGATCCGTCACTGCTGATCGCCGGTGACGCCTCGAGCCTGAACATCATGTTCGACCTGATCTCCTGGTCCTGGACCTTCGGCAACAACGACTCGCCGCGTCCCTGGGCTGCCGACGCGGCTGATTCGTCCACGGGCCCGGTCAAGTGGATCTGCCCGGTGCCCGGTTACGACCGTCACCACACCATCACCGAGACCTTCGGCTTCGAGATGGTCACCGTGCCGATGACCGAGGACGGTCCGGACCTGGACGCCGTCCGCGAACTGGCCAAGGACCCGCAGGTCAAGGGGATGTGGGTTGTTCCGGTGTTCTCCAACCCGACCGGCTACACGGTGACCCGCGAGGTCGCCGAGGACCTGGCCTCCATGGAGACCGGGGCCCCGGACTTCCGCATCGCCTGGGACAACGCCTACGCCGTGCACACCCTCACCGAGGAGTTCCCCGAGATCCTCGACGTGGTCTCCATCGCCGCGGAGGCGGGCAACCCGAACCGCTTCTGGGCCTTCTCCTCGACCTCGAAGATCACTCTCGCCGGTGCCGGCGTGGCCTTCTTCAACTCCTCGAAGGAGAACCTGGACTTCTACCGCAAGCTCGCCGGCGTGCGCGGCATCGGACCGAACAAGGTCAACCAGCTGGCCCACGCCCGCTACTTCGGATCCGCCGAGGGCGTGCGCGCGGTGATGCGCAAGCACGCCGGGATCCTGGGGCCGAAGTTCACCGCCGTCACCGACATCCTGCAGCGTCGCCTGGGTGACCTGGGCATCGCCGAGTGGACCACCCCGGAGGGTGGCTACTTCATCTCCGTGGACCTGCCGGACGGCACCGCTTCTCGCGTGGTCACCCTGGCGAAGGAGGCAGGCATCGCGCTGACCGGCGCCGGTGCGACCTTCCCTCTGAAGGACGACCCGGACGACCGCAACATCCGCCTGGCACCGTCGATGCCGCCGCAGGACGAAGTCGAGGTCGCCATGGACGGCGTCGCGACCTGCATCCTGCTGGCAGCGATCGAGGAAGCGGAGTCCGTCCAGGCCGCAGGAGCTGACAGCTAGGTGAATCTGGAGGAGACGACGCAGTGGGTCAGTGACCTGCTGCCGGGAGAGTTCAGCACGACCCGGCGACGGGTGAACACCGGCTTCCCGGAGTTCACGGTCGCCGACCTCAACCTCGGTGGTGCGGGTGGCGAGGGTGCCGGTGGTGCCCCGGAGACCGTCGCGGTGACTCTGGACGCCGCGCGTATCGAACCCGATCTGGTCACCGACAACGGTGCCGACCTGCGGGTCGAGTTCATCACGGTGACCACCGGGCACGGCCGGGCTGCCGCCGACCTGGTGACGGCGGCGGCGGCGATGGTCGCCACCGACCCGCACCAGTACTCCCCGCAGCCGGGGTTGCTGCTGCCGAAGCTGGGCTGGCACGTCGACGAGACGATGACGGCCCAGCACGGCCTGCTGGTCCCGCCGTTCGTCTGGGAGGACGGCGTCCCGCACGTCCACGAGGTCAACTTCGGCGGACGCCACGGCGGTGGCGACTACCACGAGTACACCCACCCGGGACGGATGACGGTCTACGCCCAGCTGGTGATGCTCACCGAGGACGAGTACCAGGTCGCCCTGTCCGGTGGACCTGCGGCGGTGCAGAACCTGCTCGCCACCTCCGAGGCGAACCTCAACGACGTCTGGCGGTAGGCGTACCCCGCGTCCGGCACGCCTTGTAGTCTGGTCCCGTGGCTCTTTACAGGAAGTATCGTCCGGCCTCGTTTGCCGAGGTCGTGGGGCAGGAACATGTGACCGAGCCGTTGTCGACGGCTCTGGACAGCGGGCGGATCAACCACGCCTACCTGTTCTCCGGACCGCGCGGCTGCGGAAAGACCTCCTCGGCGCGCATCCTGGCCCGCTCCCTGAACTGTGAACAGGGTCCGACGTCCACCCCATGCGGCACGTGCAACTCCTGTGTGGCACTGGCGCCCGGTGGGCCGGGCATCCTGGACGTCACCGAGATGGACGCTGCGACGCACAACGGTGTCGACGACATGCGTGAGCTGCGCGAGCGTGCGTTCTACGCCCCGGCGGAGTCCCGCTACCGCGTCTTCATCATCGATGAGGCGCACATGATCTCGCAGGCGGGCTTCAACGCCCTGCTGAAGATCGTGGAGGAGCCGCCGGAGCACCTCATCTTCATCTTCGCGACCACCGAGCCGGAGAAGCTGCTGCAGACCATCCGGTCACGCACGCACAACTACCCCTTCCGCCTGCTGACCCCGCCGGCGATGCGTTCGCTGCTGCAGCGGGTGTGTTCCGAGGAGCAGGTCCAGGTGGAGGACACTGTGTACCCGCTGGTCATCCGTGCCGGCGGTGGTTCCCCGCGTGACTCACTGTCGATCATGGACCAGCTGCTCGCCGGTTCCGGTACGGACGGCGTGACCTACGACCGGGCGGTGGGGCTACTCGGATTCACCGACACCGCGCTGATCGACCGTGCGGTGGACTCCCTGGCCGACCAGGACCAGGCCGGACTGTTCGGTTGCGTCAGCGATGTCATCGATGCGGGCCATGACCCCCGCCGGTTCGCGATGGACCTGCTGGACCGCTTCCGCGACCTGTTGGTGGTCCAGGCGGTGCCCGACGCCTTCGACACCGGTCTGGTGGACGCCCCGGTTGATCAGCGGGACGTCCTGATCCAGGAGGCCAAGGCCCTGGGGCAGGCTACGCTGACCCGCTGTGCCGCGCTGGTCAACGAGGGGCTGGCGCAGATGCGCGGGGCGACAGCGCCCCGGCTGCTGCTGGAGATCCTCTGCGCCCGCATGGCACTTCCTGCCGCCGGCACGACCGTCGAAGCACTGGCCCAGCGCATCGAGGCGCTGGAGGCCGGTGGTGTGAGCGGTGGTGCCGGGGCATCCGGTGGAAGTGCCGCTGGTGGCGCACCCGCAGGCTCGGGACGCGTGTACGTGCGCAAGTCCCAGCGCGAGGCCCAGGCTGCTGCGGCGGCTCAGGCGGAACAGGCAGAGCAGGCGGCTGAGCCCAACCAGGCTGATCAGCCCGCTGCCGACGCTCCCGCTGTTGCACCGGCAGAGGCGCCGACGGAAGCACCTGCGGCGTCCACGCAGGACGCACCCGCCCGGGACCAGGCCACTCAGCCTGCTCAGCCTGCTCAGCCTGCACCGTCCGGCGACGCTGCCGCGGAACGCCGTTCGGAGGCCGAGCGTGCCCGGGAGATCATGCGCCGTCGCCGGCAGGCTGCCGCGCGACCTGCCGAGCCTGAACCTGCTGCCGCCCCCGAGTCGGCACCCGAGCAGGTCGCTGAGACGGCTCCTGATCCTGCGCCGGAACCGGAACCCGCGGCGGCACCCGACGCAACTGCTGCGCCGCAGTCGCAGGACCAGCCGGAACCCTCCGTGGCGACCGAGGACACCGAGTCGTCCCCGTCGGCCGCGGCGTCCCACCCCGTGGAGTGGTGGGACGAGATCCTCGAGGCCGTGAAGCAGGACTCCCTCGCGCTCTGGGTGGCGGCACGAGATGCCTCCGCCACCGCAGAGGAAGCTGACGCTGACGGTCAGGCGAGGATCAACCTGCAGCACCACACCGGTGCGCTGGCGAACTACATCAACGCCCCTGAACGGTCCGAGGTCTTCGCCAGGGTCATCGAGAAGGTCACCGGAACACCGGGCACCGTCGTCGCTCACGTCGGTACGGCCCCCGCACCCGGCCACGCGCAGGATCAGGAGGTCGCCCAGGAGCAGACGGGAAAAGCTGAGGACCCCGCGCCGTCGCACACCTCTGCCTCGGAACAGGTCCAGGCACCAGTGCCAGAGCCCGCCCCGGAGCCGGAGCCTGCACCCGAGGAGGCGGCAGAATCCGCTCCGCAGCCTGATGCGGCGCCCTCGCCGGCTCCCTCGCCGTCGCCTTCACCGTCGTCGACGTCCCCGCGTCCGTCGACGACCGCACGCCGCCCCGAGAAGGACTCCGGCCAGGAACTCACCGGATGGCGTGCCCGCAAAGCCAAGTACGACGCCCGTAAGCAGGACAACGACGCCGCGGCCGCGGCGTCCAACGGCTTCGGCGGTGTGCCGCTGCCCGACGAACCGGACGAGCCCTGGGACGACGGATCCCCGTCGGCGCCTCCGCCGGACCCGGAATCGACCCGCGAGGCCGAACTGGCCGAAGCCGAGGAAGCCATGCGCCAACTCGACGACCCAGGTGCGGCGAACCTCGACCACCGCAACGCCCTCGAGATCGCCGGTGAACTCCTGGAGCAGCACCTCGGTGCCGAGCGCACCAGGTGACCACCAGGCCGAGGCACCCCAACCGGTAGACTGTGGCACCGACAAGCTAGAACGACAGCAACCGAGAGCAAAGGACTCAACACGATGAGCCAGCCCGACATGAACGAGATCATGGCCCAGGCCCAGAAGATGCAGCAGGAGCTGCAGGAGGCCCAGGCCGAGATCATGGCCTCCACCGTCGAGGGCACCGCCGGTAACGGCCTGGTCAAGGTCGCCCTGCGCGGCTCCGGCGAGGTCGAGAGCCTCTCCATCGACCCCTCCGTCGTCGACCCGGAGGACGTCGAGACCCTGCAGGACCTCATCATCGGCGCCTACCAGGACGCCGGCGACAACCTGAAGAAGCTCTCCGCCGAGCGCATGGGACCGCTGTCCCAGGGCCTCGACGGCCTCGGCTTCTAGAGGAAACCCCACGTGTTCGAGGGACCCCTCCAGGACGTCATCGACGAGTTCTCCCGACTTCCCGGGGTGGGCCCGAAGAGTGCCCAACGCATCGCCTTCCACCTGCTCCAGTCCGAACCCGAGGAACTGGAGCGGCTCAGCGGTGCGCTGACCCGGCTGCAGTCCGGGGTGCGGTTCTGCCGGATCTGCCACAACGTCTCCTCCGACGACGTCTGCCGGATCTGCGCCGACTCCTCCCGCGACGCCACCCTGGTGTGCGTCGTCGAGGAATCGAAGGACATCCAGGTCATCGAACGCACAGGTGAGTACGACGGTCGTTACCACGTCCTCGGCGGGGCCCTGGACCCGCTCAACGGCATCGGCCCGAAGGAGCTCAACGTCACCGGCCTGGTGCAGCGCATCGGTGGCCGGGTGGACGACGTCGCCACCGCCGACGGTGAGCTCACCGACCCGCCCGAGGTCGGGGAGGTCATCATCGCCACCGACCCGAACACCGAGGGCGAGGCCACGGCGTCCTACCTGGGACGACTCCTCAAGGAGTTCCCGGGCCTCACCGTCTCCCGGCTAGCGTCGGGCATCCCGATGGGCGGGGACCTGGAGTTCGTGGATGAACTGACGCTCTCGCGCGCTTTCGAAGGACGCACCACCCTCAGTTGAGTGGGGCAGGATGCTCCGCCTTCCCTCCTTCGTGGGGAATCTCGTCGATTCCGGCGTTCGGTAGGGGAGTGCTGTCGTAGCCTGAGGTCATGAGCAGCACGAACTCCACCCCCGACATCTCCTCCGTGATCGCCGAAGAAGCCATCTCCGACGCATCCGGCTCGTCCTCCCTGCGCGGGCTGCCGGCTTTCTGGGCGACAATTTTCGGCGGTGCAGGCGTCCTGCACTTCGCCCTGCCGAAGTTCTTCGACACGATGGTCCCGGAGGACCTGCCAGGCGGCCAGCGGGCATGGACGTTGGGCAGTGGTGTCGTGGAGCTCGGATTGTCGGCGGCGATCCTGCACCCGACCACCCGTCCCAAGATGGGCAAGCCGGCCGCGTTGTTTCTGCTCGGCGTGTTGCCCGGCAACGTGAAGATGGCGCTCGACTGGCAGGAGAACGAGAAGATGTCGCCGATCCTGAAGGCCGGTGCCTGGGGCCGTGTCCTGATGCAACTGCCGATGATCGCCTCGGTGAACAAGATCCGTTGACCCTGACCGGGGTGGATTCACCGGAAGCGCCGACGCCGGGGTTGCGGCGTTCTAGCCTGACACTATGAGCAGTGACAACGAAAAGAATCCAGGCAACGACACCGGTCAGCATGAGGGAAAGTCGTCCGGTATCGACAGACGATCGGCGTTCTGGGCGACGGTCTTCGGTACGACCGGAGTTCTCCATTTCGCCGCTCGACCGGTCTACGACACCATCATCCCCGAAGATCTTCCCGGTGATCCGAGCTACTGGACATGGGGGAGCGGCATCATGGAACTCGGGCTGGCCGCGGCGATCCTGCACCCGTCGACACGTCCCAAGATCGGCAAGGTAGCCGCGGTGTTCCTGGTGGGCGTGCTGCCCGGGAACGTGAAGATGGCGCTGGACTGGCAGGAGAACGAGAAGATGTCCCCGATCCTGAAGGCCGGAGCCTGGGCCCGGGTCGTCGCTCAGATCCCGATGATCGCCTCCGTGAACAAGATCCGCTGACAGTAGCTGTCGAACGCAGCGACACCCACAGACGACTGAGAGTCCGCTGAGCCATAAGGCTTTGCGGACTCTTGAACATTTGTGGCTGTTGTAAGGCGGAGGGGTTGCATTAGTGCAGGTCAGGGTACGTGGGGGTGTCCGGGGGTGGCCTGCGTCACAGATTGGGCAGCAAATTTACTGCATTCGTGACAGAAAGAGTGAGGGTTGGTGATACAAAACAACCTATCCAACGCTCTTCGTCGATAAGGAGCCCCTCTCACATGTCCACTTCTGACTCTCCTTCTCTCTCCGCTTCCACTTCCATCTCCTCCACCTCCAACTCCTCCGTCACCACCTCCGCGCAGCCCACCCGTCGTCGCTTCCTCGCCAGCACCGCCGCTGCTGCCGCGGTCACCGCCGTCGGTATCGTGGCAGGCCAGACCGCCAACCGGAACGCCGCCTACGCCCAGTCCTCCGCCGGGCCCGTCGGGTCGTCCGGCCCCGCACCCGCACCCACCGACCCCTCACTTGCCGACGTTCCCACCGTCACCGAGGACCACCAGACCATCGTCATCGGCTCCGGCTTCGGCGGGGGAGTGTCCGCACTCCGCCTCGCCGAGGCCGGGGTGAAGGTCACCGTCCTGGAGCGCGGCCGCCGCTGGGAGACTGGTCCGAATGCCACGACCTTCCCCAGTCCCACCAACCCGGACAAGCGAATGCTCTGGCACCGCTCCGCCCCGCAGCTCTTCGGCAAGAACATCGCCGTCGACCCCTATGTCGGCATCATCGAGGCCGTCACCTCGTCCACCATGACCGCACTGTGCCCCACCGGTGTCGGTGGCGGATCACTGGTCTACCAGGGCATGTCACTGCAGCCGACGAAGGAGGCCTTCAACGCCAACTTCCCCGCCGAGCTGGACTGGGACCTCATGGACCGCGTCCACTACCCGCGCGTCGCCGACGCACTCGGGCTCGAGACGTGCCCGGACGACATCATCAACCACCCCAACTACAAGGTCGCACGGGTCTTCGCCAAGCGCTGCCGGGATGCCGGGCTCAAGGCGGAGAAGATCCCCATGCCGATCGACTGGGACTTCGCCCGTCGTGAGCTCAACGGTGAGATGAAGCCGTCCTACTCGGACGGCTCCGGCGCGATGGGTGTCAACAACGGCGGAAAGCACTCCGTCGACGTCACCTACATCGCCCGGGCCGAGGAGACCGGCAACGCCACCGTGCGTACCCACACCGAGGTCACCGACATTGAGCGGCAGGACGACGGCACCTGGGTCGTCCATGCGCTGCACACCGACGACTCCGGAAGTCCACAGAAGCGCCTCAAGCTCAACGCCGGCTCAGTGATCGTGGCTGCCGGCAGCGTGAACACCACCCGGCTGCTGCTGCGCGCGAAGCACACCGGGACCGTTCCAGGACTGCCGGACACTCTGGGGCAGGGCTGGGGGACCAACGGCGACCGGATCTACGTCTGGACCGACCCCACCGCAGGATTCGGTGCGGTCCAGGGTGGTCCCGTCGTCTACGGCACCAAGCGGTGGGATGACCCGAACCACGCGCACACCGTGATCCAGGCATCCATGCCCGGCATGGGGATGGACGCCAAGTCCACCATGATGGTGGGCTACGGGGTCAGCGACACCCGCGGATCCTTCAAGTGGAACAGTCGTACCAAGACCGCCGAACTGCACTGGCCGGCCGGCGGCGACAGTGAGCTCATCGAGAAGCACATCCGTCCGACGGCCGACAAGATCATCACCGCCGGTGGCGCGCCCGGCATGCTCACCGACACCAACAGCTTCGTGAACTCCACCTGGCATGCCCTCGGCGGCGCCTGCATGGGTTCGGTCTGTGACCTGGAGGGGCGCGTCCAGGGGCAGGACGGTCTGTACGTCCTCGACGGCGCCCTGATCCCGGGCACGACGGCAGCCTGCAATCCGTCGATGACCATCGCCGCCGTCGCCGAGCGGGCGATGGACAGTGTGGCTCCGGAAATCGCCGCGCGCAGGTACGCCGCGGCGCAGTAGTCGTCGGCGTCACTGTAGATAGTTTCTTTTGCGGTATGACCATTCATTGATCGCTATGTGGTTAAACATGTCCCGATACAGTGACGCGGACCACAGAGATCGGGCTTCGGCGACACGCTGACCCTCCCGCGGGGGTGGGGGAGGGGGCCGGGCTTGAACGGCGGCCAAAACATTCGTTGACCTACATGAAGTGTCTGTCGAGGAACGGGGAGGGGAGGGCCTCCCGGGGGTGACACATATATATGGACAGAACTCCGCCGAGCCGTCGTTCCGGCCGGGCTTCCTAGGGTCGGATGTCTATTCGTGCGAGCCATGCTCGGGTCATCCCGGGGGTCATCCGGAGAGGAACCCCCGGGACTCAGCATGCGTGGACACGAATCGCCCCGTCCCCCTTTCAACCGAAGGAGCCCGATGCCGTCCACCATCCTCGTGGCCAACCGTGGCGAAATTGCCGCGCGTGTCGTCCGAACCGCCCGCGACCTGGGTCTGCGTTCCGTCGCCGTGTACTCCGACCAGGACATCGACTCACCCGCGGTCGCCCTGGCAGACGACGCGTACTCGCTGGAGGGTTCGACCCTGCAGGAGACCTACCTCGACGCCGCCAAGATCATCGACGTGGCCCAGCGTGCCGGCGCCGACGCCGTCCACCCCGGATACGGCTTCCTCTCCGAGGTCCCCGAGGCTGCCCAGGCCATCGTCGAAGCCGGCCTGACCTGGATCGGCCCCTCGGCCGACACCATCCGCCAGCTCGGCGACAAGATCAGTGCCCGACGCACCGCTCTCGCCGCCGGTGTCTCCCCGGTCCCCGGCACCACCGACCCGGTCCAGTCCATGGACGAGGTCGACGACTTCGTCGAGGCCCACGGCTACCCGATCGTCCTGAAGCGTTCCGACGGAGGTGGCGGACGCGGCATCGAGGTCATCCGCACCGAAGACGACCTCAAGGCCTTCGCCGCAGGTCACGCCATGGCCGGCGGTGACCTGGACAAGTTCTTCATGGAGCGTTTCATCATCTCCGGACGCCACATCGAGACCCAGTGCATGCGTGACTCCCACGGCAACTTCGCCGTGGTCACCACCCGTGACTGCTCGGTGCAGCGCCGCCACCAGAAGGTCATCGAGGAGGCCCCGGCCCCCTACCTGCCCGAGGGTGCGGAGGAGACGCTGCAGACCTGGTCCAAGGCGCTCTTCGACTACACCGAGTACGTCGGCCTGGGCACCTGCGAGTTCATGCTCACCGAGGAAGGCGAGCTGTTCTTCCTCGAGGTCAACCCGCGTCTGCAGGTCGAGCACACCGTCTCCGAGGAGGTCACCGGACTGGACCTCGTCGAGGCACAGCTGGCCATCGCCGGCGGCGGCACCATCCCCGAGGTCCCCGAGGTCCGCGGCCACTCCATCGAGCTGCGCATCACCTCAGAGGACCCCGCCAAGGACCTGACCCCCACCGCAGGCAAGATCAAGTCCCTCGAATGGCCCGCCGGTCACGGCATCCGCATCGAGACCGGTGTCCGCCTCGGCGACAAGGTCTCCCCGGAGTTCGACTCGATGATCGCCAAGCTCATCGTCACCGGCCCGACCCGTGAGCGCGCCATCGACCGCGCCCGCCGCGCCCTCGGCGAGCTCGACATCCAGGGCATCGCCACCTCCACCCCGGTGCTGGACCTGATCATGGCCCACCCGGACTTCAACGGAACCAACAACTACGGCGACCTGCGGGTGCGTACCCGCTGGCTGGAGACCGAGTTCCTGCCCCGGATCGACCTGGAGAACCTGGGGCAGCCCGGCGCCGGTGAGGAGGACTCCGAGGGCGGCATCGCCGCCGCCCTGCGCACCTTCACCGCCCAGATCGACGGCCGTCGCCACCGCATCACCCTGCCGGAGTCCTTCGCGGGACTGGGTGCCATGTTTCAGTCCGGCATCGGGTCGTTGAGTGACGCCGGCCAGCGTGCCGGTGCCGCCGTCCGCCGTAGCCAGCCGCGACGTGGTTCGCGCCGTCGCGGTGGCGAGTCCGGCGGCGGAAGCGCCCCGGTGGGGGAGGCGCTGACTGCCGACGGCTCACTGCAGTCGCCGATGCAGGCCATCGTCGTGCGCATGGGTTGCGAGATCGGCCAGCAGGTCAACGAGGGTGACGTCGTCATCGTCCTGGAGGCCATGAAGATGGAGAAGTACATCCACGCCCCCGCCTCCGGCACCATCGCCTCGATCGACGTCACGGTCGGACAGAACATCAACGCCGGCGATTCCCTGCTGCACATCGACACGGCTGACACTGCTGACACGGCTGTCACCGCTGCCGCCGAAGACGCCACCGCCGAAGACACCGAGACCGCCGACAAGACCGAGGAGGCCGCCAAGTGACCACCGCCGAGCGCACCACCGTCGACTACGACGCCATCGCCGCCGCCGCGGACGAGAAGGCCAGGAAGTTCCAGCACTCCAAGGGCAAGCTGACCGCCCGCGAGCGCATCGAGCTGCTCTGCGACGAAGGTTCCTTCGTCGAGCACGGCCGGTTCTTCGGCGGCGACCCCGCCTCCGGCTTCCTCGGCTCCGCCGTCGCCACCGGCTTCGGCACCATCGACGGCCGCACCGTCGCCATCTACTCCCAGGACTTCTCCATCCGGGGCGGCACCCTGGGCAAGGTCGAGGGCCAGAAGATCACGGACCTCATCGACCGGGCCATCGCCGAGCGCGTGCCCTGCTTCGCCCTGCTCGACTCCGGCGGAGCCCGCATCCAGGAAGGTGTCGGCGGCCTGTCCATGTACGGCCGCATCTTCCGCAAGTCCTGCGAGGCCTCCGGCTTCATCCCGCAGATCTCCCTGATTCTCGGCCCCTGCGCCGGTGGTGCGGTGTACTCCCCGGCGATGACCGACTTCGTCATCATGCCGCGCGAGAACGCCCACATGTTCGTCACCGGCCCGGACGTGGTCAAGGCCGTCACCGGTGAGGAGATCAGCCTCGACGACCTCGGTGGCGCCCAGATGCACAACAGCGTCTCCGGTGTCGCCCACTACCTCGCCGAGGACGAGGAGGATGCGATCGACTACGCCCGCACCCTGCTCAACTACCTGCCGCAGAACTGCAACGAGCCCACCCCGACCTACGACTACGTCGCCACCGAGGAGGACGAGGAGGCCGCCCGCAACGTCGGCGACATCGTCCCGGCCGACAACCGCATGCCCTACGACGTCGTCGAGGTCATCGAGGCCCTGGTCGACCACGGCGAGTTCGTCGAGGTCCAGGAGCACTGGGCCAGGTCGATCGTCATCGGCATGGCCTGCATCGAGGGCAAGCCCGTCGGCATCGTCGCCGACCAGCCCATGCACAACGCAGGCACCCTGGACGTCGAGGCGTCCGAGAAGACCGCCCGTTTCGTCCGCTGCTGCGACGCCTTCGGCCTGCCGGTCGTCACCCTGGTCGACGTCCCCGGCTACCTGCCAGGTGCCGAGCAGGAGCGCGCCGGCATCATCCGCCGCGGTGCCAAGGTCATCTACGCCTACGGCAACTGCACCGTCCCGGTGGTCACCATGATCACCCGCAAGTCCTACGGCGGCGCCTACATCGTCATGGGCTCCAAGGGCATCGGCGCCGACTTCGCCTTCGCCTGGCCCGCCGCCGAGATCGCCGTGATGGGTGCCGAGGGTGCCGTCCAGATCCTGCGTCGTCGTGACATCGCCGCCGTTCCGGAGGAGGAGCGCGCCGACTACACCAAGCAGCTCGCCGACGAGTACGCCGCCGAGAACATCAACCCGAACTTCTCCGTCGAGTCCGGCGAGATCGACCGCATCGTCACGCCGCCCGAGACCCGCGAGACCATCGCCGCCGCCCTGCGCTCCCTGCGCACCAAGGACCGCGACCGCCGCCACTTCAAGTTCCACTCCAACGGCCCCCTGTGACCGGCCCTGCGCAGGTACCGAGAACAAAGGACATCATGACTGACTCACACTCCAGCTTCCTCGCCCGCCTGACCGGCGACAGCGACGAAGGCATCGCACTTCTCTTCGGCGGACAGGCCACCCCGTGGCGTCCCGCGGCCGCCGAGATCGCCGAGGACCCCACCCTCGCCGCCGAGCTCCGTGACCTGATCAGCGCGTCGGACGCTCTGCTCGCCCCGGTCGCCGCCTCCGTCACCGCCGCGTCCGCCGGCCCCGTCACCCTCGAGCGCCTCGCCGGCACCGACGGCGCTTCCGTGGCGGGCCCGGTCTCCGCCGCCCTGTCCGTGCCGGGCATCACCGCCGTGCAGTTCGCCCAGCTCTCCGCGCTGCGCAGTGCCGGTTTCGACGCCGCTGCCGCCGTCTCCGCCGGCCGTGCAGTCGCCCTCGGCCACTCCCAGGGTGCGCTCGGCGCAGCCCTGGTCACCGACGGTCCGGACAGCACTGACACTGCAGCCCGCATCTTCACCACCGCACGACTCATCGGCGCCGCCGCAGCCCGGGTCACCCGCGCACAGGGCTTCGCCGTCGACGAGACCACCCCGATGCTCTCCGTGCGTGGCCTGCTGCGCGAGCACCTCGACGCCCTCATCGCCGAGACCGGCGTGAACGTCCAGGTCGCCATCCGCAACGGCCACCGTCGTTTCATCCTCTCCGGCACCCCGGAGGACCTGGGTGTCGTCGAGCAGACCGTCCTGCAGCTGGGGGAGAAGGACGCCGCCGAGCTCGCCGCGAAGACCCGCGGCGGTGCCCCGCTGGCGCCGGCCACCGAGTACCTCGAGGTCACCGTCCCCTTCCACCACAGCTCCATGGAGCCCGCGGTCGCCCAGACCGTCGCCTGGGCCGAGGCCTGTGGCCTGAACGCCGACGGCGCGGCCGAGAAGCTGGCCCGTGCGGTGCTCACCGACCACGTCGACTGGGTCGCCCAGATCGCCGAGGCCCACGCCACCGGCGCCACCTGGTTCCTGGACCTGGGTCCCGGCGAGGTCGTCTCCCGCCTGTCCGCCGACCTCATCGAGGGCTCCGGCGCCGGCATCGTCGCCCTCGGCTCCCTGGAGCAGATCGACGAGCTCGCCGCCCCGGGATCCAACGGCGCCGACGGCACCGGCCCGGCCCGCACCGTCGACTGGTCCACCTTCGCCCCGCGCCTGCTGGACCTGCCGACCGGCCCGTCCGTGGAGACCAAGTTCTCCCGCCTGACCGGCCGTTCCCCCGTGCTGCTCGCCGGCATGACCCCGACCACCGTCGACCCGGAGATCGTCGCCGCAGCCGCCAACGCCGGCTACTGGGCCGAGATGGCCGGTGGTGGCCAGGTCACCGCCGAGGTCTTCGACGCCAACCTCACCAAGCTCAAGGGTCTGCTCGACCCGGGCCGTGCGGTGCAGTTCAACGCCATGTTCATGGACCGCTACCTGTGGAACCTCCACTTCGGCGGCCAGCGCGTGGTCTCCAAGGCCCGTGAGTCCGGCGCCCCGCTGGACGGTGTCGTCATCTCCGCCGGCATCCCCGAGCCCGACGAGGCGCCCGAGGTCATCGGCGCCCTGCGCGACTCCGGTTTCTCCTACATCGCCCTGAAGCCGGGCACGGTCAACCAGATCCGTGCCGGTCTGGCCATCGCCCGCCAGATCCAGGACACGGGTGCGTCCATCATCCTGCAGGTCGAGGACGGCCACGCTGGTGGCCACCACTCCTGGGAGAACCTGGACGACCTGCTCACCGCCACCTACGCCGAGATCCGTCGCCAGCCGAACGTCGTGCTGACCGTCGGCGGTGGTATCGGTGCACCCGAGCGCGCCGCCGACTACCTCTCCGGTGACTGGTCCGTCGCCCTGGGCCTGCCCGCCATGCCGGTCGACGGTGTGCTGGTCGGTACCGCGGCGATGACCGCCAAGGAGGCCAAGACCACCGACGAGATCAAGCAGCTGCTCGTCGACACCCCCGGTGTCGCCGATGCGTCCGGTGTGGCCCACACCGCCCCCAACGGCGGCTGGATCGCCCCGGGCGAGTCCGCCGGTGGCGCGACCTCCGGCCTGTCCCACCTGCGCGCCGACATCCACGAGATCGACAACTCCGCGGCCAGGTGCATGCGCCTGATCCAGGAGGTCGGTGGCTCCCTCGAGGCGGTCAACGCCCGCCGTGACGAGATCATCGAGGCGATGAACAAGACCGCCAAGCCCTACTTCGGTGAGCTGGAGCAGATGACCTACGCCCAGGTCGTCCGCCGCTTCGCCGAGCTGAGCTTCCCGTGGGTCGACCCGTCCTGGCTGAAGCGTTTCCAGGAGCTGCTGCAGCGCCTCGAGGCCCGCCTGGCCACCGTCGAGACCGGTCCGGTGGAGACCCTCTTCCCGACCGTCGAGTCCGCCGAGGACCCCGAGTCCGCGCTGGCCACCCTGGTAGAGGCCTACCCGTCCGCCGAGGTCGACACCCTGACCCCGCTGGACACTGCCTGGTTCATCGCCCTGTGCCGCAAGTACCCGAAGCCGATGGGCTTCGTCCCCGCCATCGACGAGGACCTGCTCGCCTGGTGGGGCAAGGACTGCCTCTGGCAGGCCCAGGACGACCGCTACTCCGCCGACCAGGTGCGCATCATCCCCGGGCCGGTGTCCGTCTCCGGCATCACCACCGTCAACGAGCCCGTCGCCGACTTGCTGGGACGCTTCGAGGCCGCCTGCCGCAACCGCATCGCCGATGCGGCCGGTGCGTCCGCCTCCGACGGCAAGGCCACCGGCCGCCACGCCCTGGAGGAGTGGGGCGACAGCAACGCCGCCCCGGCAGCACCCACGGCCGCGCTGGCCCGCCTGGCTGACGCTGAGGACATCACCGCCTACCTGCAGGCCGCACCGTACATCTCCTGGACCGGCCACCTCATGGACAACCCGGCCCACGTCATCGACGCGGAGAACTACGAGCTGGTCGTCACCAACGACGGCTCCGACGGCAACCCCGTCACCGTCACCGTCGACCTGCACCTGGACACCCTCTGGGACGACACCGCCGCTGGCTCCGGAGACTCACAGGTCCACGCCGTGCGCCGCCTGCCGGTGCCGCTGATCCTGGACGACTCGATCTCCACCGGCGCCCTGCCGGTCGTCGACGAGTCCCGCCTGCCGGACACCATGTACGGCCTGCTCGCCGGCACCGCCGGTGTCGGCAATGTCTCGGTCACCGGTGACGACATCACCGACATGCCCTCCAAGATCGAGGGCTCGGAATCTGAGGCCGCCCCCTTCGGTCGTTTCTCCTACACCTACACCCTCACCGACACCCTCGGTGCCGAGCACGCCGCCGTCACCGGCGACGGCCTGGGCGACCTGGCGACCGCCGGTGGCGGCGCACACCGCGCCACCATCGTTCCGGACGCCCTGCTGGGCACCTGCTGGCCGGCCATCTACGCCGCCCTGGGTTCAGCCATGGTCAACGACTACCCCGTGATCGAGGGCCTGCTCAACGCAGTCCACCTCGACCACAGTGCCGCCCTCGAGGTCCCGGCCGAGGACATCGCCACCGGCGAGATCACCATCACCAGCTGGGCCGCCGGCATCCAGGAATCTTCCTCCGGTCGCGTCGTCACCGTGCACCACGAGATGCACGACGCCGACGGTGTCTACCTCGGTGTGCAGACCGAGCGCTTCGCCATCCGTGGCCGCGCCTTCGGCACCACCCCGCCGGCCGAGCCGGCCATCGCCGGTGGCATCGACGCCGCGGTCAACGGTGGCATCACCGACACCCCGCGTTCCACCCTGCTGCGGACCAACGTGCACGCCCCGCACGAGATGACCCCCTTCGCCTGGGTCTCCGGTGACTTCAACCCGATCCACACCTCACATGTCGCCGCCCGCGTGGCCGGTCTGCAGGCCCCGCTGGTGCACGGCATGTGGCTCTCGGCCACCGCCCAGCACGCCGCCTCCGCGGCCGGCTCCGGCCACCAGATCCTCGGCTGGACCTACCGCATGTTCGGCCTGGTGCAGCTGGACGACCTGGTGGACATCCAGGTCGAGCGCGTCGGACGCGTCGCCGGCGGCGGACTGCTGCTGGAGGTGACCTGCCGCGTCAACGACGAGCTGGTCTCCCAGGGCACCGCCGTCACCGCCGCCCCGACCACCGCCTACGTCTACCCGGGCCAGGGAATCCAGGCCAAGGGCATGGGCCTCGACGAGCGCGCCGCCTCCAAGGCCACCGCCGCCGTCTGGGAGCGCGCCGACGCCCACACCCGTGCCGCCCTGGACTTCTCCATACTCACCGTGGTCCGCGACAACCCGACCTCGCTGACCGCCAACGGCGTGACCTACCACCACCCGGACGGTGTGCTGTACCTGACCCAGTTCACCCAGGTCGCCCTGGCCACCCTGGCCCTGGCACAGACCGCCCGCCTGCGCGAGGCCGACGCCCTGGTCGCCGACGCCTACTACGCCGGCCACTCCCTCGGTGAGTACACCGCTCTGTCGGCCTACGCCGGCACCATCGAGCTGGAGACCGTGCTGGAGGTCGTCTTCCACCGCGGCTCGACCATGCACCACCTCATCCCGCGTGACGAGAACGGCCGCTCCGACTACCGGATGGGCGCCCTGCGTCCCAACCAGTTCGGTGTCGACGACGATCACGTCGTGGAGTACGTCGAGTCCATCGCCGAGGCCTCCGGTGAGTTCCTCGAGATCGTGAACTTCAACCTCGCCGGCGAGCAGTACTCCGTCGCCGGAACCGTGGCCGGCCTGGCCGCCCTGGAGACCGATGCAAAGAAGCGCACCGCCGAGCACGGCGGCAAGGGCTCCTTCATGATGGTCCCGGGCATCGACGTGCCCTTCCACTCCCGCGTCTTGCACCCCGGTGTGCCGGACTTCCGCGAGAAGCTGGACGGACTGCTGCCCAAGCGGATCAACTACGAGATCCTCATCGGCCGCTACATCCCGAACCTGGTCGCTCGCCCCTTCGAACTGACCCCGGAGTTCGTCGACTCCATCCTCGACGTCGTTCCGTCCGAG
The DNA here is from genome assembly GCA_019114135.1 of Candidatus Corynebacterium avicola. Taxonomy (GTDB): domain Bacteria; phylum Actinomycetota; class Actinomycetes; order Mycobacteriales; family Mycobacteriaceae; genus Corynebacterium; species Corynebacterium avicola. The sequence continues at coordinate 44,940 of DXGC01000021.1, forward strand.
CCGGCCCAGGCGCTGCGCGCCGGGTGGGACGCCCGTACCAACAGAGAGGACGGCCGGGCCGAGGTCGCCCGCACCCTGTTCATCGAGCTGCTGTGCTGGCAGTTCGCCTCCCCGGTCCGCTGGATCGAGACCCAGGACCTGCTGCTGGCCACCGACCGTCTCGACGTCGAGGAGCTCATCGAGGTCGGCCTCGGTGCGTCCCCGACGCTGGCGAACCTGGCCACCAAGACCCTCAAGCTGCCGCGCTTCACCGGCGCCGACGTCGCCGTGCGCAACGTCCAGCGCGACGAGAAGCTGGTGTACCACACCGACGTGCAGACCATCGAGGCTCCGGTGGTGGAGAGCGCAGCGGGTGCCGCGCCGGAAGCCACCTCCGTGCCCACCGGCGACGCCGCCGCGTCCGCCAACCCGGACGCCTCCGCACCGTCCTCCTCGGTGCCGGAGCCGGTCGTCACCCCGATCAACGAGGTCACCAGCGCACCCGCGCAGGTCGCCCCGGCCGGCTCGGTCGAGCGTCCCGCCGACCTGCCGTACAAGGCGTCCGACGCCATCAAGACGCTGCTGGCCTACGCCAACAAGCTGCGCCCGGAGCAGATCGGCGGTGCCGACACCACCGGCACGCTGACCAACGGTGTGTCCTCGCGACTGAACCAGCTGCTCATGGACATCTCCGCGGAGCTGGGTCTGTCCAGCGTGGAGGGTGCCGCCGAGGCCGACGTCACCACCCTGTCGGCCACCGTCGACGCCGCCGCCCACAACTACGCCGCCTTCGGACCGGTACTGGGCGAGGCCGTCAAGGACCGCCTGCGCAAGCTCTTCGGCGCCGCCGGTGCCAAGGCCAGTGCCATCGCCGACCGCGTCACCGGAACCTGGGAGCTCGGCCCCGGCTGGGTCGACCACGCCACCGCGCAGATCCTGCTCGGTTCCCGCGACGGTGCCTCCGCCCGCGGCGGCGACCTGTCCACCCTGCCGACCGCCGCCACCTCGATGAACGACGTCAACGCGATCATCGACGAGGCCGTCGCCCAGGCCGGTGCCGCCCACGGCATCCCGGTCGCCAAGCCCTCCGCCGGTGGTTCCGGCGGCGGTGCGGTGGACTCCGCCGCCCTCGACGCCCTGGCCTCCGAGGTCACCGGTGAGGACGGCGTGCTGGCCAGCCTGGCCCGCCACCTGCTCCACGACCTCAACCTCGACGTCCCGGAGTCGGCCGTCCTGTCCGACCCGGACGCCGACGAGACCGCGGCGATCCTGCAGTCGGTCAGCGAGGAGCTCGGCCCGAACTGGCCGAAGCTGGTCACCCCGTCCTTCGACGCCCGCCGTGCGGTGCTCGTCGACGACCGCTGGGCCACCGCCCGCGAGGACATCGCCCGCCTGGCCGCCGGCGACGAGGTCCCGGAGACCGCGTCCTTCCGCGGCACCGGTGAGACCGTCGCCAAGCACGCCGAGTTCCAGGCAGGACGCGCCGACGCCGCCGGTGACGCCTCCCTCGCGGAGCGCTTCCGTGGCATCGCCGCCGACGCCCGTTCCACCGGGACCGGCTCCTTCGCTGGCCAGGTCGCCGTGGTCACCGGTGTGACCCCGGCCTCCATCGCCGGTGGTGTCGTCGGGGACCTGCTGGCAGAGGGCGCGACCGTGGTCATGACCGCCTCGCGGATCAGCCCGTCCCGCCTGGCCTACGTCAAGCAGCTCTACCGTGAGCGCGCCGCCGCCGAGGCGCAGATCTGGCTGGTGCCGGCGAACCTGTCGTCCTACCGAGACATCGACGCCCTGGTCGACTGGATCGGCACAGAGCAGACCGAGACCGTCGGCTCCGACCAGAAGCTGATCAAGCCGGCGTTGGTGCCCGACCTCTTCCTGCC
>DXGC01000022.1 GCA_019114135.1 Candidatus Corynebacterium avicola
ATACCCGGCAGATCGCCGATCCCGTCGCCGTTCGAATCCGCGAAGGACCGCGGGTAGACCTGGTAGATCACCGCATCACGCCACCACATCTCACACCGCCTTGAACTGCTCGGTGACCGCCTCGACGCAGGACGGCGACCCGGCGACCGACCAGGTCCGCCCGCCGGCGGTGACCCGCTCACAGCGTCCCCCCACGCCTTCCACCAGCGCGCGGCCCGGCAGCAGGTCCCACGGCAGGACGCTGTGCTGGACCCAGCAGCTGCGGTTGCCGGAGGCGACCGTGGCCATGTCCACCGACGCTGAACCCTTGAACCGGACCGTGGCGAACTGGCTGACCACCTTGGTGAAGATGTTGTTGAGCTCCGGGGTGGCGATGTCGGTGGGGTGCAGGTAGCCACTGAGGCTGGATTCCGCGGGTGGCAGGTCCGCCAGGGAGCCCAGCCGGTTGCCGTCCAGGGTGGTGGGGATGCCTGCGCCGCCGAACCAGGTGTAGCCCATCGCCGGACGGTGCACCGCACCGAAGACCAGCTTGTCCGGATCCTCCGGATCGCCCTCGACCAGGGCCAGGGCGGAGCACCAGTAGTCGGAGCCGGTGGTGAAGTTGTAGGTGCCGTCCACCGGGTCGATGACCCAGGTGCGTCCGGAGGTGCCCTCGGCGGCGGTGCCCTCCTCGCCGAGCAGACCGTCCTCGGGGCGCAGGGTGCGCAGGGTCTCGGCGATGAAGTCCTCGGCCGCCCGGTCGGCGGCGGTGACGACGTCGGAGACCGAGGTCTTGAACTCGGTGGTCAGGCCGGCCTCGCGCATCCGCCAGGCGAGCCGTCCGGCGTTGTAGACCAGCGCCTGGGCGAGGGCGGCGTCGTCGTCCCGCTCGTGGGAGATGATGAAGGTCTTGGTGACGGCTTTGAGTGCTTCTTCCGGAATCGGCTGGGTCATACGGGCCATTGTGCCCGCCCGGGTGGCGGCGTGCAGTCGGTGGGGCACATAACCGGGCCTGGTTCTGCGGGGCATTCGTGCGGGGTATTCGTGTGGGGTATTAAGGGGCGGTGCCGCACGGCGGCTAGACTGGGGCACCATGCAGCCTGATGTGACCTCAGCGATCGACGACCTGGACACCACCCTCACCACCATCGAGAAGGTGCTCGACCTCGATGAGTTGGACTCGCGCTCCCGTGAGCTCGAGGAGCAGGCCGCCGACCCCTCGCTGTGGGACGACCCGGACCATGCACAGCAGGTCACCAGCCAGCTCAGCCACGTCCAGGCGCGGCTGAAGAAGGTCCGCGGCCTGCGCTCCCGGCTCGACGACCTGCCGGTGATGTACGAGATGGCCGAGGAGGCCGGTGCCGAGGACGCCGCGGAAGGCGCCGAGGCGAAGGAGCTCGCAGACGCCGAGCTCGACGAGCTGCGCACCGACATCGAGTCGCTCGAGGTCACCACCATGCTCTCCGGGGAGTACGACGCCCGTGAGGCCGTGGTGAACATCCGCTCGGCCGCCGGTGGTGTGGACGCCGCCGACTGGGCCGAGATGCTGATGCGCATGTACACCCGCTGGGCGGAGAAGAACGACCACAAGGTCGAGGTCTACGACATCTCCTACGCCGAGGAGGCAGGCATCAAGTCCGCCACCTTCGTGGTCCACGGCGACTACATGTACGGCACCCTGTCGGTCGAGCAGGGCACCCACCGCCTGGTGCGCATCAGCCCCTTCGACAACCAGGGGCGCCGCCAGACCTCCTTCGCCGAGGTCGAGGTGCTGCCCGTGGTGGAGACCAGCGACCACGTGGACATCGACGAGAACGACGTGCGCGTGGACGTCTACCGCTCCTCCGGCCCCGGTGGTCAGTCGGTGAACACCACCGACTCGGCGGTGCGCCTGACCCACGAGCCGACCGGCATCGTGGTGACCTGTCAGAACGAGAAGTCGCAGATCCAGAACAAGGCCTCGGCGATGCGGGTGCTGGCGGCGAAGCTGCTGGAGCGCAAGCGCCAGGAGGAGGCCGCGGAGATGGACGCGCTGCGTGGCGACGGCTCCAACTCCTGGGGCAACCAGATGCGCTCCTACGTGCTGCACCCGTACCAGATGGTCAAGGATCTGCGGAACAACTACGAGGTGAACGACCCCTCCAAGGTTCTCGACGGTGACATCGACGGACTGTTGGAGGCCGGTATCCGCTGGCGGATGGCGGAGCAGCAGGGGGAGTAACCGGGGAAGCGGCCAGAGGCGGCGCCAGGGATTGCGCACGTCCAGTCGGTTCATGCCGGTGTCCGGTCAGGCACGTGAGGTTTGAGGTTCCTCAGGTTGGTCTGCGCCGCGGAAACCACCCTCAGACACCTCAAGCCTGACATCCGGCACCTCGAACCTGACGTCGCACGGGGCGGGGCACCGGACTCACCTCGCGGCGTGTCCTCACTCCCACTCCCGGTTGCTCTGACGGGGCTCGACCACCCGGGAGTGGGAGTCAGGGTGCGGACTCCTGACGTGGATCACCAGGGGTGGGAATCTGGGAGGACCAGGGCACACGGGGTTACCTGCGTTCACCCTGGGGCGGGTCTTTTGTTGCAGAGGTCCGACCATTATTGTGATCTGAATGACACGAGAGGCCTCCAGTGTGACGATCCACTCCGGCGACTGTCGCGCGACCATCGCGACCCGCGGCGCCGGACCGTCGTCGCTCACCCTGGACGGTGCGGACCTGCTCGAGGGCTACGAGGTCACGGGGGAGTCTGCCGAAGCCCCGTTCTTCGCCAACCTGGTGCTGGCCCCGTGGCCCAACCGCACGGACGGGGCATCCTTCGAGTACGCCGGTGAACACCACCAGCTGGAGCTCACCGAACCGGGGAAGAACACCGCACTGCATGGCCTGGTCGCCGACCGAGTCTGGCCGGTGACGTCCACGACCTCTGACTCGGTGACGCTCGAACTCTCCGTCTCCGATGAACCCGGCTGGCCCTGGCCCTTCCGCCTCTCCGTGACCTACCAGGTCACCGACTCCGGGCTGCAGGCATCCTTCGCCATGCGCAATGACGCCGAGGAACCCATGCCCGCCGCCTGCGGTTTCCACCTCTACCCCTCGGCTCTGGGTGCGCCGACCGACGACTGCACGCTCACCGTCCCGGACCACACGGTGCTGCCCCTGGACGTACGCGGCCTGCCGGCCGGACCGGAACAGGACGACACCGTTGCCCTGCCTGCCAGGGACAACCGGCTGGCAGGCGCCCTGCTCGACCACTGTCTGCACCCGACGCCGGGGGACACCCCGCCACAGTTCGTCCTGCGACGCCCCGACGGCGCCGGCGTGGCACTGACGACCTCGCCGGAACTGTCCTGGTTCCAGGTCTTCACGCCGGACGCCGCGGCCGGCATGCCCTATCCGGGTCGTCCCGACGGTCGCGCTGTGGCGGTGGAGCCGATGACCGCACCGCCGGACGCTCTGAACTCCGGTGTCGATCTCGTCGTCCTGGAACCCGGGGAGAGCCTGCGGTGCTCCTGGCGAGTGGAGGTGGCCCCACCACCGACCTGAGCCTGAACCCCGAACCGTGAATCCTGAACCCCGGGGCATCTGACCCGCACCCCGGTCAGAACCCCTTCCCCCGATTAGAAAGCGTCCTTCCATGGAGTCAGCACAGAATGTCCTCCGGCTCGACGCGAGCTGGGTGGACTACCTCCTCGTAGCCCTCTTCTTCGCCTTCGTCCTCGGCATCGGCTGGGCTGCGAAACGTCGCGTGTCCAGCTCGATCGACTTCTTCCTCTCCGGCCGTGGTCTCCCCGCCTGGGTGACCGGTCTGGCGTTCGTCGCCGCCAACCTCGGTGCCGTCGAGATCATCGGCATGTCCGCCAACGGCCTCGAGTACGGCATGCAGACCATGCACTACTTCTGGATCGGTGCAGTACCGGCCATGGTCTTCCTGGGCATCGTGATGATGCCCTTCTACTACGGCTCCAAGGTCCGCTCGGTGCCGGAGTTCATGCGCCGCCGCTTCGGCAACGGCGCCCACCTGGTCAACGCCCTGTCTTTCGCCCTGGCGCAGCTTCTCATCGCCGGTGTGAACCTGGTGCTGCTGGCCAAGGTGGTCAACGCCCTGCTCGGCTGGCCGCTGTGGGTCACCCTGGTCGCCGCCGCGGCGATCGTCCTGTCCTACATCACCCTGGGCGGACTGTCGGCCTCGATCTACACCGAGGTGCTGCAGTTCTTCGTCATCGTCGCGGCCCTGGCCCCGCTGACCGTCATCGGCCTGAACCGGGTCGGTGGCTGGGGTGGCCTGAAGGAGAAGGTCAACGACTTCCAGAACCACGCCTGGCCGGCCCAGGAGCTCTCCGGCTTCGACAGCCCGGTGCTCTCCGTCATTGGTGTCGTCCTCGGCCTCGGTTTCGTGCTCTCCTTCGGTTACTGGACCACCAACTTCGTCGAGGTGCAGCGCGCCATGGCGTCCGACTCCATCGGCGCCGCACGCAAGACCCCGATCATCGGCTCCTTCGTCAAGCTGTTCATCCCCTTCATCGTCATCGTCCCGGGCATGATCGCCGGCACGATCGTCTCTGCCTACTCCGACAGCAACAGCGACGCGGTGCCGAACGACGCCATCCTCTACCTCATGCGTGACCTGCTGCCGACCGGCCTGCTGGGTATCGCGATCGCCGGACTGCTGGCGTCCTTCATGGCCGGTATGGCCGCGAACATCTCCGCCTTCAACACCGTGTTCAGCTACGACCTCTGGCAGGCCTACGTGGTCAAGGACCGCGAGGACGGCTACTACCTCAAGGTCGGACGCTGGGCCACCGTCGGCGCCACCGTCATCGCCGTGTTCACCGCGCTGATCGCCAACAACTTCGGCAACGTCATGGACTACCTCCAGACGCTGTTCGGCTTCTTCAACGCCCCGCTGTTCGCCACCTTCCTGCTCGGTATGTTCTGGAAGCGGATGACCCCGCACGCCGGTTGGTCCGGCCTGGTCGCCGGTACCGCCGCGGCGATCATCTTCTGGGCACTGTCCCTGGGCTCCGACCCGATCGTCGACCTGCCCGGACAGGGTACGGCCTTCGTCGCCGCCGGACTGGCGTTCGTCGTCGATATCCTGGTGTCCGTGATCGTCACCTCCTTCACCGCGCCGAAGCCGGACGAGGAACTCGTCGGCTTCGTGAAGTCCGTGACCCCGAAGTCGATGCTCGAGGACCAAGAGGAGAAGGAGATGCCGTGGTACCGACGCACGGTGCCTCTCGGCGTCCTTGCCCTCGGCATCGCCATCGCCCTGAACATCATCTTCGCCTGACCGACGTAAAGGAGACCACCATGAGTGAGAACATCACACCTCAGAGTCCCGCCGGTCCGCCGGTCGGCGAGGACGGACAGAAGCACCGTGCCGGTGCCTTCGACATCCGCACCGTGACCGCCGCACTGCTCGGCATCTACGGCGTCATCCTGCTGCTCGTCGCAGCCTTCATGGACCCGGGCGTCAACCCGGACAGCGGGGAGGCGAAGTCCATGGGCGACAACGTCTGGACCGGTGTCATCCTGCTGGTCGTCGCCGCGGCGCTGGTCCTCTGGGCCCGGTTGAACCCGGTCGTCGTCGACGAATCCCTCATCGACGAGGACAAGCTCCCCGGCGAGGACCACTGATGACCGACCACCCCCTGAAGATCACGGCCACCCACCTCGCCGACGGTCGTGAGCTGATCTACTTCGACGACTCCCCGGACGTCCTGTCCGGCGAGGTGACCCGGGAACTCGTCGACCACCGGGAGCTGCCGGAGTCGGTGACGGAGTCGGAGATGCGACGCGACCCGCTGACAGGGGAGTGGATCACTTACGCGGCCCACCGCAACAACCGCACGTTCATGCCCCCGGCGAACGAGAACCCGCTGGCACCGACCACCCCGGGGAACCTCCCCTCGGAGATCCCCGCGTCCGACTACGACGTCGTCGTCTTCGAGAACCGCTTCCCGTCCTTCTCGACGCGGATCGCCCTGCCGGACGACCCCGCCGAGTACGCGTGGAACGTCGACGGGGAGGACCTCTTCCCGCGTCGTCCTGCGGCCGCACGCTGCGAGGTCATCTGCTTCACCCCTGACTCCACGGTGTCGCTGAAGGACCTGCCGGTCTCCCGCATCCGCACCGTCGTCGAGGCGTGGACGCACCGCACCGCCGCTCTGTCGGAGATCGACGGTGTCCTGCAGGTCGCCCCCTTCGAGAACCGCGGTGAGGAGATCGGGGTGACGCTGCAGCACCCGCACGGGCAGATCTACAGCTACCCCTACCTGCCGCCGCGCACCCGCAGCGTCCTGCGCAACGCCCGCGAACACCGGGCCGCGACCGGACGCGACCTCTTCGAGGACGTCCTGGCCGCCGAGCAGCGTGCCGGTGAGCGCATCGTGTTGAGCACGTCGCTGTTCACCCTCTACGTGCCTGCGGGGGCGAAGTGGCCGTTGGAGGTCATGCTGATGCCGAACCGTGCGGTCGGTGACCTCACCGACCTGACCGAGGAGGAACGCGCGGCGCTGCCTGGCCTGCTGAAGGCGCTGTTCACCGCGGTCGACCGCTACTTCGACGGCGTGGAGAAGACCCCGTACATCGCCGCCTGGAACCAGGTTCCGGTGCAGTCGCGGCTCACTGGCGACGATGAGTCGCTGCGCGGGGAGGGGCGTCTGCACCTGCAGGTGTTCTCCCTGATGCGCTCGCCGAACCGGATGAAGTTCCTCGCTGGTTCCGAGTCCGCCTTCGGGGCCTGGATCAGCGACACCACGCCCGAGACCATCGCGCACCGGCTGCGTGAGATCTGGCCGGAGTCCGCCGACTAGGATGGTTCGGATGACGACGAACGACACCCCACCGGTCGACTGGTGGACGAGCCGGGACGATGCCCGCCTGGCCGCCGATGCCCGTGAGCTCTTCCAGCGTCACTTCGGTGCTGAGAACGCTGACGGTGCCGGCGCCGTGTGCGAGGGCGTGTGGGCGGCCCCCGGCCGCGTGAACCTCATCGGTGAGCACGTGGACTACGCCGGTGGCATGTCCCTGCCGTTCGCTCTGCCGCAGAAAACCGCCGCAGCCGTGGGACTGCGGACGGACGGCATCATCCGGCTGGTCTCCGCGGAGCCGGGCGCAGCAGGCGCAGACGGTGTGCAGTCCACCGAGGTAGCGCTGGCCGACATCGGACCGGGGAACCCCGCGTCCTGGGCCGGCTACGCCGCCGGAGCGGTGTGGGCTGGCCTGCAGGACGGCGTGATCCCCGCGTGCGGGGGCCTGGACATCGCCCTGGTGTCGGACGTCCCGCTGGGCGCCGGAGTGTCGAGCTCGGCGGCCCTGGAATGCTCCGTGGCGCTGGCCGCCTATGAGCTCGCCGTCGGCCACATCCCGTCGGAAGCCGACACCGAACACCTGGTGGCGGCGTGCATGCGAGCCGAGAACGAGGTCGTCGGTGCATCCACCGGCGGACTGGACCAACGCAGTGCCTTCTACGGCCAGCCGGGGAAGGCACTGGTCGCCGACTTCCTCTCGGACACCGTGGACCTGGTCGACTGTGACCTGGCCGGGGCGGGGCTGTCCCTGCTGATCATCAACACCAATGCCAGTCACCAGCTCGCCGACGGCCAGTACGCCTCACGACGTGAGGTGATCGACGGTGTGGCTGAGTCCCTGGGTGTGGACACGATCGGTGCCGCCCTCGAGAGGTTCTCCGACGAGGAGATCTACGAGGCCGCGGCACGCTGGTCGACCACGGTGCAGGACGGGGTGGCGCGCGTGACCCACGTCGTCGAGGAGATCCGTCGCACCCGTGAGGGCGCATTGCCGCTGCTGCATCGCGCCGGGACCCACCTGGAGCAGGACGCTCCGGCACTCGGTGCGCTGATGAACGCCAGCCATGAGAGCCTGCGGGACAAGTTCGAGGTCTCCGTGCCTGAGCTGGACTGTGCACAGGAGGCGGCGCTAGCCGCCGGTGCCTACGGGTCCCGGATGGTCGGTGGTGGATTCGGGGGCAGCGTCGTCGCCCTCGTTGCGTCCGATGACGTGGACACCGTGGCCACCGCAGTGGCTGCCGCGGCGTCCGACCGTGGTCTCCCGGCGCCGACGTTCTTCACTGCGGAGCCGTCCGCCGGGGCACGGCGCCTGGACTAGGGGAGCGCGGGACGGGGGACGCAGCCCTTGTGCCGCCTGGGCCCTCCCGGTGCATCTCGGATCACCGGTGTGAGGACTGGTGTGAGGTTTAAGGCGTCCCAGGTTGGTCTGCGCTGCGAAAACCACCCTCAGGCGCCTCAAACCTGTCAGGTTCAAGTGGGCCCGAAGAGCCTGGGGACTGGACTCCCACTCCCGGTTGGTTCGACCCCGTCCAGACCAACCGGGAGTGGGAGTGACAGGAAACGGGCCACACCCCTTGTGCCGCGCGGCGGGGTGTGTAAGGATCATCGCGTCCAGCATCCGCTTGGACACCAGTCATCCGTGAGAGATCCGAGACAAGGGACGAAGGTCATGCGCGCACAGCACCGCCAGTGGTCGTCGCAGCTAGATACGCTGCAACGACTCTTCGGTGATGCGTATGACCCCTTCACCCACCGCATCTGACTCTCACCCCATCCGGGCGAGGCGTCGGTGCCACGTCCGGATCTTCGATCCCGCCGGTCCCCATTTCAGTTTTCTTTGGCTGGTGAGCGGATCTCCCACTCTTCCCGACGGTCACAGAAGGTGACCTGCCCGGAGAAGACCGGCCCTCAGATGGCTATCCCGAGACGTGCGTTCCGTCGCCCTTCGCCCTTTCACAAGAAAGGCAAGAACATCATGGCCGGAACATCCGCCGGCATCCCCGGCGTCACGCTCAAGGAGAACAAGCTCCTGAGCTTCGCCTCCCAGGTCGACGACAACGTCCTGACCCAGGCACGTCAGCTCGCCGACCTGCCCTTCATCTTCCCGCACGTCGCACTGATGCCCGACGCCCACTTCGGCAAGGGCTCCTCGGTCGGTACCGTCTTCGGAACACAGAAGGCCGTCATCCCGGCCGCCGTCGGTGTCGACATCGGCTGCGGCATGATCGGCGTCCGGACGTCCTTCACCGCCGACGACCTGCAGGGTAAGGACCTCATCGATCTGCGCGACGCCATCGAGCGCGCCATCCCGCTGTCCCCGGGCCGCTACAACGGCTGGGTGCTCGGCGGCACCGCTGAGGCCCGTACCCGGGAGCTCGCCGCACTGGCCGAGGACACCGGTGTCGACCTGGGGCACTCGAAGAAGTGGCGCCAGCAGCTGGGGTCTCTCGGCGGCGGCAACCACTTCATCGAGCTCTGCCTCGACGAGGAGGACCGGGTCTGGATGTTCCTGCACTCCGGGTCCCGGGGCGTGGGTAACAAGATCGCCCAGAAGCACATCAAGACCGCGCAGCGGCTGATGCGGAAGTTCTGGGTCGAGCTGCCCGACCAGGACCTCGCCTACCTGCCGGAGGGCACGCCCGAGTTCGACAGCTACCTGCGGGAGCTGGCCTGGGCGCAGCGCTTCGCCTGGTTGAACCGTGAGGAGATGATGGACCGGTTCTCCACCCTGCTCGGCGAGTGGGTGGGGGAGCCGGTGACCGAGACCGAGCGGATCAACTGCCACCACAACTACACCGTGAAGGAGGAGCACTACGGCAAGTCCGTATGGCTCACCCGGAAGGGTGCCGTGAAGGCGGACGAGGGTGTGAAGGCGCTGATCCCGGGGTCGATGGGTACGGCGTCCTACGTGGTCGAGGGCCGCGGCTTCGCGCCGGCCCTGCGGTCGGCACCGCACGGTGCAGGACGGAAGTTCTCACGGTCCGAGGCGCGGCGACGGTTCACGGCCGACGACCTGGAGGACCGGATGGGCTCAATCGTGCACCGGCCGGGTGAGGAGTTCGTCGACGAGATCCCGGACGCCTACAAGGACATCGACGTGGTCGTGGCCGACGCCGAGCCGTTGGTGAAGGTCCTGCACCGGCTGCGGCAGGTGATGAACGTCAAGGGGACGTGAGTCAGTCCTCCTGGCGCCACCCCGCCAGGTCGGCGATCGCCGTGGCCAGGTCCTCCGGCGTTCGCCCGTCGGTCGGGACGCGGTGAACCTCGGCCGAGGTCTTCTTGTCCAGGAATGCGGCCATCCTGGTGCTGCGTTCAATGTGGTCGGAGAGGCTGTCACCCTGCTCGCGGCGGGACATTCTATCTCCGGTGGTCTCGTCGGACGCCTCGAGGAGAACCGCGGTGACCTGAGGATCATCGCCCATCGCCGCGGCCAACTTCTCCGCCTCCAGGATGGAGACGGTGTTGGTGAGAATGAGGTTCCGGTAACCGAGTTCACGGTAGTTCGCCCACATCGCCGCAAGGTTCTTCCCCGCGAGTCCGTGCTCCCACGGCTCGGGGTGGGCGAGATCGAGGGCATCGCCCTCGATGACGGCATGCCGGACGTCCCGCTCCGCCAGCAGGTTGTGCAGGGCGAAGGCGACGGTGGATTTGCCGACGCCGGAGCGTCCGCCGATGAGCAGGAGTCGTGACGTCATGTCAGTCGGAAGCCTCCGTCGCTGGTGATGACCTGGCCGACGATCCACGACCCTTTGCTGGTCGACAGCCAGGCGATCAGCTCTGCAGGGTCGGAGGGGACGCCGAGGCGCCCGAAGGGAAGTTCGGCGAAGCGCTCGTCGAGCGCACTCAGGTCCCGGTCGGTGGTCTCGCTGTCGAGATAGCCGGTGTTCACCGGGCCCGGATTGACGGTGTTGAGGACGATACCGAGACGCATCAGCTCCGCGGCCACTGTCTTCGTGGTGCCGGCGAGCGCGGCCTTGCTCGTGGCGTAGGCGACTTCGCCGGGCATGGGGTCCTCGACCTGACCGGAGGTCATCCAGAAGACGTTGCCGACCGGTTCGTCGAAGGGCCCCTGGAAGGGGACGGGGTCGCCCGGGCGCAATGGTGCCTGGCCGGACTGCTCCTCGTCGTGACCCGACAGTCGTCGCGCGTACTCCGCGGTGAGCAGCAGCGTGGAGCGGGTATTCGTGTACCAGAAGGCGTCGAGCCGTTCCGGGGTCATGTCGAGGATGCTGCCGTCGTCGCCGCTTCGGGCGTGGTTGCAGACCAGAATGTCCAGAGACCTGGTCAGCGAGAACGCCTCGTCCAACACCACGGGGATCCTCGAGGCGTCCTGCAGGTCGGCGTCGACGTCGGTGAAGGACGCACCGTCGACCAGGTGCGCGCGGATCCCCGCACGCACTTCGTCGAGGTCGTCGCTGCCCCAGGGGAGACGTTCATCGTGCGGCTGGAAGTGATGGACGGCGACGCTTGCCCCGAGGTTCGCCAGTGCGCAGGCGATCCCGTAGCCGATGCCGCGGCGTCGAGACACCCCGGTGACCAGGGCGGTCTTTCCGTGCAACGGGAGTTCTCTACTCATGTTCGCCGAGGTTACCGGGACTGTGTGTTTGGGACCTGTCACGTCGGTGGTGTTACGTTGAAAACCATGTCAGCATCAGCAGCCGCAGCCGCGGTCACCGAGACCCTCCGTTAGCGACGGAGCGTCCGCCGAAGCCTTTTCTGCATCACCCGCAGACGCATCCGTCGCTTGAAGTACCGATCAATGCACTTCAAGTAACGGAGATTTACTCATGCCTGAATCACGACAGACTGATTCACGACGTTGGCTGATCCTGGCCAGCCTCTCTCTTCTACAGTTCCTCATCGCGGTCGACGTGACCGTGGTCAACGTCGCCCTGCCTGACATCGGGCGACATTTCGACGCCGATCCCGGGCAGTTGACCTGGGTCGTCGTCGGGTACACCGTCGCCGGCGGTGGTCTTCTCATGCTCGGTGGCCGACTCGGCGACCTGCTCGGGCGTCGAAGGATGCTCATCACCGGAGTCGTCATTTTCGGGGCGGCGTCCCTGGTGGCCGGGCTCGCTCCCAGCTTCGGCGTCCTTGTCGCCGCGCGTCTGGCCCAAGGTGCCGGTGAAGCTCTGGCGGCCCCCGCGGCAATGTCCGTGATCGTCCTGATGTTCCCCGAGGGGCCTCTGCGGTCGCGCGCTCTCGGTGTCTGGGCCGCCGTCGCCAGCAGTGGCCTGGTCGTCGGCTTCGTGCTGTCCGGGGTGATCACCGAGTTCCTCGGCTGGCGCTGGGTGTTCCTGGTCAGCGTGCCGTTCGTGGCACTGGTACTGGTGGCGAGCCTCATCCTTGTTCCGTCGGGCCGAACGGCCACGCAGGACGCCACGGCGGATGTCCCGGGTGCACTGCTGCTCACAGGGGCGCCGTTGTTGTTCATCGCCGGGGTCGTGGAGGCCGGTGAAGCAGTTCGTCCGTGGTGGGTGCCGACCCTGTTGCTGATCGGCGCGGTTGTCGCGACGGTTGCCCTGGTGAAGGTGGAGCGCCGGGCCGCTGATCCGCTGCTCCCGCCGAAGATCCTGGCCCACCGTTCCCGACTGGGGGCGAACGGTGCGACGATGCTGCTCAGCGCGGCACTGTCGTCCTCGTTCCTCCTGTTCACGTTCCTGCTGCAGGACCGGATGGGGCTGAGCCCGTTGACCACCGGGCTGACCCTGGTGCCGCTGGCGCTCAGCCTCATCCTGGCCTCGGTCTACATTCCTCAGCTGATCGAACGGTGGGGTGCACAGGTGTGCGCCCTGACCGGGATTGCCTGCGCTGCACTGGGCATGGTCGCCATCGCGGTGGCCGCATCCCTGGATGCCGGTACCGTTGCCGGACCATTCTCGCTGGTGCCAGCGATGCTGCTGATCGCCGCCGGGATGGGCTTCGGCATCGTCGCCCTGCAGTACGTCGCGGTCAGTGGCGTGACGGATGAGGACGCTGCCACGGCCTCCGGTGTCCAACGCGCAGCCGACCAGCTGGGCGGTGCCACCGGTGTGGCCCTGTTCATCGGCATCGGCTTCTCCCCGGTGCTGACCGGGGGAGCGGACACCTTGGCGCCGTATGTGCTCAGTGCCGCTCTGGCGGTGCTTGGTCTCCTTGCTGGGGCCGTGGTGGTGCGTCGTGCTATAGTCTGACTAGTCAGTCAATTCATTATGTGACCGTTGTCCGGCAACAGTGGGGTCGGGCGCAGTTGGAGAGGTGCACGGTGGCGAGGAAGGTCGACCCGGAGAAGGTCGCGCAGAAGAAGGCGGAGATCGCCGAGGCGGCAGCCCGGCTCTTCGCGGTCCAGGGCTTCGAGAACACCTCCGTCGCCCAGGTGGCCCGCGAGGTCGGCACCAGCCCGGCCAGTGTCTTCTACTACTTCCCGGACAAGGCGTCGCTGTTCCGCGCGCCGTTCGAGTCGGACGTCCTGACCGCCGAGGAGCTCATCGGCCGGCACCGGGACTCCGCCGATCCGCTGGCCTCGATCCTGGAGATTCTCACCACCCTGGCCGCGGATGCCGCCTACCCCTACGCCGCAGGGATGCTCGTCGAGTCGATCCGTCGGATGGGGCATGATCCGCAGCTCATCGAAGTCTCCGAGAGGGCGACGTCGATTCAGCGTGCCGGACTGGAGGACCTGGTGTCCCGGGCCATCGAGGCCGGCCAGGTCGACGACGCCCTCGACCCCGTTCACACATCCGCCTGGCTCCTGACCATCGTGGACGCCTGCTTCCTCGATGCCCGACCCGGCCACAACCCTGCGTCCGAGGTGCGACGCACCGTGCTGGGGTATCTGGCTGTACCCACTGAGAAGGACGACAATCATGTCTGAGTCCATCACCCACGACACGACATCCGGAACCCCTCACTCCGAATCCACCAGCGTCGCCATTCCTGGCCACTTCGCACCGATCTTCACCGTCGGTGGGGCCCTGATCGGACTGGCCGCCGCCTTCGTCGTTGGCCCCCTGGTCGCCTGGCTGCTCGGGATCATCGGCGATGCCCCCGGTCCGCTGCGTCTGGCCGCGGAACTCCCGCTGGTCTGGGCGGTCCCGGTGCTCACCATCATCGGCGCCGTCGCCGGTTTCCTCATCTGCGCATCGTGGACGGAGGACGCCGGGACGATCGAGGTGTCGGACGCCGGGATCACCCGCCACCTGAAGGACTCCGACCGCTTCTTCGCCCGGGAGAGGATCACGGGAGTCGTCGCGTCCGGTAAGGAGCTGGTGCTGCTCGGCGACGCCGCCGAGATCTACCGCGGTGCCAGCGAGTCCGAGATGATTCCCGGACTGCGTGCAGCATTGCGGGCGCATGGCTACCCGGAGCTGCTCGACACCGATCCACATGAGCGGGAGTTCTCCGCCTGGGTAGAGGGTAATGGTGCACTGTCCGCGGAAGCGGAGGACCAGCTGCGCATCCGCCGACGGGCGCTGACCGACAAGAAGGTCGGCGAGGCTGAAGGGGCGGCGGAAAAGCTCCGGACGCTGGGGGTCATGGTCCGTGACCGTGACGGCCGCCAGCAGGTCCGGGTACTGGATCACCTCCGCCCGTAGGCCGACTTCTCGCGAGGCTATCGGCCAGCACAGGAAACTGCGTACCGTTCCGTGGACGTGCAGTGTCCGGCGCGGTCCGTACACTCCTTGAGGTACGCCTAGTAGCCGAAAGGACGACGGATGGACCGCGCATACAGATGTGGATCGGCACTTGCCGAAGATGGACTGACCCTCGATCTCGCACCAGGACTTACCAGCGAAGGGTTCACCGACCATCCCGGTTTCTTCCGAGGCTTCGCCACCCATCCGCTGGTGCTGTCGCGGGGACTGCTGACCCTCGCAGAGATCACCCGAACCCGTTACTTCAAGCCTGTTCCGAAGGATCAGCGGGACCCGGTGCTCACCGCCAACGGGGACCGACTGCGGGCAGAGTGCTTTTCTGCGTGCAATGGTCTCTATGCGCGGTTGGACCTGTTGGCGACGGGCTTCGAGGGCGGCGAGATCGGGCACGGGACCACAAATGTGGACCTAGGGTCGGCCACCGTCGCCGCTTTGGCAAAAATCCCACGTACCGGGCTACTTCACCTCGACGTCGGACCGGAAGCGATGACCCTCTCCACTCCAGACCGTTCGGAGACGGAACAGAAGGTCAGGATGCCGGAGCGTTGGGTGCGGGCACTTGGGAATACGGCGTCCCTCATGCGTACCGCGGAGTACCGGTTCACGGTGGGCGCCGCCGCAGCGCGCAAAGCTCTGGCTCAGGTCCCACCGGCGAGCAGCGAACGTATGCGTCCCGTGTGGTGGCGCGCAACTCGCGGTGAAATACGCAAGGCGACCCACAGTTCACCGGGCGCGGTACCGATCGCGGGTCTCAATCGGCTCTCGGCGGTCAAAAAACTGGCGTTACATCTGGAGTCGATGAGCGTCTACGCCGGTCCAGCGGTGACGATCATCGAGTTCGGGTTGCCAGATGCTCGGCTCACTCTTGCTCTGACCGAGGAAATCTACCGCGGGTTCTCGGGGGAGGGCTCGTTGCTGGAGGCGTTGGCGTCCCCGACGGTGGAAGAGGACGCCGACCTGGTCGCCGCAATACTGGCTTTCGAACCAGTCATCAACGTGGCCCGCCTGGGCGGAGACACTGGTCTGCCCGGGGAGCGAGTTGTGGATGCTCTCGCTTATCTCGCAGCAGGAGGGCGCGTCGGCTGGGACAACTATGAAGGCGATCGGACCGGGATGTTCTTCCACCGTGAACTGCCGCTGGACCCGGAGCAAGTGACCAAGGACAACCCACGGTTGGTCGCAGCGCGACGTCTGCTCGAGTGCGGCGACATCGAACCGGTGACGGATACTCCGGGGACATACACGGTAACCGCCACGGGAGGTGACTACTACCGGACGTCGCGGCAGCGGTGTTCCTGCCAGTGGTATCTCCGGTATCGCGGTTTGCGGGGTCCCTGCAAGCACATGCTGGCGGTGCAGTTGACCGAGGAAGACTCCGGGGAGAAACAGGAGGGACAGATTCATGAGTGACAAAGCGGACGGTGCCATCCCGGAAACTTTCCCTGGTGTGACGGATGAGAAGGTTCTCGAGACGCTGCGTGAATTGCCAGGGGCATTGCAGTGGGCGCTGCACTGGTTCTACTCCTGGGGTTTCGCCGATGCTCCCATGGCGGAACTTCGGACACAGGCATTGGGTTCAACAAAGCAATTGCGGCAGGCGAAGAGTGGTCTATCGAAATTCGGTGCCCGGGACCTGTCGTGGAACCGGAATGCGATACCTGTCGCCGATGGCGAGCGGTTGGTCATGTTCTGCATTCGGCTCGGTGTGGCGGTCGGCAAAGTGGCCGGAATCTGGGGCAGATGGTCCGGCCCCCGTGGAATCTATGGAGAAACGTTTGCCCGACCGTTGGCAGAGGCTGCTTCCGACCGTGGCGAGGATTACCTGCTCAAACTCGGCAAGCAGATTGAGGCAGCTTGGCATCACCGCGGGTATCCGGAGGAATTCCTCAGGTACTTCGACCTTTTCGGTCTGGATCCACTTCCGGAGGGACTTTACGCTCAGACGTGGTTCCGGGTTGCCGATGAGCAACGACAGGGCGAGGTGACAGATATGGTCGACCTCTCACCGGACCGTGTCCGCCCGAACCTCCTTGTGCTCAGTGAGTTGTCCGCGCCACATCGAGAGCATGTGATCCCGATGTTCCGCTTCGGAACCGACATCGGTGCGGTTACCAGGAGCGAGGCGCTTGACACGGTCCTCGGGCTGGTGGCAGGCGCGCCGGGGCCTGGAATCCGGAAGGAGTGGATCGCCGAACTCCCCGGCCTCGAGCTGACGGACACTGAGATCCACGACCGGACTGACGAACTGATGCTCATTCTGGGTATGGCTGACGCGCCGACCATCGAGTACCTCGGCACACGCATGGCAGCGGTGATAGACGATGACGCGCTGCCAGATCTCGTGACCATGACGCTGCTGACGAAGCCTGCAAAGGCGAAGAAAGCTGTCTTCGGCACGCTGCAGAAGCGTCCCGTTCCGGCTCCGGAGACCCGGGGAATTATCGCCGCTCTCCTCGCCGACCTGCGAGAAGACAGCAAACTTACGAAGGCACTCGATGCTCTCGACAAGGCATGGGGAATGGACTCGGCCGCGGCGGAGTCGGCGTTCTCCCCTGAGATCCTGGAATGGACATCGACCCCGCAGCTTTGGGAGGTGCCACATTTCGACCCCGGCCCGGCGACGCCGGAGAATCTTGCCGAGACGGCGGCGGCGATGTCTATTCGTCACGATCCGCTGGACGTTGAGCGCTGCCTTGCGACGCTGTTGCCCGTAGCGAGGATCAATGTCGACGACGCGGTCGCCGCATTCCGGGGCATCTACTGGACCGACTGGCTCAAGGGGGACACCTGGCCCGGCAACTGGATTATCGGCGGGTTCGTATCGTCCGGGGTGAAGGACGGGTTGTCGACGAAACCGGAGCGGCCGGTCGAAGCCAGGGACATCCTCGTCAGCTTCCTGTACGAGAATCTGCCGGTGGTGTTGTCGATGCCCAGCTTCGTTGACATGCGGATCACCTTCACTGATCTTGTTGACCGTCTCCAGATTTATGCGGACGAGGGGAAAGATGCGGTCGGTGCTGACCTGACTCTCGCACTCCTGCGTCTCGATCTCGCGACCGTTACGGACGCCCTGCGGAACCGACTCGCGGAGATCGCTCCGATCCAGCTTTACGGTGGTTCGTACACGAATTTCACTGCACAGGACGCCGTGCTGGACTACCTGGAGCATCCGGTCGGGGAGGAGACGGTTGCGGGGGCCAACCGGATCCGTCGGACAACGTCGCTCGCCGTCCGCGCGGAGGTCCTGGCTGGCAACGACGGGACGCGACCATGGCGGGACGTCGTCGACGACGACGGTGCCCTTGAACTGTGGCCGAATTTCCTGCCGGCTCTCACCGGACTGCCCCTGCGCCGCATCACCGGTCGGCCGAGGACCCACCTGAGGTCCCCGGATTACACTGATCCGACGATGGGGGGCTTGATGCTCCAGGCGGCTCGGCGTCCGGTGCCTTTTGGGGCCGGTGGTGCAGTGAATATGGTCTCTGCGCTGCGCTACCCGCTGGAGAAGACCCGGGAGACGGCATGGCAGGCCGTGCAGGACGCCTGGAGTCGGGGACTTTTGGTGCCCGGTGTCGCTTCAACGGAGATGCTGGATTGGGAGGGGACGCCCGGTCACTTCGCGAGTTTCGCGGAGGTGCTGCGGGACATCGCTGAACAGGGGATGCTGCCGCTGGCCTGGGCAATGCTCGACGACCTGACTTGGTACGCCTCCGGACGAAACCGCATTCCGGCGGGCATCGATGTGGCGGTGGACGTGATGGGGCGGTTGTTGCCGTCGGTGCAGGCCGCAGTTGCATCTGGATCCGTTGATGCTTCGACAGTTCTGGAACTGCGGGGTCTGCGGACGCTGGCGCAGCGAAAGGGGACATCTAAAGCGGTGGTCCAGGCACGTGAGGTCGTGGCGCTTGCTGGTCCGACCCCGTCATCGGCGGCGGATGTTGAGACAAGGCTCGAGGTGACAGCGAGCAACAACGATGATGTCTTTGGCTCGGCAGCGTTCAAGGCGTGGTCCTTCGACGACGTCTGGGCCCGGGACATCCACTGGGACCAGTCCATCGCCGACGGCACAGGTGACGGAGTAGAGGTGGCCTTCGACGAGTTGCAGAACCGGTTCGTCAAAGGTGAGAAATACACGGTCTTATACCTCACACTTCCCGATGACGTCGGGGTGCGATATGTGGCGATCGGTGCAATGAAGAGTCTCCTGGTAGTCCGTCAGACCTGTGACCGCGAAACTGGAACATGGCTGCCCGAGAAGCCGGACCCGAGGAAGGGCCGACTGGAACTCGTAGCTGGAGAACGCGGGGAAGTGCTCATCAAGGAGCCTTCCTACAAAGGTTCTTTCCGCGGTGCGGATCACACGGACGTCAATATTCCCTACATCGATGTCACTGCCACTGCGCTCCTGGTCAAGCTAAGGAGGCTGGACAAGCATTCTGCCGCTTACGGGCGAGGGTGGATGTCCGAATTGGACATCAACCCTGCACAAGTTCAGCGTGTAGTGCGTAGAGTGCTTGGTTATCCGCTGGTCGGTGGGCAGATCGTCAAGGCACTGGAACTCTTCCCGGACTCCCTGCCCGTCTTCTGGCCGATCCTCACAGAGGCCGTTGGGTACTCCGCGGACCTGGTGGAGTCAGGTGGAAAAGCGCCGCGCTGGTTGAGCAGGGTTCTGGATGTCTGTGCCCTCTCACAGCCTGCACTGGAGGAGGCAGAGCGACGCGGACTCGTGCCGAAGGGCACGGCGTCCTTCCCCGGACTGGACAAGCTTGCAGCTGCGAAGGGTTCCGCCGCCGGGCTCAAGAAGGCACGTGCCCTCGTCGCGAGGTTTGAAACAGAGGGATAACTCCTACTGCGCCGGGTACTCCATCGGGGCACCCGGGCCCAGCGGGATGCCGAGCGCCCACCAGGCGACGAAGAACAGGAACCAGCCGACCATGATCACCAGGCAGTAGGGGATCATCATCGACATGATCGTGCCCAGGCCGGCCTTCCGGTAGTACTTCAGGATGAAGGCGAAGGCCATGGCGAAGTAGGGGTTCATCGGGGTGACGATGGCGGTGGCGGAGTCGCCGATGCGGTACAGCATCTGGGAGACCTCGGGAGCGATTCCCAGGTACATCATCATCGGCACCACCACCGGCGCCATCAGTGCCCACTGCGCCGAACCGGAGGTGATCATCATGTTGAGGAACGCCACCATCAGCACGAAGCCGGCGAACAGCAGCACCGGGGGAAGGTTCCAGCTCTGCAGCATGTCGGAACCCTTGACGGAGAGCCAGACGCCCAGGTTGGACTCGTCGAACCAGGCGACGAACTGTGCGACGACGAAGAACAGCACCAGGATCGGCAGCATGGACTCCAGGCCCTTGGCCATGAAGTCCGGGACATCCGTGGACTTGGTGATGGTCTTGACCTTCAGTCCGTATACCAGGCCGAGGATGAAGAAGATGACCGCGATCGGCACCGCGATGTTGTTGATCAGCGGGCTTTCCATCACGGCGCCACCCTCGCCCTGAAGCGGGGAGCCGGAGACGAACAGCAGCGCGAAGTAGACGGCCAGGCAGGCGATGAACACCAGCCCGGTGAGTTTGAGTCCCTTGACCTCGGACGGGTTCAGCTTCAGGCTGGTGACGACCTCGCCCTTGTCGTCGGTGAAGTTCACCTGGCTGTAGTCCACCTCGTCGTGGTTGACGATCTGGTAGATCTTCTTGTCCATGAAGAACTCGGTGAGCACCGTGATGATCGCCGCGAGGACGATCGAGGATCCGATGACGAAGTAGTAGTTCGACAGCGGGTTGACTTCGTAGTTCGGGTCGACGAGCTGTGCGGCAGAGGTGGAGATACCGGCCAGCAGGACGTCGGTGATGTTGAGCAGCAGAGAGGCGTCGAAGCCGGCGGCCGAGCCAGCGAAGGCGACGACCGCGCCGACGATGGGGGAGCGACCCAAAGCGTTGAAGGCCATCGCACCGAGCGGGATCATGATGATGAAGATGGCGTCGGACGCCACGGAGCCGGTGACGGCGGTCAGAGCGACGACGAAGGTCAGCGTCTTCGGACCGGTGCGGGCGACCATGCCGCGCACGGCCGCGGAGATCAGGCCGGCATGTTCGGCGACGGCCACACCGAGCATCACCGTGATGATCACTCCCAGCGGCGGGAACTCGGTGAAGTTC
The DNA here is from genome assembly GCA_019114135.1 of Candidatus Corynebacterium avicola. Lineage (GTDB taxonomy): Bacteria > Actinomycetota > Actinomycetes > Mycobacteriales > Mycobacteriaceae > Corynebacterium > Corynebacterium avicola. The sequence goes on from DXGC01000022.1 coordinate 20,598, forward strand.
GTCACCGCGTTGGTGACGATCGACTGTAGGCCGTCCGCGCTGAGGAGGTTGGCGACCTCGACGGTCTCACCGGTCTCCGGATCCTCGGCGGACATGCCGATGAGCGACCCGATCCAGCTGATCACCAGGACGATCGCGCCCAGGCAGATGAACAGCCAGAAGGGGTTGGGCAGCAGGTTGCCCAGGCGTTCGATGACGCCGAGGAGACCCGGGGTCCGGTTCTTACCGTCCTTCCCGGTGGGTGGTTTCTGGGCGGTGTCCGACGAGTCGACGGCGGCAGCCTGAGGATTCTCGGGTGAGCTCTCTGAAGAAGTCATTGTCAGAGAACGTACCCGCCGAAGGATGTGATCGCAGTTGTTCCTCCCAAGACGAAGCACTTCAGTCACATAAGTCACATGCGTTTCTTTTGTTACATCCGTCGGGTACGGTAGCGACGTGATCACTTTCGACAAGGTCTCCAAGACATACCGGACCTCGACCCGCCCAGCCCTGCGGGACATCTCGGTGGACATCGAGAAGGGGGAGTTCGTCTTCCTCATCGGGCCGTCCGGCTCAGGTAAGTCCACGTTCCTCCAGCTGATGATCCGCGAGGAGGACGTCGACAGCGGCAACCTGCACGTTGCCGACTTCCACGTCAACGCACTGGCGAAGCGGCGCGTCCCGCAGCTGCGCCAGAAGATCGGCTACGTCTTCCAGGACTTCCGCCTGCTGCCGAAGAAGAACGTCTACGACAACGTCGCCTTCGCTCTGGAGGTCACCGGCCGCCGCCGAGAGGCCATCGACAAGGCCGTCCCCGAGGTGCTCGAGATGGTGGGGCTGGCCGGCAAGGGTCAGCGCATGCCCGACGAGCTCTCCGGCGGTGAGCAGCAGCGCGTCGCGATCGCGCGTGCCACCGTGAACCGTCCGCTCGTCCTGCTCGCCGACGAGCCCACCGGCAACCTCGACCCGGACACCTCCGCCGAGATCATGGCGCTGCTCACCCGGATCAACCGGGGCGGCACCACCGTGGTGATGTCCACCCACGACGACGTGGCCGTGGACTCCATGCGCAAGCGTGTCCTGGAACTCAGCAACGGAAAACTGGTCCGCGACGACTCCCACGGCGTCTACGCGGTCGGACGATAGAGGATAAGGAGACATCACGATGAAGATCCGCTTCGTCCTCAAGGAAGCCCTCGCCGGGCTGACCCGCAACGTCACCATGACCGTCGCGATGATCATCACCACCGCCATCTCGCTGGCCCTGCTGGCCACCGGTGTGCTGATCACCAACATGACCAGCGACACCAAGGAGCTCTACCTCGACCGCATCGAGGTCATGGTCCAGCTCGACGACGAGACCTCCGCCGACGACGTCGACTGCTCCAGCGACACCTGTGCAGACCTCCGCAATAAGCTGGAGGACAACGACGACGTCGAGTCGCTGACCTACCGCAACAAGGACCAGAGCTACCAGCGCTTCGTCGACGTCTTCGGCGAGTCCGACCCGCTGCTGGTCGAGCAGACCTCGCCGGACGCCTTCCCGGCGGCGCTGCACGTCCGCCTCGCCGACCCGCTGGACACCAGCGCCATCGACGAAATCTCCGAGATGCCCGGCGTCGCCACCGTCGTCGACCAGGGCGATGACCTGCGTGGGGCGACGAAGAACCTGGACGCTGTGCGTAACGCCAGCTTCGTGCTCGCCGCCGTGCAGGCCATCGCCGCGGTGTTCCTCATCATGAACATGGTGCAGCTCGCCGCCTTCTCGCGTCGTCACGAGATCAGCATCATGCGCATGGTCGGTGCGACCCGCTGGTTCACCCAGGCGCCGTTCGTCCTGGAGGCCGTCATCGCCTCGGTGATCGGTTCGCTGCTGTCGGTCGGTGCGCTGCTGCTCGCGAAGTCCACCCTGCTGGACTCCGCCCTGTCCTCGCTCTACGACGCCAACCTCATCGCCCGGATCACCACCGGCGACATATGGGTGGTCGCTCCCTTCGTCGTCGTCATCGGTGGCGTGATAGCCGGGGTCACCGCGCAGGTCACCCTGCGCTGGTACGTGAAGAAATAGCTTCCGCGTAGGACGAACCGGTAAACTCGGACGACGCTATGGCGAAGAAGAGCACACCGGTGGATTCCGGACGAAGCAAGGGCGCGAAGGCGGCCAAGGCCGGTAAGTCCGGCGCGGTCGCCGGCGGCAAGGGCGGCAAACCGTTGACCGTCGCCACCAACCGCAAAGCCCGGCACAACTACCGCATCCTCGACACCGTCGAGGCCGGCATCGCCCTGGTCGGCACCGAGGTCAAGGCGCTGCGCCAGGGCAAGGCGTCCCTCGTCGACGCCTTCGCCACCATCGACGACGGGGAAGTGTGGCTGCGTAACCTCCACATCCCCGAGTACGCCCAGGGCACCTGGACCAACCACGCCCCGCGGCGCGTCCGTAAACTGCTGCTGCACCGCGGCGAGATCGACTCGCTGATGGGCAAGGTGCGCGACGGCAACAACACCCTTGTCCCGCTGTCGCTGTACTTCGCCGACGGCCGGATGAAGGTCGAGTTGGCGCTGGCCACCGGTAAGCAGGACTACGACAAGCGCCAGGACATCAAGCGCCGCACCGAGGAGCGCGAGGCGACCCGTGAGTTGGGCCGCCGGATCAAGGGAATAAAGGGGTGATCTGGTAGCGTTACCCCTACTACCGTCGCCGAGCTTTCCGGCGGTGGGCTGTGCCGCAAGGCGCAGTGATGTGCACGGGGTCGATTTGGTTTCGACTCTGTACACCGAGCCAGGGGAAGCGTGCCGGTGCAGGCTGGAGACCACCGTAAGCGTCGCAGCAACTCATAGGCGCCGAGAAGAACACTCAGCGCGACTACGCTCTCGCTGCCTAATCAGCGAAGCGTGTCTGTCAGCCCGGGTTCGTCCCTGACCCGGTTCCTGGCATCAGCTAAGGGACTCGACGCTGCCACCCCGTCGTCCGGGTGAGCAGCGGACATCTCAGGGCGACTGGGCTCATCATCCGGGCACGTCCGCCTGACCCGGAGAGCCGAGCAGAGATCACCGTGGACTGCGCACGGAGAAGCCCTGGCGAGGTTGCAGAGGACCCGGGTTCAATTCCCGGCGGCTCCACAGAGGAAATCCCCCGGTCACCGACGAGGTGACAGGGGGATTTCTCGCGTTCGGGGGCCGAATGCGCTTATAATTCCACCGTCATTCTCTCTCCATTGGTCTGTTGTTCCGACAGGCTCCTGACGTTGTCCCCACCCCTCACAGGAGAACTTGTGCATTCCCCTCTCCGATTCCTCTCCCGATCCTCCCGGTTCACCCGTTCCGCTCTCGCAACCGGCCTGGCCACCGCAACCCTCGGTCTCGCCGCCGCCGTCGGTGCACCCGCGGCCTCGGCCCTGGGCTCCTCCAACGGCACCGTCGCCACCCCGAACATCCCGCGGTGTGAGTCGGACATCGTCGTCCTGGTCCCCGGCGGCGGCAACACGGTGCCGGGCCTGCCCGACAACTTCCCGGTCGGTGCCTACGTCTCCGATCTCGGTGCCATGGTGGAGAAGCTGGGCTACTCGACCTCCCGCACGGTGTCCTACAACGCCGCCCCCTTCGTGGAGACGGCCTACACCGAGTCCCGGGCCGACGGCGTCGCCAAGACCCGGCAGCTCGTCGCCCAGACCGCGGCCCAGTGCCCGTCCTCGACGATCAGTCTCGCCGGATATTCCCTGGGCGCGGACGTCGCCTCCCGCGTCGTCGCCGACATCGCGAACGGCAGTGGGCCGATCGACTCGGACAAGTTCGGCTCCGCCGCGTTGATCTCGAACCCGAACCGCAGCCCGGAGACCGTCCCCGGCGGTAGCGCCCGGGGCAATGAAGGTGTCTTCGGCGCCCTGGATGGCGGTTATGGAGAACTCACCGACCGGGTGATGGACGTCTGCAACAGTGCCGATTACATCTGCAACTCCACCGACCGCACCCAGAACACCCGTGCCCACGCCACGGAGTTCACCGAGTTCGCGGCAGAACGCGACGGCGATCAGGTTGCCACTGCGAGCCCCTCAGATGCCGCGCTGCTGGCTGCTGAGGTGCCCTTTGACCTGGTTCCTGGTCAGGCCGCGCACGCCACCAGTTACGGCGGCAACGGGGGAGTGAACCCGGCCTACGGGTTCCTGAACCGGCACTTCTGACGCCGTCTACGCCTCGACGGCCTCGTCCCGCAGGACGTTCTTGCGGACCTTGCCGGTGGACGTCCTCGGCAGTTCCTCGATGATCCGGTAGTCGCGCGGAACCTTGTAGCCGGCGATCAGCGCACGGCAGTGGTCGACCACCGAACTCTCGACCGTGGAACTGGCGTCGGTCTCCGGCGCCAGCACCACGTAGGCGCGCAGTCGCTCGCCCCATTTCTCGTCCGGCACCCCGATGACCGCGACATCGGCGATCGCCGGGTGGCTGATGATCGTCTGTTCCACCTCGATGGTGGAGATGTTCTCCCCGCCGGAGATGAC
>DXGC01000023.1 GCA_019114135.1 Candidatus Corynebacterium avicola
TTCGGCCCCGGCAAGCTCTCCCGTGACGAGGAGAACGAGTACTGGCAGCAGATGGTCACCGCCGCCAAGTTCCAGCCGATCGACCCGGCCGACGTCCCGAAGACCCGCGGCGAGGTCCTGAAGTACCTCGATGACTGGCGCCAGAAGCTCTCCGCCTCCGAGTCCGCGATCCGCAACGTCGACCACATCATCGACGGTGCCGAGACCGTCTTCACCGACCTGCCTGCCCCGATCCGCAAGGTCTTCCGTCCGCTGTTCCGCCGCAGCATCATCGCCACCTACCCGCACTGGATGCGTCCGATGCTCGGTGTGAAGCAGTCCAAGGTGATGGACCAGGCCATGTTCACCCTCTGGAAGCCGCTGCTGTTCACCGCCAACAAGATGCCGTGGCTGGTCAGCTGGGTCGTCTCCCGCATCTGCCCGCGCGCCCTGCGCTACATCAAGCCGGTGTACTACAAGGAGCCGGCCGAGAGCCCTCGCGTCTACACCCCCGAGGTCGCCCGCCGCATGTTCGGCAACCCGAAGACCCCGCTGGAGCAGCGCGAGGAGCTGCTGGAGAAGCGTCGTGGCGGCAGCGGCCAGGCCGCCTACGGCCACAACCACGTGGACCAGATCCTCGAGTTCCACACTGCGGACTCCGAAGAGACCGCCAAGGACGCGATCGCTTCCGCCGAGTCCAAGGCCAGCTAAAACCGCCTGGCCCTTTCTCTCCGCGCCTACGGGCGCGACTGACAACTCACCTGTCAGACAGCTCTGGCCCGGTGCACGTACTCCCCTGAGTCTTCAGGGGGTGCGCGCACCGGGCCAGACGCATTTCTCCATCAGGTTCTGCACTCCTGCGCATGGTCAAAGCTGGACAACTATTCTAGCCAACGCAATGCCGTATGATCCCAGGAGCAACCAGACACTTCGGCGTCACCACTCAAGACGGGGTTCACGAGCAGCCCCGCTACCCGAAGCGCTTCGTCAAGGTCCTCCAGTTCCCTGTACTTCCCACCAAAGTTCCTTGCCGTGGCCGGATACATGACCATCCAACTGTCGTCCGGAAGTTCAAGGCTGGTGGGCAGGGTCAGATCACGGACCCTGCACTGGGCCACCAGCGCATCCCGCAGTTCTTCGGCTGTGACGGTGAGCTCCAAGGCTATCAACGCAACGTCGTAAAGGTCGTGGTAGCGGGTCGAAGCACTGCCCGGTGGCCGTTCTCCATGTCGTTCGTACATTGCGCATATCTTGTCCGCGACCTGACTGGCCACAGGGTATGAGAAGACTCGAAAGCTGCGAGGTAAGAACTCGGTCTCCACCTGGTAGCTCGACGGAACCTCAAGATGTTCCACCGCACCCGTCACCTCAAGGTCTCCACTGACATCCACGTAGAAGGTGCAGTGCTCGCTATTTACACCGTGAATGACCCTGACCTTCACACGCTCACTGTCCACCGTTCCCACGGCGCTTGTTCTTTCCGGGCGGATGACGCGGAAGGTGTAGGGGCCGGCCCTGTGGCCGTCCATAGTGTCGACCATTGCTTCGGCTGCCCCTATGGAAGACGTGGGCTCATAGCGTCGATACAGGTCGAGATCCTTGGTATGGCGTGCCCCTGGCACTCGGCAGTAGATGTTGGACCCACCTTTAAGCACCCACCCGAGCTGGTGCTGCATCAGCTCACTGAGGAAGACCTCCCGGAAGAACTGGTTGTATGCATCATTGGGACTCTGACCCTGCTTCTTCGCCTCACTCTTCAGAGCGGTGGTGATCTGGCCGTGTGTCTTCTTCATTTTCGATGTTTCCTACATCTCTTATGTCAGTGTCCTGCACATGCCCACCCGATCGAGGCATGATCGGCTCTGCGTACCGTCGTGGCGAGGCGATCCTCTCCAGGTGCTGAGTCAGCGGATCAGGTACGACCTCACCCCAATTGACCCGCGAGGCCAAGGACTCGGACAGCTGATTGACCTGTTCCCACAGTGGGCTCATCGCTTGGTCGACAACTGAACGTGTCCTCCGGACCTCCTTCTCCTCGGGAAAGACACTGCCCAACAGGGTTCGCAGTGCCTTCCTGTCACCTCGGTCGACCCCGAATGCGTTTTCCCGGTCGACAAAGGCATCGAGCAGCTCCTGCTCCTCCAACAGAGACGCCTCTGCGGCATCTGCAACTAGACCAAGCAGATGGTCAGGCTCATGATCATCCTTGGCCAGGTCGACGATGGTCCGGACTACGGTGGTTACTGGCAGACCGGATTCCGGATGAATCGTCCAGTCCTGCCCCGACACATCGGCCCGGTGAAAACGGACGCCCGGCTGACGACTGCGTCGGCGGTCGCCCACCGTGAAATGGATGCCATCAGACCAAAGGTCACCGATCCCCCACATCTCGGCTGCTGTCGTGTGCGAGACCACGGTCTCACTAGCCAGCGACGGGTCGCTGACACGCTCGGCGGCCATCATGTCTGGCCGAACAGCCAACCATTGAGCTTTAACCTCCAGTTCGGCGGACATAGAGGTTGATGCACTCGCATAGACACCATGCCGGATTCGGACCAGTGCACCTTGTTCCGACATCCGTCGCAGAGACGGCTGGTCAACCCCATCTCTCTTCGCCTGCGCCGAGGTGACAAGTCCCCACTGCTGGGAGGCCAGATCACCGACGATCTCCATCGCCTCTGGACCTTTCATGGCACAAAAAGTACCGTATGAGCACTTTTTGTGCCACTGATTAGGGACCTCGTGCCACAAAAAGTGCGTTCTGGGGACATTGGCCTATGTCGATGCCAGTGGCCGCGATCTCGTCTCCAGAAGACAGTACCGTCAGTCATGTGATATTCCTGTGGTATACATACCGACCGACGGTATGTGAAATGTCTTCCTCCCGATTGGAGCTCGCCGTGTCAACAGCAACCCACACGTCCGCCGCGTTCTCTCCACCCGGTTCCACGTCGACATCCACGGGCCGGGTCTGGACATTGGTCATCGCCTCATTGAGCGCATTCATGCTCATGCTCGACCTGACCGTGGTGAATGTCGCCCTCCCCGACATCCGAACTGCCTTCAACGCCTCGTTCTCCCAGCTCCAGTGGATTCTGGACGCCTACGCCCTCGGTTTGGCGGCCATCCTCGTCGCCGCGGGGTCCCTGGGCGACCGCATCGGACGACGTCGGCTGTTCGTCATCGGGCTCGTGATCTTCACCCTCGCCTCCCTGGCCTGTGGACTGGCCTGGAATGCCGGCGTCCTGATCGCGGCCCGCGTCATCCAGGGGCTCGGAGGTGCGATCCTGTTCGCCGTCGGCCCCGCTCTCATCGGCAACGTCTACACCGGGACGGACCGCAGCCGTGCCTTCGGAACCTTCGGTGCCGTCAGCGGCCTTGCGATCGCCTTCGGTCCCCTCCTCGGCGGTGGGCTCACCGACGGCCTCGACTGGCGCTGGATCTTCCTGATCAACGTCCCCGTCGGAATCCTCTGCCTGGCCATCGCGATGCTGCGGGTCACGGAATCGCGATCGGAGACGGTCCCGCCCCTCGACCTCAACGGTGCCGCGGTGTTCTCAGCGTCCCTAACGTTCTTCATCCTCGCGCTGCTGCGCGGCGAGGCCGACGGCTGGACCAGCGCTCCCATCCTCAGCTACCTCGGCATCGGGATAGTCCTCGCTGTCGTCCTCGTCGTCATCCAGATACGCAAGGGATCACGGGCGATGTTCGACCCTTCCCTGTTCCGCAACCGGACCTACAACGGCCTGAACATCGTCACCCTGACCATCAACATCGCAGTGTTCTCCGCGATCTTCCTGTTCGTCACCTACCTGCAGTCCTACCTCGGCTACAGCGCGTGGGACACCGGCCTGCGCGCCCTGCCGCTGACGTTGACGATCTTCGTCGGCGCCGCAGCGACCTCAGCCATCGCGTCCCGGACCTCTCCCCGCGTCGTCCTCACCTTGTCACTGAGCTGCGTGACGGTCGGCCTTCTTCTCATCCGTCTGGTCGACACCGGGGACAACTGGACCTCGGCTCTCCCCATGATGCTCATACTGGGAATGGGAATGGGCCTTTTCAATCCCGTTCGTGCCGAGCTATCGGTGTCCACCACGACACCCGAACGCACCGGCGCCGCCTCGGGTATCAACGAGACCTTCCAGCAGGTGGGAACAGCCGTGGGAATCGCCGGCGTGGGCGCGCTCTTCGCCAACCGCGTAAGCAACGCGTTCACCAACGACCAGAACACCGAGATCCTCGGGGACGCACGGGACTCCGCCGCAGAAACCGCGGCAACCGGCGGCGGGAACGTCCTGTCGGACGCTCTTCCGGACGCCGTGCGTGATCCCGTGGTTGATGCGGCGAACACCGCTTTCATCGACAGTCTCCACACCTCGTTCACGGTGGCCGCGATCGTCGCGGCGGTCGGAGTGGTCGCGGCCGTCACCTCGATACGGCGCAAAGACCTCGTCACTAACCAGTGAGAGAGTTGATGAACCCCAGCAGGATCGGACGGAGCTCGGAATAACGCTTCGTGGGATCGTCCGAGGTGGTCATGTCGTCCAAGGCCGTTTCAAGGAGCCCGACCACCAGGACGGTGGCCGCAGACAGGTCAACGTCGTCCCTGAGCTGCCCCTGCCCCTCCAGGCGGTCGAAGATCTTCGAGACCAGTGGGACCCGGATACGGTTGTCCAGCTCCCGGCGCTCATCATCGTCGAGGACGCCGACCGACTGTTGCCGCAGTTCCCGGTACTGGCCGTCGACCTGGATCGCCTCCATCGCCGCATCGAGCGCGGCGGAGACGAGGTCACCACTTTCCGACTGGCTTGCGACCGCCTCCTCGATCTTTGTGGCGGACCTGTCGCATGCCTCATTGAGTACCGCCTTCAGCAGCGCCTTCTTGTCGGAAAAGTGGTGGTAGAAGGCGCCCTTCGACACCCGGGCATCGTCCGCGATCTGCATGATGGAGGTCTTCGCGTAGCCCTGTTCGGCGAATCTATCGCTTCCCGCGCTGACGAGGGCGGCGCGGGTCAGCTCAGCGTATTCCTCGCGGCGGCTTTTCGACTGGGTGGGCACTGCTGCTCCTGTGAGGCGGTCGATGGTCCGTTCGCCGACCGTCGGTAGGCGACATTCCTTCAACCTACCACCGCCCCGCTCCCCCAAGACCGTGGAGCAACCGTGCATTGGTATGGCGCTCCGCGCTGACGCGTTCCTTCGCGTCCCCGAATCGCTCGATCCGTGGCAGCGAAGTACCGATTTGGGGACGCTTCGGTACGGTGCGGACGCTATGGCACGGTCCGGGACTGCGCGTTGGGGTGTGGGTATGTTCCTACCGATCGACTTTTCGGACGTTCCGTGGCACGGAATGTCCGAAAAGTCGATCGGTAGGAACGCAACGGTGCTCCGCCCGGCCCCGGTGGCTGCGCGAGCGACCACCGACAGGGGCGATGCCCACGCAGACCTACTCTCTACTACTCCACGTTCACGCCGGCGGCGGAACCCTCGCGCCGCTGGTCGGCAGCGCTGACCACGCCGTCCTCCCCGACCTGGATCACGCTCAGACCGGAGTTGTAGTTCCCGGACTCCAGGTTGTGGCCCCAGTCCTCCAGCAGCCTACGCATGGCGTTCTGCTGGCCGGACTGCTTCACGGAGTACACGGAGTTACGGTTCGTGGCACCGAAGTTCGGCATCCGCACCGCCTCGTCCGGGGTCAGACCCCAGTCCACGATGCCGACCAGTGCCTTCACCACGTAGGACGGGATCTTCCGTCCACCGGGCGAACCGAGCCCCATCACCGGTGCCGCACCGGAGTCGGCGGAATCGTCGAAGACCAGCACCGGGGACATGGTGGTACGCGGGCGCGCACCGGCCTCCCGGTAGTTCGGGTCACCCTCCTCGGCGGAACCACTGAAGTTGTCCAGCGAGTTGTTGAGGAAGTAGCCGTTCTCCATCTCGCCGCTGCCGAAGCTGCGCTGCAGGGTGGTCGTCAGGCTGGCCATGCTGCCGGCGGAGTCGCGGATGGTGATCTGCGAGGTGCCCTCGTCGTCACTGTCCTCGTACTGGTTCTCCCAGTCGCTGAGCTTCTCCGGCTCCATGTCGGAGTCCAGGGTCTTCTTCTGGGTGATGCTGTCCGCAGCGTCCTCGAGGTGGTCGGCACCCTTCACGATGCGGTCGACGTACTCGTCGGACCGGTCCTCGTTCTTGGACGCATCCGCCATCCAGGTGTTGGCGTTGGTGAACGCGATCCGCTCGGCCTCCATCATGAGGTGCTGCGCGGTCGCGCGCGCCGCCGGGCCGTCCCCGGCATCGGCGTCGTCCTCCTCCGGGTACGGCGTCAGCCGCGCCAGGTCCAGGTGGTCCAGGATGCCCAGCGCCTCGGCGGTGACCATGAACCCGGTGGACGTCGAGTCCGAACCACAAACACGCTTGCCCTGGTAGTTCACGCAGAGCGGTTCATGCGGCTCGATCGGGTCCTCGGTACCGGTGAGCCCGGCGAGGTACTCGGCGTACTCCGGGTTCTTCAGCGTGTCCCCGGCATCCGGGATCCCGTCCTCGAAGAGGTCCAGGTCCTCGAGGTCACTCTCCCGCGCGCTGATGGCGTCAGCCAGCCGGTCGCTGACCTCGAAGCCCTCGGACGCCAGCCGCTCCGCCGGGGCGGTCAGCTGCGCCAGGGACTGGGTGCCGAAGCGGTCACGCAGGGTGTCCATCAGACGGTCGGTCTGCGGGACGCCGATGGACTCGCTGTCGAAGAGGTCCTCCTCCTCGGGCGCGTACACGGTGCCGTCGAAGGTCTCCGTGATGCCCGACTGGGCGTCGTGGTAGACCGCGACACCGCCGCCTCCGGGGCCGGAGTAGTTCGGTTCGGTCAGGCCCAGGACGTACTGGGCAGCGACCATGGCGTCCGCCGCGGTACCACCGTCGGCGAGGACGTCGCACGCCGCCTCGGTGGCGTGCGGGTCCGGGGTGGACACCATGCCACCCTCCTGTGCGCCGTCCGTCGTCGCCCCGCCCTCACGACAGGACGACGCAGCCGAGCCCGTTGCTTTGGGCAGCGGCTGCGGGTCCGGTTCGTTGTCGGAGCACTTCACGGCCAGCACAACCACGAGTACTACCAGGAGAACGAACAGGAGGACCTGGGTACTGGTCTTCCTCAGGTCCAAGCCATCACCGGAACACCCACGGCGGCGACACCCGCCAGAGAAATACCGACACCGGCTCCGGTGCGGCGCCATCCGTACTGCACCAGGTCATTGGCGATGATCGCCGGCAGGACGCAGAACACCACGTTCTGCGGGCCGCCGAAGCGCACGCCCCAGATTGCCGCGACGCCCATCTCGATGATGGTGACCAGGGTGAAGGCCAGGGAGCAGAGGACCACGAAGCGGTCCTTGCCGAACAGCGGCACCCGTCGGGAGTAGAGCATGTAGATGCCGTACACGCCGAGCATGGCGACGGCCAGCACGGCCACGTACCACCAGTTGGTCAGGGCGGCGATGATCACGCCGGAGGTGACGTAGCCACCGGTGCGCAGCTTCCAGTTCCGGACGGTGCCCTCCTGCACCAGCACGGCGAAGAGCACCGACAGGGCGCTCATCAGGAAGAGCATCGGCAGCGGCTCGATGGACGGGTCGGTGAACTGCGCCGACATGGACAGCGGCAGCATGTTGGAGGTGGCGACGGTCAGCCCCAGGCCGACGATGCCGGTGACCGGCACCATCCAGGCGAGCGGGACCAGGGTCTTCACGACGCCCTGCTTGATCAGCGAGTTGCAGATCATGCCGGGGACGATGACGCCGATCAGCGCCAGGCCGTAGTCCGGGACGCCGTCCAGCAGCCAGCTGGAGACGGCCAGCCAGATGCCACCGCAGATCACGCCGACGGCGAGGCCGATGGCGAAGATCTGGCGGGGACGCGGCAGGAAGATCTTCAGCACGACGAACCTGATGATCACGAAGCCGAGCAGGGAGACCAGCACGGTCATCATCACGTTCTGCGGCATGTACAGCGCAGAGGCCAGGTAGCCGACGGCCAGGGAGCCACCGATGGAGATCTGCTTCCTACGGAAGTAGAGGTAGCTGATGATGATGCCGGCGAGGAACGTGAGGTGCACGTAGTCCGTGAGGAAGCCGTAGCTCCCGATGTCCTGGTAGGTCACGCGGCACCGACCTTGACCCGGTCGCCGCTCTCGCGGCGGTCAGCCTGCTCGGCGTACTCGGCAGCGTCGGCGGCGTGGGCACCGTTGGACGCGACGGCGGCCTCGGCGTACTGCTCGGAGCCCTGTGCGACGGGCGCCTCGATGCTCTCCTCGGCGAGGGCGTCCACGTAGCGCTCCATGGCGATGACGTGGTCGGTGTGGATGTTCACCATGCCGAAGATGGCGACGTCCTCGTTGTCGAAGCCCTCGCGGGCACGCTGGACGAGCTCGCGTCCGGACGCTCCCTGCTCATCGTCGAGGTCGTGCGTGGTGGCGATGAGGTCCTCGTCGACACCGGCGGCGACCAGCTTCTGCTGGACGACCTCCTGGATCTCGCCGTAGAGGACGACCTTGTCGATGCTCTCGGTGAGCTCCTCGGCGACCAGGTCGACGAACATGGCGGCGCGGTCGGTCCGGTCGGAGCGGTTGTTCAGGGCGACGACCTTGCGGCAGTCGTCCGGCAGGTCCTCGTCGGCCACGGAGTTGAAGACGTGGGTGGTGGACTCCCAGTCGTTCACGGCGAACATCGGGACCCAGTAGAAGGCACCGTGGTCGACGTCGCGGACGTGGGCGATCTTGGTGGTGCCCGGGTCCGGCTCGGCGCGGACCATGCCACGGGCGGCGACCTCGGGCTCGATGCCCAGGACCTCGGCGACGGACAGTGCGACGGCCACGTTCTCCTCGAACTGGCGGTAGTCGAACTTGCTGCACAGGCTGCGGGAGAGCTCGCTCTCCTCGGCGACGACGAGGCGGGAGCCGCGCTCCTCGCACTTCTCGCGGATGATCTCGACCAGCTTCGGGTCGCGCTCACCGGTGACGACGACACCGTGGTCCGGCACGGTGTTGCACAGGGAGGCGGCGATCTCCTCGAGGGTGTCTCCCATGTCCTCCTGGTGGTCCAGGCGCACGTTGGTGATCACGGAGATCGGGGAGCGCAGGATGACGTCCTGGCAGATGGACTGGTACTTCGGCTTCACGGCCATGCACTCGACGACCAGGGCCTCGACCGGGTCGTCCGCACCGTCGAGCCACTCGGCGAGGAAACGGTACTGCTCGTTGATGTTCGCCGGGCCGGTGCGCTTGATGGGGTGCTCGCCGGCCTTCGGGTCGATGACGCAGGCGAAGGTGCCGGTCGTCTTGGAGATGGTGGTGCGTCCAGCTTCACGGAGCACACCGCCGATCATGCGGGTCACGGTGGACTTACCACGGATGCCGTTGATGTGGACGTTGATGTCGAGGGCGTCCATCCGACGGCGGTGGTGGACCTCCTTGCGGTGGAAGGCGGTCATGCCGACAGCTGCCGTGGTTGCCGACAGTGCCAGGAAAGAGAGCATGGGAAAGACATCTCCTTGGAGAGTTGAGGATCGAACAGGGTGAGGGGTGCTGAAGTTTGACGCTTGAAGCTGTTTCGTTCCGAACGTTTCAGGGAGGTGAAAGCACTGTTCGGAGCCGGTTACGAAGGCGACCATAACGCTCATGTAAAGGGCGCGCTAGTTGTAGTTCCCCGTGAGGTTGTGAACGCGGTCCAACGGTGACAGACCGCCGATGCCCGTATGGGCTCGGCGGTGATTGTAGTATTCCAGGAACTCGTCGTACACCGCCTCACGACTGGCCTCACTGAGATACGGCCTCGCATAGGCCCACTCGGCCATCAACGTGCGGTTGAACCGCTCGACCTTGCCGTTGGTCTGCGGCCGATACGGCCTGGTCCACCGGTGCTTTACCCCCGATCCCAGTGCATCGCTGAACGCATGCGATCGGT
>DXGC01000024.1 GCA_019114135.1 Candidatus Corynebacterium avicola
GCCTCGGTGAGCTCCGGACGGTCAGCCTTCTCCGCCGGGGAGAAGGAGGTGATGGTCACGGCGGTCGGACCGGCGGCGGGCAGCTCGACCGGGAAGACGTTACCGGCGGCGGCCTGCGGGGCCGGGTCAACGGCACCGGCACGCAGGGTGTACACCGGGGCGGTGCCACCGGCGGTGGAGGTGACGGTGAAGTCGCCACCGAAGATGGAACCGTCTGCGGAGCGGTCCTCGTTGATGCCGATGACGTCGTAGAGGGTTCCGGAGGCGACACGGGCGCCGACGCGGCCGGCGATCTCGTTGCCTGCGGCACCGGCGGCGATGACCACCGGGACCTGGAACTGGGCGGCCAGGCCGGAGACGGCGTCGACGGAGGGGGTGACGACGAGGTCGGCGGCGGTGTCGGACTCTGCGGCGTAGATGTTCTCGGCACCGGCTGCTGCCAGGTCGCCCTGCAGCTTCTCTGTGGTGCCCGGGGCGCCGACGACGACGGCGCCGACGGCACCGAAGACGCGGGCGGCGGTGATGAGCTCGAGGGTGGAGTTCTTCAGTTCACCCTGCGTGTGCTCGACGAGTACCAGGACGTTGGTCATGGTTGTGTTTCCTTTCGCGAAAGGTTCGAGATGTTGATTGGAGGGTGAACTAGACGAGCTTCTTGGAGACGAGGAACTCGACCAGCTTGTCGCCGCCGTCTCCCTCGTCGGTGATGATCTCGCCAGCTTCCTTGGCTGCCTTCGGGGCAGCGTTGGTGACCTGGGTCGCAGCGGCGGCGAGGCCGACGTTGGACGGGTCGACGCCGATCTCGGCCAGGGAGACTTCCTGGATCTTCTTCTTCTTGGCGGCCATGATGCCCTTGAAGACGGCGAAGCGCGGGGTGTTGGCCTTCTCCGTGACGGAGACGATGGCCGGGGTCGGGGCCTCGACCTTGTAGACGCCGTCCTCGGTGACGCGCTCACCGGAGACCTTGCCGCCGGCGACCTCGAGGGAACGCAGGTGGGTGACGGCCGGGACCTGGCGGTACTCGGACAGCAGGCCCGGGACAGCACCGGCGACACCGTCGGTGGAGGCGTTACCGGCGATGATGAGCTCGATGTCATCGACCAGGTTCAGGGCGTTGGACAGGGTCCAGGCGGTACCCAGGGCGTCGGAGCCGGCGAGGGCGTCGTCGGTGACGAGGATGGCCTCGTCGGCACCGAGGGAGAGCGCCTTGCGCAGAGCGTCCTTGGCGCTGGCCGGGCCGACGGACAGCACGACGATGTTGTAGTCCCCGCCGGCCTCCTTCAGCTGCAGTGCCGCTTCGACTGCGTTCTCGTTGATCTCGTCGAGGACCGCATCGGCGCTCTCACGGTCGAGGGTGAAGTCGTCATCAGTCAGCTTGCGCTCGGAGTAGGTGTCCGGCACCTGCTTGACCAGAACCACGATGTTCGACATTCGTAGGCCTTCCTGCTTGGTGTGCTTTTCTCGAAGTCGGAGTCTACCTGGAAGTTGCGGTGATGTTGACCACATTCATGTCTTTTTTTGGAACTAGTCACGAGGTACCGGCGTCCACCTGCAGTTATCCTCCAGCGGCCGAGACAAATATTTTATTATCACTACCCCCGGAGGGAGGCTTCACGTCCGATGACGGCCACCGGGGTGTCGCCTACCCGCGCCACCACCACGGTCAGCGCCTCGGCCCCACGCAGCTTCATCTTCTTCCTCAACTGGTCCGGGTCAAGGTCCACGCCACGCACCAGGACCTCCAGGCGCCCGCAGGACAGCCCCGCTAACGCCGACCTGAGCTTCTTCACCGGCACGGTGTCGAGCACCTCGAAGACCCGCTGCCCCGGGACCAGTCCGGCCCGCACCTCGTCGTCCAGACGGTCACCGGTGAGGTAGGCGATGTGCGGGTCCAGACGCCACCACCCCAGCCGGGCGGCGTACTGACGCACCAGCCCGGCGCGCACCACCGCTCCGTCCGGGTCGAGGATGTAGCGGCCCACTCCCCCGACGGCGTCGGACTCCTCCTGCGAGGAGGTGACCTCGCCGCGCGCACCGTCCCGGAAGACCACGGCCCGGCGGTCGTGGGTTGCCAGGGCGTGGCTGTAGAGACAGGCCTCCTTGACCCCACCGTCCACGCTGACCACGTCGACCTGCCCCTGCCACTCGCTGTAGTCGATACCCGGGGCACACTTCACGGCCAGCGCCGGTGCACCCGGGGCGGAGCTGCCGTCCGGGTCGAGACCATGGGCGGAGAGAAGGTCCGGCAGCGGCGGGATGAGGTCCTTCGGGTCGCGGATGCGCCCACGGGCGGTCCGTCGTGCCGGGTCGGCGACGACGACGTCGACGGTCCCTGAAGCGAACACCGGACGCACCGCGTCGGCACGCACCAGGTGCGTCCGCGCTGCCGTGACAGTGTCCCCGGGGTCGAGCGCCATGTTCCGCGCAGCCATCACCAGACGGGCGGGGTCCAGGTCCCCGCCGACCACCAGACCGACGTGTTCGGCCAGGTGCGGCAGCTCGGTGCCGACCGAACAGGTCACGTCGGCGACCACGGCGTCCGCGGCTGCTGCGGCACCTGCTGCACCGCCGTCCAGAGCGTCCCGGATGACCCGGGCACGCTCGGCGGCGACCACCGACGGGGTGGCCTGCTGGGCGGAGTCACCGCAGACCCACCAGTCGGCCGGCATCTTCCCGCCGGCGGAAGCGGCACGGCGCGCGGAGACCAGCTCCACCAGCGCCCGGGCGTACTCGCCGTAGGAGCCGCGTAGCTCCCCGACGTCACGGACGGTCGAGGCCCTGGTCAACGCCAACCCCGAGGCAGCCTCCACCGCCTCGGGGTGAGCGTCCAACCAGGAGAGGTCTTCGAGGGTGAGGCTCACGTGGTCACCCCGCTCACGAGTACGGGGACGGTGGCAGGTCCTCCGGGTCCACGGCGAATTTCATCCCCGGGGCGAAGACCCGCTCCGGGTAGCCGTACATCCGGGTCTCCAGCAGGTAGTATTCGGCCATGTAGGGCACGTCCACCGGCTCCTCACGGACCGGGTCGACGCGCAGGGCGGCCGCGAACTCCATGATCTCCTCGACGCTGCGGAAGGTGTCCAGCATCTTCAACTGTGCCCAGGTCGGCGGCATCAGGTTGATCTTGCGGTTGCGCCAGCCGTCCAGAAGCGTTCCAGGACGGAACCACCCGGTGGAGGTCGCCTCGCGGGTGTCGCCGTAGGCCTCCTGCCCCTCGGGCATGGCCGCGACGAAGAAAGCGGTGTCGTAGCGGATCGGCTGGCTCTCCGGGGTCACCCAGTTCGCCCAGGGGCGCAGAAGGTCACCGCGCAGTTCGAGGTCGTGGGTGTTGAGGAAGTCGGAGAAGGCCAGGCGGTGGTTCTCCAGCTCCGCCCGGTACGGCAGGTACTCCGCGGTGTCCTTCACCGTCGCCGCAGCCTCGGAGGCGTGCCCCGCGAGCAGCGTCCCGGTCTCCTCGAAGGTCTCCCGCACCGCGGCACACACCAGTGCACGTGCCATGTCCGGGGTGGTTCCGAGGCGCTCGGCCCACCAGTCTGTCGACGGCCCCTTCCACCCGATCTCCGGGGAGTCGTGTCCGTCGCCGTCGACGTCACCGGGCAGGTCGCGCTCGTCGACACCGCCACCGGGGAAGACGGTCATCTCGGCGCAGAAACGCATCGTGGACGCCCGCTCCTGGACGTACACCTCGGGACCGCTGAGCGTGTCGCGCAGCAGCAGCACCGTCGAGGCGTAGCGCGGAGCCACCGGGCCGGTTCCCGCAGCGTCACCTGTGCCACCGGCACCACCGGCGTTTCCGGCGCCACCAGCGGAGTCACCTGAATCCTGAGGTCGGTCACCCATGTCGTCCACCATGCCGTCCAGCTTAGCGATCTTTCGCGTCAGGCCCGGTGGCTTCCACCCCGCCGGGTACGGCGGGCGAAATAGCGGTCCTCATCCACGGTCAGACTGATCGGCTGGTGGTAGGCGCGGGTGAGGTTCTCGGAGGTCATCACGTCCTCCAGCAGGCCCTGGGCGACCACGTGGCCCTCGTCGAGGATCAGACCGTGGGTGAATCCGGGCGGGATCTCCTCGACGTGGTGGGTCACCATCACCATGGCCGGGGCGTCCGGGTCGCCGGCCAACTCCCCCAGTTGCGACACCAGATCCTCACGACCACCCAGGTCGAGACCTGCACCTGGCTCGTCGAGCAGCAGCAACTCCGGGTCGTTCATCAATGCGCGGGCGATGAGCACACGCTTGCGTTCGCCCTCGCTCAACGTCCCCCAGATCTGGTCGCCGAGATGCAGTGCACCCATCTGCTCCAGGATCTCCATGGCCCGGACCTCGTCGGCGGACTCGTAGACCTCACGCCACCGGCCCATCACGTCGTAGCCGGCCGAGATCACCAGGTCCAGCACGCGCTCATCGCCGGGAATCTGGTGGGCGATCGCCGCCGAGGACATGCCCACGGCGGTCCGCAGCTCCCGGACGTCGGTGCGTCCCAAGGTCTCCCCGACGATGCGCGCGGTACCTGAGCTCGGGTACTCCCGCGCACCGGCGATGGTCAGCAGCGAGGTCTTGCCCGCCCCATTCGGACCGATGACGATCCAGCGCTCGTCCACCTCCACCTGCCAGGTCACCGGGTGCAGCAGGTGCCGCCCGTCGCGGACGAGGGTGACGTCACGCAGGTCCAGGACGAGGTCCTCGTCCAGTGCGTCCGTCGTGGCCGGGGTCGAGATGATCGTGTCATTCACACCATCCATCGTGCCCTATCTGCCGCTGTCACCGGCACAGCACCCGGCCGGTGGGTGTCCCCGGCTGCTCAGGAGGTCTCAGTGCGGTCCCGCACCGATCAGAACAGTGCGGAGGCCATCCGCGTGCGGGCGTCGATGACCCCGGGGTCGCCGGCGTCGTACATCGCGAAGATCTCCAGCAACCGGTCGCGGGCGGCGGTGCGCTCGTCACCGGCGGTGGTGCGGATCTGCTCGATGAGGGTGTCGAAGGCCTGCTCCCGCTCCCCCGCCAGCAGCAGCTCGTCGATCTCGTCGGCGTTGCCGTCGGCGGTCCGCTCCAGCAGCAGCGCGGTCACCCGGGCGGACCTGGCCTCGGCGGCGGTCTCCGCACCGTTCTCCTCGTCGGAGGCGGACTCGGAGATGATCCGGTCGTAGACGGACACCGCGCCGCGGTAGTCCCCCTCCTCCAGGAGTTCGGCGGCGGCGTCGAAACGAGGGTCGGCGTCGGACGCTCCGTCAGTGCTGGCGGTGCCGGCAGCGTCCCCGTCACCGTTGCCGGCGTCCCCGTCCGACTCCGGCAGTCCGGGAAGCCGTCCTTCCACCGTGCGTACCACGGCGTCGACGAACTGACCGATCTGCTCGGCGGGCTGCACCCCCTCGAAGTTGGTCAGCGGCCGGCCGGCGGCCAGGGCCAGCACCGTCGGGACCTGCTGCACCTGCAGTGCCTGGGCGATCTCCGGGGTGGTGTCCACGTTGACCTCGCGGAAGACCCACTGCACCGGCTGACCGTTCTCGTCCTGGGCCTCGGCCAGCCGGGTGAACTCGGCGGACATCTCGTCGCAGCCCTCGGCGCGCGGGCTGCCCAGCAGCAGGATCACGGCGACCTGGGTGGAACGGACCACCAGGTCCTGTTCGAAGCTCTCGGCGGTGACGACGGCGCTGCGCGGGATCTTCTGGCCGGACGCCGCCTCCTCACGGGTCCGCTCCGCGGCCCGCTGACGTTGTTCGGACGCTTCCTTCAGTGCCCCCAGGTCCACGGCCCGGGAGGCGAAACGATCCGGGGCCGCCGGCCCACCGGGCCGCTGTGCGGGATTGTTCGGTGTGCTCATGTCCACCCATCCTAACCACCGCCACACAGCGCCGCGGCACACTCCCGTCCGCTAGCGTCGGCCGGTGGCGATCAGCATCTTCTAACGCCTCCGCTGCCAGCAGGCGGTGTGCCAGTGCCTGCGGTATTCCGCACCGTTGACGGTGTCCGGCCACGCCACAACGTGGGCGACACCAGGCGGTATGCCCTGGTTGCAGCCGGGGCAGACATAGTGCTTCACCGCGGAGGTCGCCCCCATCCGACGCACCAGGTAGGTCTCGGATCCACCGTAGGCCGAACTGGCGGACCAACCCGGCCCCTCCTCACGCCAGGTGCCGAGGTAGGACGCTCCGTCTCGCGGCAGGTCGCGCGGAGCGCCACTGGAATGTCCTCGTGGCCGATTACGACGGGGCATGACGCCAGTACCTCCCCGGCCCCGTCAGAACAGCCGGAGTTCGTCGGACTCCACGCCACGCATCTCCTGGTAGTCCAGGGTCACGCACCGGAAGCCACGGTCCTCGGCCAATGTGCGGGCCTGCGGCTTGATCTCCTGGGCAGCGAAGACCCCGTGGACCGGGGCGAGCAGCTCGTCCCGGTTGAGCAATTCGACGTACCTGGTGAGTTGCTCGACTCCGTCGATACCACCGCGGCGCTTGATCTCCACCGCGACCGTCGCCCCGTCGGCGTCGCGGGACAGGATGTCGACCGGCCCGATCGCGGTGGGGTACTCACGACGGATGAGGGTGAAGCCCTCACCGAGGACGTCGATCTGGGCGGCGAGCAGCTCCTGCAGGTGAGCCTCCACACCGTCCTTGACAAGACCCGGGTCCTCCCCCAGCTCGTGGGCGGTGTCGGAGTAGACCTCGGAGATCCGGATGCTCAGACGCTCGCCCTTAGGGTTCTCCACCTGCCAGACCTGCGTGATGCCGGCATCCTGCTGCTCTTCGGAGGCCTCGACCTCTGAGAGGGTGCACGGAGGGGTCATCCAGTTCAGCGGCTTGTAGGCACGGTCATCGGCGTGGATGCTGACCGAACCGTCGGCCTTGACCATCACCAGACGGTCGGCCTCCGGGAGGTGGGCGGCGAGTCGACCTTCGTAGTCGACGGAACAACGGCAGATCACCAGACGCATGGGTGACAGGCTACCCGATGGGGATACGGCGCCGACTCAAGAGTCGCCCCAGGAGTCGGCCCAGGAATCAGCTCAGCGCAGCCCGTTGCGGGGATCGATGCGGGTCGCCGGGCGCACCATGCGCTCAGACGGTGCGGATTCCAGCCAGGACACCAGGGCGGTGTCCCCGGCGTCGTCCAGCGCAACCTCCAGGTCCTGGTCCTCGGAGGTCAGTCCGAGCACGTGGAGCTCAGACTCGAGGAACTGGGACTCCCATTCGGTGATCGACCGTCGGTCGGTGATCTCGGTACGCTGACGGGACAGCTGCAGGTCCGGCTCCGGACGCAGGGAGCGGAGCTTGTAGACCCTGGCACGCTGAGCCCCGTATACAAGAACCCCGTGGCGCCAGTGCCTGCCATCGGGATTGGGCAGGCTCCGGATCACCACGGGGATACCACGACTACGGAGGAGGAGGAATCGGCCTCCAGCCATCATCACGCCACATACGGCGATAATGACCGCCACGGTCACCAGGATCGTCCAGATCACCAGGTACGCCCCTTCTCGTCGGGAGTCTCGAGCCCGGTACACCGCAGTGGTCATCTGCGACCGGACTCCTTCGCACAACAGCTAGTGGAAAGCTGGTGGATTTCAGCTTGACGAGAATTCTACCGGGCAGGGCCGAAGGGACCAAAAACACCGGGCGGTCCCTTCCATCATGGAAGGGACCGCCCGGTGGTGGTGCAGGGTCGCCGGCTGTCAGCTCTCCTGCAGACGCTTCACGGCGCGAAGCTCGGACTCGGCGTCCTCGCGCTCCTCCTCGGTCGAGGCGTCGCGCAGGCGAGCCTCGGCCGCGGGGACGTCGACCTCGTGGGCCCACAGCGCGTCATCGGCGAGGATGGTGATCTTCTCCGTGGACACGGAGAGGAAGCCACCCTGGACGGCGGCGACGAGGGTCTCGCCGTCGGTCGTCCGGATGACCACGACACCGTTCTCGACCAGCTG
>DXGC01000025.1 GCA_019114135.1 Candidatus Corynebacterium avicola
TTTGCTCCTTCGGCGGCCGGGTCACGGACGACGGTGACCAGCTCTTTCCAGAGATGCCTCGCCACGGTGGTACGGGTGCCTGAGAGTGTCGACGGGGAGGTGTTGCTCCTACGGCGGCCGGTGTCTGGGTCGGCCTCTCCCACGATGGCTACGAACGGCGTATTCGGTTATGACTTGAGGGCCAGTATAGACGTACACCGGTGTGACGTGGACATCTTTCCCGCCACCACCGTGGTCAGGGGCACCCGGGAACGGAAGGCGGGCCGTCCACGAGCATCAGCCATGATTCGAGACGAGCAACCAATGTCGGCCCGGTTTTGGGGAGCGTATTCACAGACATGAAGCCACCCTGTCGAGGAAGGGTCGGAAGTGAGCCGCAGGATTACTCGCCAGAGACGAGGCCTGCGGCTCCCGTCATTGAAGTGTGCACAGCGTCATCGGAGAATGTCGCTTCGGGCACTCCAGGCGACATTCTCCGATGACGCTGTGCACGCTCAGATGACGCTGAGGAGGCTACAGGCACCGGAGGGCGGGTTCTGACGGGGGCAAGCGGACGCGCCCATACCTCCGCATTCGCTCAGCTGCCGAGCACCGCCGCGAGGTAGGCGGGGATGACCGCCAACGTCCCGGAGAACAGGTGGGACACCGTCCCCAACGGCACGGCGACACCCATGCCGGTCTCCGTCACCTCGAAGTTGTCGTTCCTCCTCGGACGCCCGCGCACCACCGCGCACCAGAGGATGGCGGCGACGACCGGGACGATGAAGAGCAGCAGGGCGTCCGGACGCCAGAACGATGCGAACCCGACGGTCCCCACGACCGTCACCGCGGCGAGGAAAGCCAGCCGCCACGGCAGTTCACCGCGGACGCCCATCCGGGTGGCACGCCACACCGCGGAGGACAGGACGCCCCACGCGACGACCAGGCCGGTCTGCGCCCACAGCCCCGGGTCCGGGCCGAGCGCCACGACGACCAGGGCAGTGACCAGGAACAGCAGCGGGATGTAGAACCGACGACGCAGCCGACGCCACATCAGCACGAAGGGGACGGGGCCGCGGATCCGACCGGCGGACACCGGGGTCTTCCGGAGCCATGCCGCGGCGTAGACGTTGGCGGAGAGCTCGGAGTCGTTGAGCACCGAGGACATCGTGAACATCACCCGGGTGGTGCCGTTGTCCAGGACCTCCGGAAGACGGACGCGACGCACCCCCACCAGCAGTCGGACCCCCATGGTCAGGAGCGCGCCGACCACGACGGCGACGCCAGCGTACGAGGGCACGGTGCCGTAGCCGAGCAGCCCACCGAGGACACCGAGTGTGCCGACCTGCCACCGGGAGAACTCGTCGAGGTCCGGGAAACGCCCGGTGGGACGCAACCGCCACTCCCAGACGTCACGCTCCACCGCCCGCAGCGGCAGCATCCGCTCGGCGATGAAGACCACCAGGAGCAGGGCGGCCACCGCTGCCGCGATGCTCACGGCACTGGCGCCACTCACAGCTGGACGGTGCGGTCGGTGCGTCCTGCAAGGTGTGTCGAGTGCGTGGCGACCACGACCGCGGCACCACCCGTAGCGACGTCGGCGAGAGCGTCGCAGAGGCGGCGGACCCAGTCCCCGTCCAGGTGCCGTTCCGGTTCGTCGAGGACGACGACATCCGTGGCGGAGGCCAACTGCAGCGCCAGATAGGCCCGCTGCCGCTGACCACTGGAGACGCGGCTCGGCAGCTCGGACTCGATGTCGGCGACCTCCCACCGTTCGATGGAGTCCCGGAGCTCGTCGGCGGGGACACCGACATGGTGGGCGGTCATCTCCAGGTGCTCGCCGATGGTGAGGTCCGGGAAGAAGGACGGGTCGGCGAGGAAGGTCACCACCCCCGCCCCGTCCGGCGAGGCGGGGTCACGATCGCCGGCCACCCTCACCTCGCCCTCCACCGGCTCGATCTCCCCGGCGATGGTGGACATCAGCGTGGACTTCCCGGCTCCGTTCGGACCTGTCACCACCACGATCTCTCCCGGGACGACCTCGAGCTGAAGACGCCCGAGGGCATGCTTGTGCCCGTAGCCGCAGTCGACGTGGAGCAGAGGAGAGTCGGAGGAAGCGGGCATGGGCACAGGCTACCGAAAGCCGATTCCGCCTCGCAGCGCGCGACGAAGGGGTAACACTGTTGTCATGGCGAAAGTACCCTTCCTCTCCAGATTCACCACCCCGTCCTTGCCGATGGTCCGCGTCGGCGACATCGCCCTGGTCACCGGGGCGACCTCCGGCATCGGCCAGGCCACCGCCACCGCACTGGTCAAACAGGGGTTCCGGGTGATCGGCACCTCACGCAACCCGACGTCGGAGAAGTCGGTGGCGAATGCGCCGCGCGGGGTCGACCTCATCCCGCTGGACCTGGAGGACCCGGCGTCGATCGCCGCGGTGCCGGAGCACCTCGCGGCGCTGGGCGTCACGGCGTCCAACCCGGTGACGGTGCTGGTCAACAACGCCGGAGAATCGCAGAACGGACCGCTGGAGGAACTCCCCCGCGAGGCTCTGCAACGACTCTTCCAGGTCAACGTAATCGGGCATGTGGAACTCACCCAGCTGCTGCTGCCGCAGATGCGGCAGATCGGTCGTGGTCGTGTGGTGTTCGTCGGCTCGATGCTCGGCAGCTTCCCGCTGGCCCACCGCGGAAGCTACGGGGCCTCGAAGGCCGCCATCAAGGCCTTCGCCTTCTCCGCGCGCCGCGAACTGGCACCCTTCGGTGTCGGGATCTCGGTGATGGAACCCGGGGCGATCAACACGGGCCTGTCGGAACGTCGGACCATCTACGTCGACGACCACGGCCCCTACGCCGAGGAATTCTCCACCATGTTGAACCGGCTCAACGCCAACGAGACCGACGGGGTCAGCGCCGAACAGGTCGCCGAGGTGATCCTGTTGGCCGTGACGGGGAAGCGCCCGAAACCGCTGTACGCCACCGGCTCAAGTTCATCCGTCGCTTTCCCCGCCGCCAGACTGCTGCCGCGCGACACCATGGCCGGCATCATCGCCGCGAAGCACGGGATCTGAGCGCCGCGAGTAGAACAGGTCCCGCCACGGGCTGGCGGACAGGGCCACCACCGCCGCGCCCATAACCCCGGTGAACATGACCGCGCTGGAGATCACGTTGAGCCACAGCACCTGCTCGTTGTCCAGGACGATCTCGAGCATCAGCACCAGCGCACCGATCGTCCCTGCCCAGCTCAGGCCCACGAAGACCCGGTTGACCGGGTGACGGGCCGGGCCGAAGTAGCCACGCACCGTGAGGATGATGCCGACGAGCAGCAGCAGGAACTCGACGAGGAAGAAGCCGTAGAACGCCCGCTCCGACCACGGCTGGTTCAGCTGCTCACCGGCGCGCGAGACGCCGATGAGCATGAACAGGGCGCAGGTCGCCGTGGTGACTCGTCGAAGCATGGTGCCCAGTCTAGGCTGCGTCCACCCGGAACAGGATGTCCCCCACCTCGCAGGGCTCCCCCACGATCAGGGCGGGACGCACCGACGTACTGTCGCCACCTCCCATCACCACCACCGGGACGATCGGGTCGAAGCCCAGGCGGCCGAGCGCCAACGGGGCATAGGTGGTGATGCGCTGACCTGCCTCGACACGCTTACCCTGCTCGGCATGGATGGAGTACCCTTGCCCATCCAGGTGCGCGGTGTCGATGCCGAGATGCACCAGCACAGGAATGCCGTCGTCGGTGAGGATGAGGAACAGGTGCGGCATCAGCCGGGTCAGGGTTCCGGGCACCGGTGCGCAGACCGTGACGTACTCGACCCCGGCGTCGGGGATGACCGCCACACCAGGACCGACCGTGCCCGCAGCGAAGAGCGGGTCGGGCACCGAATCCAGCGGGACGACGGTGCCGGCGAACGGGGTGACGACGTCGAGGGAGCGAACACCGGTGTCCGTGCCAGCCCCCTGCTGCACCTCGTCTGCGATCCTGCGGGCATCCTCCATGGTCACAGGATAATGACGCGCGGACTACGCCACAGGGGATTCAGGAGATCCACCGGGTGAGCCCGAGGTCGTCAGAGGTCGACAGAGGTCGACAGGGGTCGACAGAGGTCACAGACTGACCGGACGCGACCGGTCGAGGGCCCACTGTGACCATCCACCGACGAAGTGCCGTGCCGCAGGCAGCCCGGCATGCTCCATCAGCGCGATGAACAGGGCGGAGTCCACGCCGGAGCCGGAGTAGATCACGGCCTCGGCGGCGGTGTCGGCGGTGAGCCCGTGGGCGGCGAGACCTTCGCGCACCACCTCGGGCGAGGGGACACGGCCGGCGTCGTCGAGCAGGTCGATGACCGGGGCGTTCACCGCGCCCGGGATGTGCCCGGCGCGACGGTCCATCGGCTCGCTGCGACCGTGGAAGCGGTCGGAGGTGCGGGCGTCGATGAGCAGCTGGGTGTCGGACGCTGTTTCGGAGAGCGCCGCGACCTCGTCGAAGGAGGCCACCGGCATGGTCGGTGCCCCGCCGGCGAACGCCTCGAAGGTGCCCCGTCCGCGCATGCAGCCGATGCCGGCGGCGACGTCTCCCCCGGCGGCCTGCCAGGCCTTGGTTCCACCGTCGAGGATCTGGACGTCCGTCACGCCCGCCCAACGCAGAACCCACCATGCACGGGCGGCGTGGAGCAGCCCGCCCCGGTCGTAGATCCGCACCGGCAGGCCCGGCTGGATGCCCCAGTCGTCGATGAAGTGCTGGAGTACCCGGGGGTTGGGCAGCGGGGCACGTCCCTGGCCGGATGACGGGGATCCGGCGAGCATCGTCGTCGGGTCGCAGAAGAAGGAGCCCGGGATGTGCCGGGTGACGTAGAGGTTCCAGGCGGTGTCCCCGCCCGGCTCCCAGTCGGAGTCGAGGATGACCATGCGGTCACCCCGGGTGCTGGCGGCGTACAGGTCGTCCGGAGAGATGAAGGGAGTCTGGCTCAGCGTCATGACCTTCATCCTACTGGCTACAGCCAGCCTCGCTCCCTGGCGAGGCGCCAGGCCTCGAAGCGGGTGGACGCGCCGGTCTTCGCCATCGCCGAGGAGAGGTAGTTCCGGGTGGTCCCAGCCGCCAGGTGGACGGTCTGGGCGATCTGTTCCACTGAGCCACCCTGGCCTGCGACCTCGAGCACCTCGGTCTCCCGCTCGGTCAGCGGGGATTCGCCGGAACTGATCGCCGCCGCCGCGAGTTCGGGGTCGAGGTGGCGGCGTCCCGAATGGACGGTACGTACCGCGGTGGCGAACTCCTCGGCCGAGGAGGTCTTCGGCAGGAAGCCCAGGACACCGTTGCCCAGGGCGCGCTTCAGCGCGCGGGGACGGCCGTGGCTGGTGACGATGAGCACGGCCATGCCCTCCGGTAGGCGTCCGGCGGTCTCCACGCCGTCGATGCCGCCGAGCTCCAGGTCCATGACGACCACGTCGGCCGCCGGTTCCGGATCCTGGTGATTCCCGACCCAGTCCAGCAGGTCCTCGCCGGAACCGAGGGTGGCGACGACGGACAGGTCGTCCTGCAGGCCGAGGAGGGTGGACGGCGAACTGGCGACGAGGGACTCGTCGTCGACGACGATGACACGGATACTCATGGCTTCTCCGGGAGGCTGAGGGTCACACGGAACAGGTTACCGTCGCGTTCGGCGACGAGGGTCGCGCCGAGTGGCTCGGCACGGTGGCGGATACCGGCGAGGCCGGAGAGCTTGTCGATGCCGCCGGTACCGGGGTCGACACCGTCGTTGAGCATGGTGACGGAGCGGTCGGTGAAGGTCAGGGTCACCCAGGAGGCAGCGGAATGGCGTACGGCATTCGTCGTCCCCTCGCGCACCAGCCAAGCCGCCGGCTCCCGCAGCGCGGGAGCCAGGGCGTCCCGCTCGCCCTCGACGGTGAACCGGACACCTGCGCTGTGCAGCAGCTCGCTGGCCCCCTTAACTTCGGAGGACAGCGTGACGTTGCGGTAGCCCTCGATGACCTCGCGCATCTCCGTGGTGGAGGCGCGTACCAGCGACTGCAGTTCGGCGAGTTCCTCGTCCACCCGGTCGTCGCCGCGGGCGGCCAGCGCGCGGGCCAGCTCGGCCTTGATCGACACGGCAGCCAGCCGCTGTCCGAGGGTGTCGTGGAGTTCCTGGGCGAACCGCAGGCGCTCCTCGCTGACCTGCAGGGCACTCTCGGTCAACCGGGCGCGCTCCAGTTCCTTGGTCAGGTTGACTGTCCAGGCCGACAGGGTGGACGTCGACAACAACATCGTGGACCAGAACATCGGCCACCACTGCACTTCGGCCCAGATCACCACCGTCGTGATGAGGGCCAGGAACAGGGTGATGCTCCACCGCCCCGGCAACCACGGCAGGACGCACAACGGGGGCAGAGATATCGCCGTGAAGAGCAGGAAGACTCCGGTCAGCGCCGTCTGACCGTGCCCGAGGGCGTAGAAGGCGATTCCCGTGCCCCAGATGGCGGCGGACAGTACCGCGGCGATGGGCAGCAACCGCCCGTGCTCCCGGCGCGCGACCGTGTTGAACTCCGGGCGCAGTTCGGTGATCCACATCCCCAGGGCCGTCAGGGTGAGTGTGGGGACGGTGATCAGCAGCGCCTGGATACCGGTGACCCCGAGACCGTCTTTTCCGAAGGGGGCGATCAGGGTCAGGACGACCACACCGACGCCGCACATCACGAGCAGCAGGTGCATCGACCACCGTGAGTAGACGGCGAGCTTCGCGCCGCCACCGAGCCCCCGCCAGGTACGGCGGGGGCGGGTGACGGCGTGGAGCAACGGTGTTGTCATGGGTCCAATCTAACCGGGGATCAGTGACGGACGTCCCACTTGACGTACTTCGCACCCGCCCAGAGGCACACGGCGGCCCACACGGCCAGCATCAGCATCATCTGCCAGGTTTCTGTGAGCACGGCACCGGACTCCAGCGGTGCCGCCCCTCCCTCGGTGATCCGATCCACCATGGTGTTGCCGGCCCACCCGTACTGTGCGAGGTCGAAGATCAGGGCGAACGGAGTGCGGTCGACGATCTCTGCCACAGTGTCGGGATACAGCTGTCGGAAGATGCCCATGGAGGCGAACAGCAGCAGCATCACCGGCATGGAGGTGATCTGTGCCGCCTCGGCATTCTTGGTGAAGCCGCTGGTGACCAGGGCGAGTCCGGACACCACGGCCAGGCCGAGAACCACCGATGCAATGATCGGGACCACATTCACCGGCCCCGGTGCGCCGAGCCCCATCAACAGGACAGCGATCACGGCGGTGAACACAATGGTCAGAACCGCTCCGGGGACGGACGACGCAGCGAGAATCTCGACATCACGCGATTCGCCGGTACGCAGTCGTTTGAGAACCCCCTCGTCCCGTCGTGTCGTGACCATGGACAGAACGGTGTAGAACTGCACGAACATCAACGCGAAGAGCAGGAAGTACTCCATCGCGGCCGCGGCAGCGTCGACCTTGGAGGCCTCGTCGTTCCCCGACTGGATGAAGTACATCACCAGGGCGAACGCCATGGGAACAACTGTCGCGTTGATCAGCAGGGTCTTGTTACGGACGAACTGGAGGGACTCCGCCCGGGCCAGGGCGGTGAACCGCTTGAGGGCCGAGCCAGTGGTCGGACGGTCGGGAACTGTGGTGTTGGTAGCAGGGGTTGCGGTGGTCATGATGTTCTCTCCTTCTCGGTGATCTACTCGGTATCCGGTTCTCACACCGAGCTCTGCTTGCCGGCGATCTTGCTGAAGACCCGTTCCAGGCTGGCGGGGCGTGCACTGAAGCTCTCGAAGGCGACACCGTTGGTGTGCGCCCAGTCGAGCAGGCGGCGGGTGTCGTCCTGCAGGGCGTTGGTCTCGATCCGCAACTTGGCGCCGTCGCGGGTCACCTGGGCTCCGGGGAAGGACGGGAAAACGTCCGCGCTGCTGCCGGGCAGCGTCACGCTGATCTCGGCACCTTCGGTGGCGACGAGTTCGTCGAGGCGTCCCTCCACCGCGATCTCACCGCTGTGCATGATGGCGATCCGGTCAGCCAGACGCTCGGCCTCCTCCAGGTAGTGGGTGGTGAGGATCATCGTGACCCCGCGAGCCTTCAGCCCGGTGAGCAGGTCCCAGGTACGGCTGCGGGACTCCGGGTCCAGCCCGGTGGTCGGCTCGTCGAGGATGATGATGCTGGGGTCGTTGAGCAGCGCACACGCCAGGTCGAGGCGGCGCTGCTCACCGCCGGAGAGGGAACCGACGCGGACGTCGGTGCGGTGGTTGAGGTCGACATCGTCGAGCACCTGCTCGATGGGTAGAGGACGTGAGCAGGTACCGGCCCACATGCGCATCGTCTCGACGACGGTGAGCTCCTTGGGCAGTCCTCCGGACTGCAGCATGATGCCCAGTTCCGGACGGATCCGCGCACGGTCGGCGACGGGATCCCCGCCGAGGACGGTGACCGAGCCCTCGGTGGGGCTGGCGAGTCCCTCGACGATCTCCAGGGTGGAGGTCTTGCCGGCACCGTTGGTGCCGAGCAGTCCGTACACCTCGCCGGTGCGGACCTCGAAGGAGACGTCCTTGACGGCGGAGAAGGCGTCCTTCCTGCTCTTCGCCTGGTAGGTGCGGGTGAGGTTCTTGACGGCGATGGCCGGGCCGGCCGTTGCCGTGGTTGCTGTGGTGGCCGCTGTGTTGGCTGGTGTGGTCATGACTCCACGATGCCGCGACCGCTCTGACCTGGGTAGTACCGTCCGTCACCAGTCCCCTCACCGGGTGTCACGGACGAGGGGTGACAGATGTCATATGTGGCTACTGGTGGATGTAGCCGGGCTGGATCTGCAGCACACCATCTGCCGCCAGCTCGTTGAGGAACTGCTCGATGGAGGTCATGTCGACGTCCGGACCGATGGAGACGGCCAGGAGGTGGCGTCCGAGGCGTTCCACGGTGCACCCGACGGTGGTGAGCTGGCCGGCGATGCGTTCGCGCATCCCCGGCCAGCCAGCGGCCGCGGCGGGGTGCTCGCAGAGCAGGTCGTCGGTGAAAGGCTCGTGGGCGTCGTCGACGAGCAGCCGCAGGGTGGACGCCCCACCCCTGACACTGACCTCGTCGAGGTGGAGGACGCCCTCGCGATCCTGGCAGTGGACGATGTCCCCCAGGGAGACGTCGGTGGCGAAACACGGGACGGAACGCACGACGAAATGCCATCCGCCGAGGCTGTGGACCAGCAACTTCTCCGTCACGGTGTCGGAAGGTGATGAGGTCGCCGGGGCCATCGATGAGCCGGCCACCTCGACGGTGGCTGTGCGGACCATAGCTCCGGTGTACTGCGGAAGGCTCATAGCAAGAGACCGTAGGCTAACCTCAGTGCGCCAGACAAGACTCAGCGACGAACGTGACCGAAGTCACAGCAGAAGTGCTGCAGTGTGCGGCATCGAGCAGAGTCGGATCAGCCGACGCGGAAGATACCCCCGCCGGCAGCCTGGAGATTGATCTGCGGCAGGTCGCTCGGCGTGGTCACCGTGACAGCGACCAGTCCGGGGCCGGTGTGCAGGTCGACGTAGCTGCCGGCGGCGGAACCGTCGGCGAGGATCTCACTACTCCCGCTGCGACCGTTGGCCAGGTTGATCCAGGAGAACTTCGCCCCCTCCGCGTAATCATCGGCGCACGAGCCAGGGTTGAAGTAGTTGCAGTTGGAGTCGATGGACACCCGCGCCACCCCGGGACTCACGGTGCGTGCACTGAAGTTCTGGGTGGACACGGGTCCGGACGGTCGGTCCCCGACGGACAGGACCTGGTTGCTGGGCAGCGGTTGGCCCGGGGGAAGGTCGTCCGGGGTGTCCTGCGCGGCGGCGGCGCCTGCGGTAGCTGCGACGCCGAGAGTGAGAAGCGCGGCGCCGAACAGGCCGGTCGCGGCGGCACGGGTCCGATGGCGGGCGGTGCGATCGATCGTGGTGTGGTGAGAGCTGGACAACGGTGTCACGTCCTTGTGGTGATAGGTGGTGGCCGGAGAGGTCCTACTGTTGTTAGCTGTACTTCCCGGGGAGGTTGTGAACGCCCCACCGGGATGACGCAAAAGGAAGACCTCCGGTAACCGTGGTGGGTGAATCACTACTCACGACGAGCAACCAGGAGGTCTTCCGTGTCCCACCGTAACGCACCACTGACCGCTACCGGCAGGGCCAGGATGGTGGCGCTGGTCATC